>CAZZFN010000001.1:0-53539 GCA_964653505.1 uncultured Methyloversatilis sp.
ACTTGGGCGCCGATTCGCTCGACACGGTCGAACTGGTGATGGCCCTCGAAGAAGAGTTCGAGTGCGAGATTCCGGACGAGGAGGCCGAGAAGATCACCACCGTGCAACAGGCGATCGACTACATCAACAACAATCTGAAGAAGTAATGCTAAGGGGCACGGTGTGCCCTTTGCTTCCTTTTCCGCATCCCCTTTGGAGAAAGCCATGTCGCGTCGCAGAGTCGTCGTGACCGGCCTGGGGCTTGTCTCGCCGGTCGGCAATAACGTCGCCGACGGCTGGAACGCCATCCTTGCCGGCACCAGCGGCATCGGGCCGATCACCCGCTTCGACGCCTCCGCGCTCAAGGTGCGCATTGCCGGCGAGGTCAAGGGCTTCAATGTCGCCGACTACCTGTCGCCCAAGGAAGCGCGCCGCATGGATGTCTTCATCCATTACGGCATGGCGGCCGGCATCCAGGCCTTCCGGGAGTCCGGGCTGGCGGTGACCGAGGAAAATGCCCACCGCATCGGGGTGAACATCGGCTCCGGCATCGGCGGCCTGCCGATGATCGAGGAGACCCACAACGACTTCCTCGCCGCCGGACCGCGCAAGATCTCGCCCTTCTTCATTCCCGGCACGATCATCAACATGATCTCGGGCAACCTGTCGATCCTGCTCGGCCTCAAGGGGCCGAACCTCGCCGTGGTCACCGCCTGCACGACGGGCCTGCACGCCATCGGCACCAGCTTCCGCATGATCCAGTATGGCGATGCCGACGCGATGGTCTGCGGCGGCGCCGAATCCACCGTCACGCCGCTGGCAGTCGGGGGCTTCGCATCGGCGCAGGCCCTGTCCACGCGCAACGACGATCCGGCGACGGCGAGCCGCCCGTGGGACAAGGGACGCGACGGTTTCGTGCTGGGCGAGGGCGCCGGCGTGATGGTGCTCGAGGCGTACGAACACGCCAAGGCGCGCGGCGCCCACATCTACTGCGAATTGGCCGGTTTCGGCATGAGCGGCGACGCCTATCACATGACGGCGCCGGACACCGACGGGCCGCGCCGCAGCATGATGAATGCGCTCAAGGATGCCGGCATCGATGCCGACGAGGTGCAGTACATCAATGCGCACGGCACGTCCACGCCGCTCGGCGACAAGAACGAGACCGAAGCGATCAAGCTGGCGTTTGGCGCTGCGGCGCGGCAGCTCGTGGTAAGCTCCACCAAATCGATGACCGGCCACCTGCTTGGCGGCGCCGGCGGACTGGAGTCGGTGCTGACCGTTCTGGCCGTGCATCGCCAGGCTGCGCCGCCGACCATCAACATCGTCGAGCAGGACCCCGCCTGCGATCTCGACTACTGCGCGAATGCGGCGCGCGATCTGCGCATCGACGTCGCCCTCAAGAACAACTTCGGTTTCGGCGGCACCAACGGCACGCTCGCCTTCCGGCGGATCTGAGTCCGGGGCGGTGCGGCTGCCCTTCACTGTCGCGATCGCCCGCAATCGCTGGTTTGCCCGCCTGGTTTGCCGGGGCGACATTGTCGCCCTGACGCCGCGCGCCGATGGCCGGCTGATCGTTGCGCGGCGCGACGGCGGCAGCGCAGAGGCGGATGTCGAAGCCGATACGATGGTATCGCCCTGGCTGGTGGTGCTGCGCCTGCGCAGCGGAGGAAGGCGGGAATCGCTCGCCATTCCGCCGGCGGCCACCGGGCCGGAAGCCCACCGGCAGCTGCGCGTGTGGTTGCGCTGGCGCGCTAGCGCCGCGGCCTGAGGACGGTGTTGCGTGCCCTGGGCAGCAGGGCGGGATAGTCGAGACTGTGATGCAGGCCGCGGCTTTCCTTGCGGCGCAGCGCGCAGGCCACGATCAGGTGGGCGGTCAATACCAGGTTGCGCAGCTCGATCAGGTTGTTGCTGACCCGGAAGCTCGCGTAGAACTCGTCGATTTCCCTTTCCAGCAAACGGATGCGGTGCTGGGCGCGTTCGAGCCGCTTGGTGGTGCGCACGATGCCGACGTAGTCCCACATGAAGCGGCGCAGCTCGTCCCAGTTGTGCGAGATCACGACTTCCTCGTCGGCGTCGGTGACGCGCGACTCGTCCCAGCGCGGCAGCCGGGGCAGTCTGAATTGCCGCTGGGCGCGGATGTCGCGCGCCGCCGCTGCGGCATAAACGATGCACTCCAGCAGCGAGTTGCTGGCCAGGCGGTTGGCCCCGTGCAGGCCGGTGCAGGAGGCTTCGCCGAGCGCATATAGGCCGGGCTGGTCGGTGCGCGCCGCCAGGTCGACGACGATGCCGCCGCAGGTGTAATGGGCGGCCGGCACGACCGGGATCGGCTCCCGCGCGATGTCGATGCCCAATTCGAGGCAGCGGGCATGAATGTTCGGGAAATGTTCGCGCAGGAAGGCTTCGCCCTTGTGCGTCATGTCGAGGAAGACGCAGTCGAGGCCGCGTTTCTTCATCTCGTAGTCGATCGCGCGCGCGACGATGTCGCGCGGCGCCAGCTCCAGCCGCGGGTCGTGCGCGGTCATGAAGCGCTCGCCACCATATGCGTCGGGCAGGCGCAAAATGCCGCCTTCGCCACGCATGGCTTCGGTGATCAGGAAGGATTTGGCGCGCGGGTGGTAGAGGCAGGTGGGGTGGAACTGGATGAATTCCATGTTCGCCACCCGGCAGCCGGCGCGCCAGGCCATGGCGATGCCGTCGCCCGTGGCGGTGTCGGGGTTGCTGGTGAACAGGTAGGACTTGCCGGCCCCGCCGCTGGCGATGACCGTGTGGGGCGCGCCCAGGGTGAGGACGCGACCGCCGTCGAGATCGAGCACGTAGGCGCCCCAGCAGCGCGGGGTTTGCAGACCGAGCTTGGCGCCGGTGATCAGGTCGATCGCGACGTGGCGCTCCAGCAGCGCGATGTTGGGATGCTGGCGCACCTTGCGGCTGAGCGTTTGCTGGACCGAGGCGCCCGTGGCATCGGCGACGTGGATGACGCGGCGGGTGCTGTGGCCGCCTTCGCGCGTCAGGTGGTAGCCGCTTGCGTCGCAGGTGAACGGGACGCCCTGTTCGATCAGCCAGTCGATGGCGGCACGCCCCTGCTCGACGACGAAGCGGGTCGCGACCGGATCGCACAGGCCGGCCCCGGCGACGAAGGTGTCCTGGATATGGGATTCGATCGAGTCCGCATCGTCCAGCACCGCGGCGATGCCGCCCTGGGCGTAGTTGGTCGCGGTGTCGTCGATCAGCCGTTTGGTCACCATCGCGACCCGGTGCGTGTCGGCCAGCCGCAGGGCGAGTGTCAGGCCGGCGAGGCCGCTGCCGATCACGATGACATCGAACATCTTCTGGTAGTCGTCCCTGGCCATGGCGGGAGGACTATATCACGCGGGCCAGGGAACTTATCCCGCCCTGCCGGGTCATCGGGACAGCATAGATCTGGAGCGGGACGTGCAAAAAGAGAAGCCGGCTATACTGCTCGGTCAGTACATTCCAACAACGCCACGTCATGGGAGAGCGGGAAGCCGATTTGCTGCTGGTCGAGCGGGTGCAGTCCGGCGACCGGGAGGCGTTCGGGCTGTTAGTCGGCAAATACCAGCGCAGATTGTTGCGGCTGGTGATGCGGCTGGTGCGCGATCCCGCCGAGGCGGAGGATGTGACGCAGGAAGCCTTCGTCAAGGCCTATCGGGCGCTGGCCAACTTTCGCGGCGAAAGCGCTTTCTACACCTGGCTCTATCGCATCGGCGTGAACACCGCGAAAAACTGGCTCGCGGCGCACGGCCGGCGCGTGCAGACCGTCAGCACGATCGTCGATGACGAGAATGACGGCTTCGAGGAAACCCTGCAGCCGCGCGACGAGGAAACGCCCGATCGCGTCCTCATGTCGCGCCAGATCGGCGAGACCGTGAATGCCGCCATGGAAGCGCTGCCGGAAGATTTGCGCACCGCGATCAGCCTGCGCGAGATCGAGGGGCTGTCGTACGAGGAGATCGCCCAGGTGATGGATTGTCCGATCGGCACGGTGCGTTCCCGGATTTTTCGCGCGCGCGAGGCGATCGCGGCGCGCTTGCGCCCGCTGCTGGACACGGCGCCGGACCGCAGATGGTAATGAGCCCACCCCGAAAAACTCGCTGCGCTCGTTTCTCCCCTCAAGGGGCAAGAAAACGAGGCCGAAGGCCGAAGTTTCGAGGAACGGCCAAACTCGGGGCGGCCCTTCGTTTTCTTGAGAGGAGAGAGCAATGAGCCCACCCCGAAAACCTTCGCTACGCTCGGTTCTCCCCTCAAGGGGCAAGGAACCCTTGGGGCGGCCCGGCGAGTTTCTTGAGAGCATGGAACCTTCATCGGACATTTCCGCCCTCTACGATGGCGAGGCCGAAGCGCACGAGCTTCGCGCGGCGGTCGGTCGCAGTCTCGCCGATGCCGAGCGCTGGCGCCTCTACGGTCTGATCGGGGACGGATTGCGCGGCGAAAGTCTCGAGGCGGCGGATCTCACCGATCGGGTGATGATGCGAGTTGCGGAAGAGCCTGTCGTGCTGGCGCCGCGCCGGCTTGCGGCGCAGCATCGGCAGCATCCCCTGCTGGCCCTGGCGGCCTCCGTGGCCGGCGTGGCGGTGGTCGGCTGGCTTGTCCTGACCGACGGCGCGCTGCAACCGGGCGCCGAACCGACCCGGGCGAGCGTGCCCACCCAGGCGCAGGCGATCGCCGTCGCCGTCCCGCCGGCGCCGACGGATATGCCCCCCCACGCTCGCGACCCCGGCTCGCAGCCCCCCACCGGCGAGATGCGGGGCGACTTGCGCGAATATCTGCTCGCCCATCACGCGCATGCCGCCACGGTGCGCCTGGGCGATAGCGCGAAACAGATTCGCACCGTCGCGATGACTTCCTCCGCCCCATGAGCCCACCCCGAATAAGCCGTTGCGCCCGTTTCTGGGTCGCGGCAGGAATCCTCGCCGTCTCTTCGATGTCCCTGGCGGCGGCCCAGACCGCCGCATCCCAAGCGGAGGGTCTGCAGTGGCTCAAGAAAGTGTCTGCGGCCGCCCAGAAGCTCGATTACAGCGGCACCTTCGTCTATCGCAGCGCCAGCCGCAGCGAGACTTCGCGCATCGTCCATCGGGTCAGCAATGGCAACCAGATGGAAAAAATTGAGGTGCTCGACGGCAGCCCGCGCGAAATCATCCGGAACAACGACGAGGTCAGCTGCTATCTGCCGGAAAGCCGCATGGTGATCGTGGAACAGCGCAGCGTGCGGCGCGGCTTTCCATCCCTGCTGCCCGCCAGCATGGCCGGCCTGACCGATCTGTACCACGTGCGCAAGGGCAAGGTTGTGCGCATCGCCGGTTTCGAGAGCCAGATCGTCCGGCTCGACCCGCGCGATGCCTGGCGCTACGGTCATCAGTTGTGGGTTGAGATCAACTCCGGCCTCCTGTTGCGGGCGGACATCCTCGATGAAAACGGGGAGGCGCTCGAATCGATCGCTTTCACCGACCTGCGCATCGGCGAATCGATCCGGCCGGAAGCCCTGCAGCCCAGTTTTGCCAAGGCGGCCAGGGACAGCTGGAAAATTCACCAGGCCAAGACACGCGAACTGCGCGACGATACCCCGTGGGTGTTTCGTGTCGATCTGCCGGGCTTCCGCAGGCAAACGGCTTTGCAGCGCAGCAAAGGCGGCGAGGACTACGGCATGCTGCACTGGGTCTACTCGGACGGGCTGGCGGCGATGTCGGTGTTCATCACGCCGCCGGGACGGCATGCCGAGGGCGGCGATGCGAGCTTTCAGACCCTGGGAGCGCTCAGCGTGGCGAAGCGCGTCGTCGATGGCCACCAGATCGTCGTCATGGGCGATTTGCCCCCGGCCGCGATCCGGCGCTTCGCCGACGGCATCGGGATGCGCGGCAAATGAACGAGATGGACGGCGTCGTCGTCAGGATCGAAGGCGCCGATGCCTGGGTGCAGGCGGCAGGTGCGGGGCCGGCCTGCGGCGCCTGTGCCCGGGGCTGCGCCGCGGGTCGCGGAACCCTGCTGGATGCCGCGGCGTCCGGCAAAGCGGGACTGCTGCGCCTGCCGAACACGATCCGGGCCCGGCCGGGCGACGCCGTGGTCGTCCGCGCGGCGCAAGGCATGGTGCTCAAGGCTGCATGGCGCGCCTACGGCCTGCCCCTGATGCTGGCCCTGGCCGGGGCGCTGCTGGCGGGGGCGCTGACCGGCAGCGACGGGCTTGCCGCCGCGGGGCTGGCCCTCGGCCTGGGCGCCGGCTTCTTGTACCTGCGCTGCAGGGGGCTTGATCCGTCGCGTGCGGAACCTATTTTATCGATGGTTTTCAAACACCCTTCCGTCGTTTCCATCAAGGATCGCGAAACATGCTGAAAACGAAGTTTCAGTGGAGGCTAATGCCGGGTTTTTCGGCGTTAAGCAATGCGGCCGTAGCTAAAAACTGGATGCTGGCCGTCTGGCTCGGAATATTCTCGCTAATGGCACAGGCGCAGGCGCAGACGCGCGAACTGCCGGATTTCGCCGACCTGGCCGAAAGGCAGGGCGTTGCCGTGGTGAATATCAGCGCGACCCAGGTCGTGCGCGGCCACCCGCGCATCGGCGGCCTGCCGTTCGACGAGAACGATCCGTTCTACGAATTTTTCAAACGCTTCGGACCGCGCGCTTTCCCGGGAATTCCCAACCTGCCGCGCGAATTCGAGAACCGCTCGCTCGGCTCAGGCTTCATCATCAGCCCGGACGGTTACATCATGACCAACGCGCACGTCGTCGAGGCGGCCGACGAGGTGATCGTCAGGCTGACCGACAAGCGCGAATTCAAGGCCAGGGTGGTCGGCGCCGACAAGCGCACCGACGTGGCCCTGCTCAAGATCGAGGCGAACGGCCTGCCGAGCGTGCGCATGGGCGATCCCGCGCGGCTGCGCGTCGGCGAATGGGTGGTGGCGATCGGCTCGCCTTTCGGCTTCGAAAACAGCGTGACGGCGGGCATCGTCAGCGCCAAGGGGCGCGCGTTGCCGCAAGAAAACTTCGTTCCCTTCATCCAGACCGACGTGGCGATCAACCCGGGCAATTCCGGCGGTCCGCTGTTCAACCTGCAGGGCGAAGTGGTCGGCATCAATTCGCAGATCTACAGCCGCACCGGCGGATTCATGGGACTGTCGTTCGCCATTCCGATCGATGTCGCCATGGAGGTGCAGGCCCAGTTGCGCGCCACCGGCAAGGTCAGCCGGGGCCGCATCGGCGTTTCCATCCAGGAGGTCACCAAGGAGCTTGCGGAGACCTTCGGTCTGGGCAAACCCCAGGGTGCGCTGATCGCCTCGGTGGAGAAGGACAGCCCGGCGGACAAGGCCGGACTGCAGGTCGGCGACGTCATCCTGCGCTTCAACGACAGGCCGGTGACCCAGTCTGCCGACCTGCCGCGACTGGTCGGCGCAACCAAGCCGGGGGTCAAGGCGTCGCTCCAGGTCTGGCGCAACGGCGCCGTGCGCGACCTGGCGGTCACCGTAGGCGAAATGCCCGATGAGCAGGTGGCACGCAACCAGCGGCGCGGCAAGCCGGCGGAAGCCGCGCCGACGAACCGGCTCGGCCTGGTGCTGGTCGAGCCGACAGCGGAGCAGAGGCGCCAGCTCGGCATCCGCCATGGCCTGATCGTCGAGGAAGTCCGCAATGGCGCCCGCGGCGACCTGCGGCCGGGCGACACGATCCTGGCGCTGGTGCAAAAAGGCGCCCAGACCGAGGTGCGCA
The DNA here is from genome assembly GCA_964653505.1 of uncultured Methyloversatilis sp. Taxonomy (GTDB): domain Bacteria; phylum Pseudomonadota; class Gammaproteobacteria; order Burkholderiales; family Rhodocyclaceae; genus Sulfuricystis. Next base: position 7,693 of record CAZZFN010000001.1, read on the forward strand.
CGGTGGAGCAGTTCAACGCCCTGCTGGCCAAGACGGAGGGCAGCGTGACCCTGCTGGTGCGGCGTGGCGGCAGCCAGACCTTCGTGACGATCAAGGTGGGTGCAGGATAACCAACGCCGCATCGCCGACCTCGGACCACCCCATGTCGATGAAACACAAGCAGTTGCGGTCGGCACGTAAGGCGTTTCGTGTTAAGCCGGTCCTCACCCTCTACGGGCGGGCCTACTGCCATCTCTGCGCAGACATGCTCGCCGCGCTGGAAGCCCTGCGCGGCGAGTTCGACTTTGCCGTCGAGGTGGTCGATATCGATGCCTGCCCGGGGAAACTGGAGCAATACGACCAGCTCGTTCCGGTGCTCGCCTGCGCGGACAAGGAAATCTGCCATTACTTCCTCGACGCGGCAAAAGTGCGTGAGGTTTTGGCCGGCTTTCGTTAGAATTCCGCCTCGCTTTTTGAAAAGCGCCGCGCGGCGCTTTTTTTATGGAACATATCCGCAATTTCTCGATCATCGCCCACATCGACCACGGCAAATCGACGCTGGCCGATCGCATCATCCAGCGCTGCGGCGGCCTGTCGGATCGGGAAATGTCCGAGCAGGTGCTCGATTCGATGGACATCGAGCGCGAGCGCGGCATCACCATCAAGGCCCAGACGGCCGCGCTCTGGTATCAGGCCCGCGATGGCCAGAAATACAACCTGAACCTGATCGACACCCCGGGCCACGTTGACTTTTCCTACGAGGTGTCGCGCAGCCTGTCGGCCTGCGAAGGCGCACTGCTGGTCGTCGATGTCTCGCAGGGCGTCGAGGCGCAGACCGTGGCCAACTGCTATACCGCCCTCGATCTCGGCGTCGAGGTCGTGCCGGTCCTCAACAAGATGGACTTGCCGCAGGCAAACCCGGATGGCGCGCGCGAGGAAATCGAGGAAGTCATCGGTATCGATGCCACCGATGCGATTCCCTGCTCGGCGAAGACCGGCATGGGCGTGGATGACATCCTCGAAGCGGTGATTGCCAGGGTGCCTGCGCCCAGGGGCGATCCGGCAGCGCCGCTCAAAGCCCTGATCATCGACTCGTGGTTCGACAACTATGTCGGCGTGGTGATGCTGGTGCGCGTCGTGGACGGTTCCCTGAAGGCCAAGGACAAGATCCGGCTGATGTCGACGGGCGCCGTGCACCTGTGCGAGCAGGTCGGCGTGTTTTCGCCCAAGTCGCAGCCCAAGGAATGCCTGTCTGCCGGCGAGGTCGGCTTCATCATCTCCGGCATCAAGGAACTCAAGGCCGCAAAAGTCGGCGATACCGTGACGGCAGTCGATCGTCCAGCTACCGTTGCGCTGCCCGGTTTCAAGGAAATCAAGCCGCAGGTGTTCGCCGGGCTGTATCCGGTCGAGACGAACCAGTACGACCAGTTGCGCGAATCGCTGGAAAAGCTGCAGCTCAACGACGCCTCGCTCCATTACGAGCCGGAAGTCTCGCAGGCGCTCGGCTTCGGCTTCCGCTGCGGCTTCCTCGGCCTGCTGCACATGGAGATCGTGCAGGAGCGGCTGGAGCGCGAGTTCGACCAGGACCTGATCACCACCGCGCCTACCGTGGTCTATCAGGTGCGCATGCGCGACGGCACGGAGATCCTGGTCGAGAATCCCTCGAAACTGCCGGATACGCAGAAAATCGAGGAGATCCGCGAGCCTATCATCACGACGCAGGTCTTCGTGCCGCAGGACTATCTGGGCGCAGTGATCACGCTGTGCGAAGCCAAGCGCGGCTCGCAGGTCGACATGCGCTACCACGGCCGGCAAGTCCACGTGACCTACGAGATGCCGCTCGCCGAGGTGGTGTTCGATTTCTTCGACAAGCTCAAGTCCGTTTCGCGCGGCTATGCCTCGCTCGATTACGAGTTCAAGGCGTATCGCGCCGCCGACGTCATCAAGCTCGACATCCTGATCAACGGCGACCGGGTCGATGCGCTCTCCGTCATCGTGCATCGCGCCAACGCCAACTATCGCGGCCGCGAACTGGCCGCCAAGATGCGCGGGCTGATACCGCGCCAGATGTACGACGTGGCGATCCAGGCGGCGATCGGCTCGACCATCGTCGCGCGCGAGAACGTCAAGGCGATGCGCAAGGACGTGCTGGCCAAGTGCTACGGCGGCGACATCACGCGCAAGCGCAAGCTGCTCGAAAAGCAGAAGGCCGGCAAGAAGCGCATGAAGCAGGTCGGCAGCGTGGAGATTCCCCAGGAGGCTTTCCTGGCCGTATTGCGGGTGGATGACAAATGAACTTCGCCTTGATCCTGTTTGTCCTGCTGGTCGCCAGCGCGGTGCTCTGGCTGGCCGATCGCTTCCATTACCGCAAGCGGCGCGCTGCCGGCGCCAAGGAGCCGCTCTGGGTCGAGTATGGCGCGAGTTTCTTCCCGGTCATCCTGATCGTCTTCCTGCTGCGCTCCTTCCTCGTCGAACCGTTCAAGATTCCTTCCGGATCGATGCTGCCCACTCTGGTGGTCGGCGACTTCATCGCGGTCAACAAATTCGTCTATGGCATTCGCCTGCCCGTCATCAACAAGAAGATCGTCGAGGTCGGCGCACCGCAGCGCGGCGATGTCGCGGTGTTCCGCTATCCGCCCGATCCTTCCCTCGATTACATCAAGCGCGTGGTCGGCGTGCCGGGCGACCGCGTGGCCTGGCAGAACAAGCGCCTGACCATCAACGGCACGCCGGTGGAATTGCGCCGCGACGGCGAGTATTTCGACGCCGAGCGCCTGTTTTACACCCCGCGCTACGCGGAGACGCTCGGCGCAAAACCCCACATGCTCCTGATCGAGGACGACGCGCCGGCCTACGTGCCCCATGTGATGCAGTATCCCCTGCGCGACAAATGCAACTACAATGCCGCCGGGGTTATTTGCGAGGTGCCGCCCGGCCATTACTTCGTTATGGGCGACAACCGCGACAATTCTCAGGACAGCCGCGTGTGGGGCTTCGTGCCCGACGCAAACCTGGTCGGCAAGGCGTTCTACATCTGGTTCAATTTCCGCGACCCGAAACGCATCGGCAGTTTCCGCTGACAAGGAGAGGAAGGATGAAGACAGGACAAGGTGGCATGACCCTCGCCGGCCTGCTGGTCGGCGCTTTCGTGGTCGCGGCGGGAGCCCTGCTGGGCATGAAGGTGGTTCCCGAATACCTGGAGCACCGCCAGATCCTCGGCGCCATCAAGAAGGTCGCCGCGGACGCGGGAGCGGAGACGAGCGTCCGCCAGCTGCGCGACGCCTTCGACCGCCAGGCCAACGTCGATTACATCACGGCGATCGCCGGCACCGATCTCGAGATCGTCAGGGAAGGCGGCGGCGTCGTGATTTCCTTCGCCTACGAGAAACGCGTCCCGCTGTTCGCCAACGTGAGCCTGCTGCTCGATTTCACCGGCTCGTCCAGGGAATAGGCTTGTCCGCTCGGCTGGAACGGGCACTCGCCCACGACTTCGCCCGGCCGGAATTGCTGCGCCAGGCCCTGACGCACCGCAGCCACTCGACGCCGCATAACGAGCGCCTCGAGTTCCTCGGCGACAGCATCCTGAATTGCGCGATCGCCATGCTGCTGTTCGAACGCTTCCCCACGCTCAAGGAGGGCGAGCTGTCGCGCCTGCGCGCCAACCTGGTTCGCCAGGAGGCCCTGGCCGACATCGCCGTCGCCCTCGGGCTGGGCGACGCCCTGCGCCTGGGCGAGGGCGAGCTCAAGAGCGGCGGCTTCCGGCGCCCTTCGATTCTCGCCGATGCGCTGGAGGCGGTATTTGGCGCGCTCTATCTGGATGGCGGTTTCGACACCGCGCGCGCGGCGATCGATCGGCTGTATCGCTCGCGCGTCGAGACGATCGATCCGCACCATAGCGGCAAGGATGCCAAGACGGCCTTGCAGGAGTGGCTCCAGGGACGCAGGCTGCCGCTGCCGCTGTACGAACTCGTCGAGACGCACGGCGAAGCCCATGCCCAGGAATTCGTCGTCGGCTGCAGCGTATCGGCGCTCGGCCTGGCCGTGACGGGACGCGGCACGAGCCGTCGCGCCGCCGAGCAGGAAGCGGCGCAGGCCGCGCTGACGAAGCTGACCGGCGCATGACGGCATCCGTCGACTTTCGCGCCGGCTACCTGGCCATCGTGGGCTGCCCGAATGTGGGCAAATCGACCCTCATGAACCGGCTGGTGGGCGCGCCGCTGAGCATCACCTCCCGGAAGGCCCAGACCACCCGCCACCGCATCCACGGCATCCTGACCACGGAAGATCGCCAGTATGTGTTCGTCGATACGCCCGGGTTCCAGACGCGGCACCGCACCGCGCTCAACCGCGCGATGAACCGCAGCCTGAATGCCGCGCTGGCCGACGTCGATGCCATCCTGTTCGTCATCGAGGGAACCCGCTGGCGGCCCGAAGATGCGTCCATCCTCGAACGTCTGCCGGCCGGCAAGCCGGTCATTCTGGTCATCAACAAAGTGGATCGCCTGGCCGACAAGACGGCTCTGCTGCCCTTCCTGGCGGCAGCCGGGGCGCGCCATCCGTTTGCCGAGCTGGTGCCGGTGAGCGCCGAGCGGGGCGACAACCTCGACGCGCTGCTCGCCGCCGCCGGCCGCCATCTGCCCGTGGCGCCGCCGATTTTCGGGCCCGACGAGCTGACCGACCGCTCCGAGCGTTTTCTCGCTGCCGAGATCCTGCGCGAAAAGCTTTTTCGCAATCTGGGCGAGGAACTGCCCTACGGCATCGCCGTCGAGATCGAGAAATACGAGGAAGCCGCCGGCGTGCGGCGCATCCATGCGGCGGTGATCGTGGACAAGGAAGCGCACAAGGCAATGGTCATCGGCCAGGGCGGCGCACGGCTCAAGCGCATGGCCAGCGACGCCCGCCAGGACATGGAAAAGCTCTTCGGCGGCAAGGTCTGGCTGGAAACCTGGGTCAAGGTCAAGCGCGGCTGGGCCGACGACGCACGTGCACTGAAAAATCTCGGTTACGAATGAGTGGTATGCGGCAACGCATCGACGGGGCGGCGGCCTTCCTGCTGCACAGCTACGCTTTCAGCGAAACCAGCCTCGTGCTCGAGACCTTCGTCCGCGAACACGGGCGGGTGGCCATGCTGGCGCGCGGCGCGCGCCGACCGCGCTCGGCCATGCGCGGCGTCCTGCATGGCTTCCAGCCGCTCGAGCTGTCCTGGTTCGGCGGCGGCGAGGTCAAGACCCTGGCCCGCGCCGAGTGGCTGGGCGGCATGGCTTTCCCGAGCGGGGAGGGCCTGCTGGTCGGCTATTACCTGAACGAGCTGCTGCTCAAGCTGCTGCCGCGCGAGGACGCCCACCCGGCGCTGTTCGACGCCTACGCGGCGGCGCTCGGGGGGCTTGCGCGCAGCGCCGCCGACACCGCCGAGCTGCGCCGCTTCGAGAAGACCCTGCTGCGCGAGCTGGGCTACGGGCTCGTCCTTGACCGGGATGTCGCCGGCCGGCCGGTCGAGGCCGAGCGCGATTACCGTTACCAGATCGAGCGAGGCGCGGTGTCGGCCGAAGACACGGAATCCGGTCAGCCGGTCAGCGGCGCCACCCTGATCGCCCTGGCGGAGGATAATTACGACGATGCGCGCACGCTGGCCGAAAGCAAGCAGCTGATGCGCTATCTGATCGGACACCACCTGGGCGGACAGTCTTTGCAGACGCGCCGGGTCTTCATCGAATTGCAGGAGGGGTAAGCAAACCATGACGTATCTGGGCGTCAACATCGACCACGTGGCCACGCTGCGCCAGGCGCGCCGCACCTACGAACCCGACCCGCTCTGGGCGGCCGCCGAGGCGCAGCTGGGCGGGGCGGACTGCATCACCGTGCATCTGCGCGAGGATCGGCGCCACATCGTCGACCGCGATGTGGAGCTGCTGCGCCAAAGCGTGCAGGTCAAGCTCAACCTCGAAATGGCGGCCACCGACGAGATGGTCGGCATCGCCTGCCGCGTCAAGCCCGAGATGGTCACGCTGGTGCCCGAAGGCCGCCACGAGGTGACCACCGAAGGCGGTCTCGACGTGGCCGGTCAGGAGGCGCGCCTGAAGGAGATCGTCGCCCGCATGCGGGACGCCGGCATCTATGTCAGCCTCTTCATCGACGCCGATCCGCGCCAGATCGAGGCCGCCGCGCGCGTCGGCGCACGGGCCTGCGAGATCCACACCGGTCCTTATGCCCATGCTTTCCACGAGAACGGGCGCGACATCGAAAGCGCGGCGGCGCAGGCCGAACTCGCGAAAGTCGGCGCTGGCGGGACGGCCATCCACCAGCTCGGCATGCGCTTCAATGCCGGCCATGCGCTCAACTACGCCAATGTCGGGCCGATCGCGGCGCTGGCGGGCGTGTGCGAGCTGCACATCGGCCATGCCATCGTCAGCCGCGCCGTTTTCGTCGGCCTGCGTCAGGCGGTCGCCGAGATGAAAACCCTGATCTGCGCCGCATGATCCACGGTGTCGGCACCGATCTCGTCGTCGTCGCGCGCCTGCGCGAGATGTGGCAACGCCACGGCGAACGGGCGCTCGAGCGGCTGCTCGCGCCGCAAGAGCGCGCCGATGGCCGCGCCAGCCCCGATCCCGGCCGTTTTCTTGCGAAAAGGTTTGCCGCCAAGGAGGCGCTCGGCAAGGCGTTCGGCACGGGCATTCGCGCGCCGGTGCTGCTGACCGCCATCGCCGTGATCCACGACGCGTCGGGAAAACCCGCGTTCGCCTTCTCGCCCGCGCTGGAAGCCTGGGTCGCGGCGCAAGGACTCGTCTGCCATCTGTCGCTGAGCGACGAACGCGAGCATGCGCTGGCCTGCGTGGTGGTGGAGCGGCGGTGAGCCACGGGCCCCTGATGATCGACGTGGCGGGTAGCGCGCTCGCCGGTGCGGAACGCGAACGCCTGCGGGATGCGCGGGTCGGCGGGGTGATCCTGTTTTCCCGCAACTACCGCGATCCGGCGCAACTGAAAGCCCTGTGCGACGAGATTCACGCCTTGCGCGCGCCCCCCCTGCTGATCGCCATCGACCACGAGGGTGGTCGCGTGCAGCGTTGTCGGGCGGGTTTTACGACCCTGCCGGCGATGCGCCGATTGGGCGAATGGTGGGATCGCGACCCGGCGGCGGCATGCGCCGCCGCGCGCGCCATCGGCTGCACGCTGGCAGCGGAGTTGCGCGCCTGCGGCGTCGACCTGTCCTTCACGCCGGTGCTCGATCTCGACCACGGCGTCAGCGACGTGATCGGCGACCGAGCTTTTCATCGCGATCCGCAGGCGGTGATCGCGCTGGCCGGCGCACTGATCGACGGCTTGCATGCTGCGGGCATGGCCTGCTGCGGCAAGCATTTCCCGGGGCATGGCGGGGTGGCCGCCGATTCGCATCGGGCCATTCCGGTCGATGAGCGCAGCTTCGCCGAGCTGGCCGACGACCTGCTGCCCTATCGGACGCTCAAGCTGGATGCGGTCATGCCCGCGCACGTGATCTTCCCGCAGGTCGATAACCGCCCGGCCGGCTTCTCGCCGGTGTGGATCGACAAACTGCGCCACGAGTTCGGACACGCCGGCGCGATCTTCAGCGACGATTTGTCGATGGAAGGCGCCAGCGTGGCCGGCGGCATCGTCGGTCGGGCGCAGGCGGCGTGGGAGGCGGGATGCGACATGCTGCCGGTGTGCAACCGGCCGGAAACGGTGGTGGAGCTGCTGGAAAACTGGTGGCCGGCGCCGGATCCCATACGCAGCGCGCGCATTGCCGCGTTGCTGCCCTTGTCATCTGAAAACCATGCGTCATCAAACGGATCGAAGGAAACTTGCAGCAGATTTATGACTTGACTCGAACCGAAGCGGGATGAAGGAAAGGTTGTGCCGATCAAGAGCGCTGCTTGAATGTTTTGCATTCATCCGAATTCGTGTTACATTGTATAAACGCGTATCTACATAAGGATTCATCGTGAGACTGCAATTGGCGAAATGGGGTAACAGTCTGGCGGTGCGCTTGCCGATGGAGTGCATCCGCGCAGCAGGTTTGCGCGAAGGGGATGCCGTCGAGGCGGAAGTGACGCCGGTCGGCGAAATCAAGCTGACCCCTACTCATGCGTTCGATAAGGCGGCTTTTCTCGAGCGGGTGAGAAAACTGCGCGCCGGCATGCCGATAACCACGGCCACCGCGCAAGTCTTGCGCGAAGAGGAGCGTTACTGATGATCTACCTCGATACCAGCGCCGTCGTTCCGCTGTTCGTGCGGGAGTCGGCGAGCGATGCGGTCGATGCCTGGCTGGAATCCTGTTCCGAATCGCTGGTGTCTTCCGACTGGCTGACGACGGAATTCGCCAGTGCGCTATCGATCAAGGTGCGACGCGGCGAGCTCAATGCCACGCAGGCATCCGCCGTCTGGAAGGATTTCGGGGACTTCTGCGCTTCCGGCCTGCGTCTTCTTCCGGTCGGCAGATCGGCATTCGCGGAAGCGGCGAAGCTGACGAGGGATGCCGGCAGCGGACTGCGCGCAGGGGACTCCCTGCATATGGCTGTGGCACTGGATGCAGGAGTCAAGGCGCTGGCGACTGCCGACGAGGTTTTGGCACGCAACGCGACGGCGAAGGGATTGAGCGTGACGAGGCTTTGAAACCGTACCCCGGCGGTTCCGTTACGCTTAACCCGGAGCTGGATACCGTCATAAATATGCAGTCGACCGCCAAAAACTCACGGGCCCTGGCCGCATGATTCAGGCGACAATCATCTCGACATGCATCGCTACTTGACGCGGGTAATTAACTGGACTCCGCCTTGGTTCGCTTTGTTCCTCAAAAGCCCTCATATATCGAGGATTAGCGGCATTCTCGGTTCGCTTTGGTTCGCTTAGGTTCATTTACATCCGGGCAAAAAGTGGGTATCTTTGCGGGTATCGTCAATCGATTCCTATCGAATACCCATGCTGACCGACGCGCGCATTCGCAATGCCAAGCCCAAGGACAAGCCCTACAAGCTGGCGGACGCCAAGGGGCTGTACCTTGAGGTCAAGCCCACCGGCTCGAAGCTGTGGCGCTATCGCTACCGGATCGCCGGCAAGGAGAACGTGTTCGCGGCTGGCGAGTATTGCCCGCCGCCAGACCTTGAGAGCCCCGACCAGGCCGCCGCCCGGCGCCTGAGCGGCAGGCTGACCCTTGCCGAGGCTCGGATCGGCCGGGAGGAATGGCGCGGCCTGGTGAAGCGCAGCATTCATCCTGCCCACCAGCGGAAGATCGAGCAGACCCGGCAAGCCAACGAGTCGCGCAACACCTTCGAGGCGGTTCTGCATGACTGGATCGCTACGCGCCATTGGGCCGAAAGCAGCAAAGCCAACCGGATGTCTCAGATCGAGAACCACCTGTTGCCGGTCTTCGGGGCGTTACCGATCCGCCAGATTACGTCCAGCCAGATACTCGACTTCCTGCGTGGTGTAGAGAAAACACGGAAGGATGCCGGGCCAAGGAAAAGAGGGAAGGGCGCGACCATCGTCGGCGGCGGTTCCGTGGTGCTGCGCCTGCGTCAGATCATTTCCGGCGTGTTCGATCATGCGATTGCCACCCTGCGGGCAGACAGCAACCCGGCCGCGCCCATGAGGGGCGCTTTCAAGATACCCAAGACGGTGCACAAGGTTCCGCTGACACGGGAGCAGATCGGCCAACTGCTGCGGGCGCTGGATGCTTACCCCGGCCAGTTCCAGACGGCCGCCGCCCTGACATTGCTCTGGCACACCCTGGTCAGGCCCGGTGAGATGGCGGGCGCCTGGTGGAGCGAGTTCGACCTCGATGCCGCGACCTGGACAATTCCTGCGGCCCGGATGAAGGGGCGCGAAGAGCATGTACTGCCGCTACCGGTGCAGGCCGTCGAGATTCTGCGGAAGCTGTACGCGGTCACAGGGCCAGCCGAGGGGGATGGGATAGATCGCCCGCTATTCCCCCATCGGAACCACCGAGACCAGCCGATGACCACCCCGACCCTGAATGCCGGCATTACCCGGATGAAGCTGGATTTCGCGCATAGCCCGCATGCCGCACGGACGACGGGAAGCACACTGCTAAACGAGATGAACTACCGCCCCGATGTGATTGAACGGCAACTGGCGCACCAGGAGCGCAACGCAGTCCGCCGAGCCTACAACCGGGCGAGCTACATGGACGAGCGCAGGGTGATGATGCAGCAGTGGGCTGACATGCTTGACGAACTGAAGCGGGGCGAAGGGAAGGTTGTGCCCATCGGCAGAGGGAAAGCAGCGTGAAAGCACTGCGAAACCTCCCCATTCTTTCCCCATTCCCGCCACGACAAGCTGGCGCGGAGTGGGCAAGATGAGTATCACCGCTGCCTGACGGAATCAGGCAAAGCGGCCGGCAAGGTGTTCTCAGCACCGAACCGGCCTGACCGCAGCACTTGCTGCACTTCGTGACAAGGAGCAAGAACCATGGCTGAACAAGAGAATACCAGCACCAGCAGCACCGCCAGCACCATCACCACAAGAGACAAGCGCGAAGGCCGCTCCGCAGAAATTACCCGCTTGCTTGGTGTTATGGATGAAATTGGGTTGAGCGTGGTACTCGACAAGGCCAGAGACATCGCCAAGCAATATCCTCGCGATAAGGCGCTTGGCGAAGTAATTCGGTTTCCCCGACAAGGCGGTGCATCATGCCCGGCCTGACCCTTCAACCCATCGCCCCGATGCAGAACTACACCCTCGGCGGCGCGCAGTTCTACGGCTCGGACGGCAAGCTCTACAGCGTTCGCGCGGATCCCAGCAGCTTCCGCGAGACACCCATCGAGTTTTACATCAGTCACGGCTGCCAGCGCTTCATGCTCGACATGCCCATCGAGGACGCTGAAGCGCTGATCGCCTGCCTGACGAATGCGCTCCGCCTGCGCCGGGAAGCCGAGGCCATAGCAAAGGCCACCGCAACCCGGCAGGCGCGGGCGCATTTCATGGACTCGGATGGACTATTGGAGGCAGCATGAGTACCAGCATCACCCGGCTGCCAATGGCCCAGCGCGTTCTGTGGAAGCAGGAGGACGCACTGCTTGAGGCGTTTCGCAAGTTGGCGCCCGCCGAGCGGTACAAGCTGATTCGGCGGGCACGACTGCGGCGAAGTTGGCGGATTGGCCCGCCTCGTAACTGATATCGCCCCGGCTTCGGCCGGGGTTTTTTTTCTTGAATGAAGCCCCCTTTTAGGGTAATCTAACGGACATGGAAAAGCGCTCCCCGCACTACCCGCTCGCCAAGATTCAGGAGCAGATGACGACGGTTGAGGAAATGAACCTGACGTTCTCAGCGCAGGATGGTATTCGCGCGGCGGGCATGGGTAAGGCGGATGCGCTTGACGTGGTGCGGGGGCTGACCCGTGCCGAGTTCTACAAGAGCATGACCACGAACAAGGATCATCGGGTCTGGCAGGACGTGTATCACGCCGAGTGGCGCGGCAAGCCGCTCTATGTGAAGTTCCAGCAGGCCGGCGAATACTTCATCGTGTCGTTCAAGGAGTTGTGAGATGGCATCGAAATGGCATGGAAAGCAGTGCCCCCTCTGCAACGAGGGAACCCTGCGCGACGGAAAGATCAAGCGGCAGCTTGAGTATCGTGGCCGGGTTTTCGAATCGACGGTGAAGGGGGCATTCTGCAACCACTGTGCGGATGGCTTCCCCGAACGCGACGAGCGCGACGAGGCAGCATGGCTCGCGTTCCGCGACAGCGTTGATGCCGAGGAAATGGCCGAACTGGCGCGCATCCGCAAGAAGCTGGGCCTGACCCAGCAGGAAGCCGCGAGACTGGCCGGCGGCGGCAAGAACGCATTCTCTCGCTACGAGCGTGGCCAGGCGAAACCCGTGGCGGCCGTGGTCAATCTGTTCCGCTTGCTGGATCGTCATCCCGATCTGCTGCGGGAACTGGAAGCCGGCTGAGGAACTGGCGGCGGCGTGATGGTGCAACATGATGCAGATGGCCTGTGGGACGATGAGTCCCGGAGGCGCTTCATGGATGACTACTCGGGCGATCTATTGAAGGTCGCCGGACGAGAGGTGGCTGGCAGTAACGCGCAAACCCCGCAGGATGCAGCGAGCGAGTTGATCGACATCGCCGTTGAAGTGCTGGCAAAGTCGGGATGCGTGCTGCCAGAGCCGATCAGAGATTACCTTTATCAGTCGCTTTGCGACATCCAGGACGGCAAACCCGCCGACGTGGCGCTAGGCATCAAGGTAACGGCTGGCCGCAAGCCTCTCGAAGATTCGTTCGTGACGACGATCATCGCCGCCTACGCTCTCGGAATCCGACGCGGCCAGGCGCCAGCGGACGCGAAGCGAGCCGTCTTGTCGCAGGTCGAAACCATCCATGACGGCGGACGGACAATGGACTGGATCGACGATTTGCTGTCCAAGCATCCCGACAAACTCGATGCGGCCGCGACCATGTCCGACGAGGAACTGGCGGCCGCTGGCGACTTTGATACCTGTTGTAAGCCGGAATCAAATAGCCGGAATTGATTCCCCTGTTCTTGGGGAGTCAGTAAATAGTCTTCGCACCAAGCCGGATTTATCCGGGGCAACTTGGAGCGAAACATGCACCCAACAATTCCGCCTGGAGCAGTATTGCTCACCTACGCCCAAGCTAGGGCGCGGCTCGGGCATGAAGGCAAATCCACTTTTCATGATCGACTGAAACGCGACCCAACGTTTCCTCGCCCGGTCTATCTGTCCGAGCGCGAGCCTCGGATTTTCGAGCACGAGCTAGATCGCTGGATGGCTGACTTGGCCGCTTCGCGCGACGAGAAGTCGGCGCTGGCGAGACGGCAGCTGAAGAACCAGGAGGCCGATCATGCACCGGCCTGATCCCATAAAAGACAAAGCCGGCATGCGGGCCGGCTATGTCGGTGAAGCGGAAATTCAGAGGGGACTGAACAAGGCGGATTTTGCGCCGCATTGTCCGACCATCGCCCAGCGCCGTGCCGATTCGATCCGCTTGCAGGCCCTCGGCCAGCAGATCGGGGGTGCATAGTGGCCCACTATCGCAAAGTCGACGTGCGCATCTGGAACGATGCCAAGTTCAACAGCTTGTCGCACCTCGGCAAGCTCGCGTTCCTGCTTCTGATAACACACCCAGGCATGACGATGCTGGGGGCAATGCGCGCGACACCGGAAGGGCTCTCGGCTGAACTGAAAGCCTCTCCCGAAGCCTTCCGGGAAGCCTTCGGGGAAGTCTTGTCGAAAGGTCTCGCGGAGTATGACGCTGAGGCTTCCTGTATCTGGCTCCCGAACTTCCTCAAGTACCAGTCGGCGGAGTCTCCGAACGTCATTCGGAACTGGGTTTTGCAGGTCGAATTCATACCCGAGTGCAGCCTTAAAACCCTTGCCGTTGCTGGGCTTCAGGCATACGTGGAAGGCTTGAACGAAGCCTTCGCCAAAGCCTTCCGGGAAGCCTTCGCCAAAGCCTTCCCGGAATCAGTAAGCAGTAAGCAGTTAGCAGTAAGTAAGTCAAAACCCCCTAGCCAAGAGAGGGAGGTAACTACGGAGAGAGGTAGACCCGGCGCCGCCGCAGAAAAAAATCCGGGGGGTGGAAAATGAAACTCCGCGACTACCAAACCTCCGCCGTCGATGCCCTGCGCCTTGCCCTGGCTGGGGGTGCTCAACGCCTGATGCTCTACTCGCCGACCGGCAGCGGCAAAACCGAGATTGCCATCGCCATCGTCAAGGCGGTACTGGCGAAGGGGAAGCGGGTCATCTTCCTGGCGAACCGCATTCACTTGGTCGAGCAGGCAAGCCGCCGGTTCTACGCCTCGGGAATCGAGCACGGCATCATCCAGTCTGCGAACACGCGCGACACGCATGAGCCCGTCCTGATCGGCAGCATCGACACCGTGGCCAGGCGGGGCTTTCCTGACTGTGATCTGATCCTGATCGACGAGGCCCATGCGGTTGCTGGCTCGAAGAACTTCCGGGAAGTCGTGTTCAGAAATTCCGGGCGACACATCATCGGCCTGAGCGCGACGCCGTTTTCGATTGGCCTGGGGAAGAAGTACCCGGAACTCGGCGGTGAGGCGCTGTTCGAGCACATGGTTGTGGCAGCCCACATCGGCGAACTGATCGAGCAGGGCTTCCTTGTCGATGCCGACTACTTCGCGCCGGCCGAACCAGACCTGTCCAGCGTCAAAACGACGCGCAACGCCTTCGGCGAGGTTGATTACAACGAAGTCTCACTCGGCGAGGCCGTCGACAAGCCACACCTGATCGGCGATATCGTGTCGCACTGGTTCAAGCTGGCATCCGGTACGCCGACCGCAGTGTTCGCCACGAACATCGCGCACTCGAAGCACATCGTTGAGCAATTCCGGGCAGCGGGCGTCTCGGCCGAGCACCTGGACTGTTACACCGACGACGACGAACGTAAGGCGATCCTGGCCCGCATCGCCAGCGGCGAGACGACGGTTATATCGAACGTCGGCATCCTCGCCGAAGGTTGGGACTTTCCGGCCTGTCGGACGCTGATCCTCGCCCGGCCGACGAAGAGCTTGATTCGCTACTTGCAGACGATCGGCCGCGTCCTGCGTCCGCACGAGGGCAAGGATCGCGCCTTGGTGCTGGATCATTCCGGTACCGTCAAGCGCCTTGGATTCGCCACGGACGACCTGCCGCTTTACCTGCATGACGGCAAGCCGGCCCAGCCCGGCAAGGGGCAGGAGCGAAAGGAGCCGCTGCCGAAGCCCTGTCCGAAGTGCGCATTCGTCAAGCCGGCGAAGGTGCATGTCTGCCCGAAATGTGGCTTCGCCCCCGAGCGCCAGTCCGAGATCGTCGTCGGAGACGGCGAACTGGTGAAGGTCAGGCGCGTCAAGAAGCCGATCCGCAAGGAAAGCGGGCAGTGGGTGTTCTCGCAGTTGCTCGGCTACGCGAGGACGCGCGGCTATCAGGACGGGTGGGCCTGGCACAAGTACGCGGAATTCTTCGACGGCCGCCATCCCGCCGGGCTGCGCAAGGTATCCGCCGCGCCAACGCCGGAAATCCTGTCCTGGATCAAGTCGCGCCAGATCGCGCACGCCAAGCGCCGCGACCAGGGAGGCAGCCATGCCAGCCAATGAAATTAATCGGGCTGGCACGATAAAACGTCGTCGCCGCACCGATGCGCAGGTAGAGCAGTTGGATCGCCAGATCATTGCGGTACTTCAAGCAGACCATCCGCAATCGGTTCGGCATGTGTTCTATCGCATGACCGATCCGCGCCTGCCTGAGCCAGTTGAGAAGTCAGACGCCGGCTATCGGCAAGTGCAAGATCGGTGTGTCAAGCTTCGGCGAACTGGACAAGTTCCCTATAGCTGGATCGCCGACATGAGCAGGCGCGGGTATTTCGTCAATACGTTCAGTAGCGCGGCCGACTTCATTGAACGCATGGCGGGCCTATACCGTGCCGATTTATGGAGTCACGCCGACTACCAGTGCGAGGTTTGGTGCGAATCCAGAAGCATCGCTAGTGTGATCCAAGCAGATTGCAACGATCTGGCTGTTGATTTGTACCCATGCGGCGGATTTTCTAGCCTGTCATTCGCGCATTCAGCGGCAGAGGCGCATAACGCCAGTGGCGACAGGCGTCCGCTCATCATCGTTTACGTCGGCGATTACGATCCTGCTGGCGTGCTGATCGATAAGGCCCTGGAAAAGGAATTGCGGCTGCATCTGAATGACGGCATTCCGACGGAGTTTCGGCGCATCGCCATCAACGAAGCGCAGATTGCCGAGCACGCCCTGCCAGAAAAACCGCGAAAGGCTGGGGATGTCCGTGCGCAGCATGTCATGTCGACGGTCGAGGCCGAGGCGATGCCGGCGCACATCCTGCGTGGGCTATTGCGAGACGAGATCGAATCGCTGCTGCCGCCTGGTGCTTTGGCCGTAGCCAAGATCGCCGAGGAATCGGAGCGGCGCGGCTTGATGGAGTTGGCCCGCTATGCGTAACGTGCGCGAAGCAGCGACCGGCCGCTGGCCCGGCATCCTCGCAGCGCTCGGCGTCGATGCCGGGCACCTGACCGGCAAGCACACGGCCTGCCCGGTCTGCGGCGGTAAAGATCGATTCCGCTTCGACGACAAGGGCGGACGCGGGACGTTCTACTGTTCCCACTGCGGGGCCGGCGACGGCTTCACGCTGCTGCAAAACCTCAAGGGCTGGGCATTCCGCGATGCCGCCCGCGAGGTCGAGCAGCTCGTCGGCACCGTGGAAGCCGGCCCGCCAGCGCCGACTTTCACCGAAGAGGACAAGCTGCGCGTCCTGCGCCGTGTCTGGTCGGAGTCTGCACCACTGCACGATGGCGATGAGGCAACGCGCTACCTGGTCGGACGCGGACTGCATGTCGACCTGCCCATGTCGGCACTGCGCCTGCATCCCGGCCTCGTCTACCGCGACGGCGGCGACACGCTCGGCAAGTTCCCGGCGCTGGTGGCGCTCGTGACCGGGCCGGACGGCAGGGGCGCGACGCTGCACCGGACGTACCTGCAAGACGGTCGCAAAGCGCCAGTCCCATCCCCGAAGAAGCTCATGCCGGGCAAATCGATCAAGGGCGCGGCGATCCGCCTGCATCCGGCCGGCGACGTGCTCGGGGTTGCGGAGGGCATCGAGACGGCGCTTGCTGCCCGGCAGCTTTTCGGCGTACCCGTCTGGTCGTGCGTCTCCGCTCATGGCATCGAATCATTCATTCCCCCAAAGGAGGTTCGCAAGGTGATCGTATTTGGCGACAACGACGTGAGCGGCACCGGACAGGCGGCAGCCTGGGGGCTGGCCAAACGCCTGATTGCGGTAGGCATCGCGGTGGAAGTGAATATCCCTGATTCAGTCGGGACGGATTGGGCGGATGCGATATGACCAGCCAGCCGCCGAAGTTGCCCAGCATGTTCGAGATGCTGCTCTCAGCCTCCGCCAGCGCCGCCCAGGCAAAGGCGGACGCCGAGAAACCGGCATGGCCGCCGAACCCATTCCCGCGCGGAATGCGCGACGGGAAATGCACGGATCGCGTGCTGGCCGAATTGAAGCGCGCCTACCCTCAGCACCTGGAGCATGGCCAGCTTCGGATGCGGCTGGGGCTGACGCGCGGCATGGTGACGTGGGGGTTGCGTTATCTCGAAGCGCGCGGCCTCGTCGAGCGTGCCAGTGATCCTCGGAACCCTCAGTTTCGCCGCTGGCGTGCTGTCCTGCCGGCGCCGACTTTCGGAGAAAACCGCCATGACTGATCCGCTTACCAACGCCGCCGTACTGACCGCCGAGATCGGGCTCGACATGCTCGAAATCGCCGTGCGCGACGCAGGCGACCTCGAAGCCGATGCCCGGGCCCTCGTCGGGACGATCCTCTCCGGCGAGGATGCCATCGGCCACGCCTACCGGATCGCGGCATCCGCCGCCGAACTGGAAGCGAAGCTGCGCAAGATGGCCGACGAGGTTCGCCCGCGACTCAGCGAAGTCATCGTAGCGCACCGCGACGACAGCGCGACGGCTGTTCATTGAAACCAGAAAACGACAGGAGGCCCGAACGATGCCCACCGAATACCAAGACAGCCCCGAGAAGAAAAAACGCGCCAGCGGCCCGAAAAACAGCCCTGCGAAGCGTTCCCGCTCAACCAAGCGGGTTTCCGGCTATCGACCGAAGGCAAGGAGTGCGTTCTACCAGGTCGCCGCCGAATTCAAGCGGAGACATCCGAAGGCCACGGCTGCCGATGCCTGGCGTCATCTGATCGCTGTCGCCGAGACCGGCGCGCATCCCGTCATCATCGCGCACTATCCGGCCGCTGACGTGCTGGAGTACCGGTCTGACGTTGAGAAGATCGCGACACGACGGATCAAGTTCGCGTCGTTCGCCTCACGCTTATCGCGGCTCGCTTGATCTTTTTCGCAAGCGTCAATTTGTCGTGCCATGCGTGGCAATCTGCCCGAAACTTTCTCAAGGGGCCACCATGTCACGCAAGCGCAGAAGCGGCATCAACGATTTTCTTCAGGGGTTCGTGTCGACCTACGGCATCGGCCGGAAGATCGCGCAGGACATTCGTGACGACAGCATGCGCAACGAGCTCGCCAGCATCAACGACGTGCGCGAGACGCAAGTCGCCAGCGGCGACGAAGCGCAGAAGGCCGGCATGGACGCCTACAACGCCGCGCTCTCTGCCGCCGAGACGCCAGAAGCGCGCGCTCGCGTCGAGCAGGACTATGCGCCGACGCTGGCCGCGCTGGAAGCCGAGCAGGCCCGGCCGGCGAGCGTGGCGCATTCGTTCGGCACCGGGCGGAACTACCAGCAGGTTGCTGACAGGTCTGTATTGCCGGATGCGCAGGCGCTGGCCCGTGCCGGCATCTACTCGCGTCACGGCCGCGAGGACGATGCGACGCGCACCTTGCAGAACCAGTCGCGCCGCCGCGAGATCGCCGATCAGCAGGAACTGCGTGCGGCGCTGAACCCGCAATCCAACCTGCTCGCCGGCACGACGACCGACATGGCGGATGTCGTCGGCGGCATGCAGCCGCAGAGCGCCGCCGGCCGCCCCGATGTCGTTGCGAAGACGGGCATCCCCACCGCCCGCGATCCGCTCGACCATTATCTCCGGGAAGTCGCCCCCAAGGCCGTCCAGACCCTCGTCAAGCAAGGTCGTGTCGCCGAGGCGAAGCAGTATGCCGACTTCCTCGAAAGCCGCGAGGGGCTGAGTTATGCCCGGGCCTACACCAGCGGACTCAAGCGGTTCGCCGTGGGCGACTACGAGGGCGCGATGGGGTATTTCGAGAAACTTTATAACGACGACCTATACCCCGATGGCCGCCGCGTGAAGATGACGCCGAGCGGCGAGGATGGACTTCGCATCGACCAGTTGGACGCGGAGGGCAACGTGATCGCCTCGAAGGAAGGCAAGCTTGCCGATCTGGCCGAGCAGGCGGCGCTGATGCTGAATCCGTTGCAGGCGGTGAAGTTCATCGCCGATCAGAACGCCAAGCGCCAGGGCGAGGCGGCGACACTGGACCGCCAGATTCAGCTTGAGACGATGCGCCAGCAGGGCCGCGAGACCGCCGAGGATCGCCGGGATGCGCGTCTCGACAAGCAATTGGCGGCGACCGATGCCAGGCTGGGCCGGCAACTATCGGCCATGGACGCCCGGCTCGGCAAGCAGCTTGAGGCGCGCGAGCGTGGCGGCGGGCTGACCTTGACGCAGCAGCGCAGTAACATGGAAATCGACGCCGCCCGGGAGATGATCGATGGACTGAGCGATGACGGCATCCGCAAGCGCACGACGCCGACGCTGCTCTCAGGCCGGGAAAATCCCGACTACGACATGGCCCTCGCCCGGGCCGCGAAACTCGCCAGCCGGCGCAAGGTCGGCGAAGACGAGTGGTTCGACGAGCGTCAGGGCCGCCAGCCTGCCGCCGCCGCGAAGCCAGCCGGCACGCCGAAGGAACGCGCCATGGCTGCGCTGGCCGCCAATCCCGAGACGGCCGGCTACACGCTGGGCGACCAGACGGCGCAAGGCTTCAAGGTGCTCGACAAGAGCGGGAAGCTCGTCGGCCACCTCAAGCCGGAAACGAAGCGATGAGCGAGTTCGTTTTCAAGCCGCTCAAGCGCGAACCCGAGGCGGGAGAATTCCGCTTCGTGCCGCTCGGAAGCGAAGGCGACAAGGGCGAATTCACCTTCACCCCGCTGGAAGCGGAGCGCCCTTCGGCATTGCGCAATGCCCTGTTGAACAATCCAGCGACCGCGCTCGCAGAAACCGGGATCAGCCTCGCGACAACCGGCGTGGCGATGCCCGTCGCCGGCCTGGCTGGATTGGCAACCGCAGCAGCGAATGCAGTCGGCCTGACCGACAAGACCGGCGCCGACGTGGTTCATGCCGTGGGCGATGCGCTGACGTATCGGCCGCGCGGCGAAATGGGGCAGGCCGCTACCGCCGCCGCGATGGCGCCGTTCGAGAAGCTGCATGAGGCGGCGACATGGGTCGGCAACAAAACGCAGGACGCGACCGGAAGCCCCGGCGCTGCGACGATGGCGCATACCGTTGTCGAAGGCATTCTGCCGATGGCTGCATTCCCTGCTGCCCGAGCCGGCCGGGCGAAGTGGCAGGAGCATGCAGCCACCAAGGAAACACCGAAGCCGACAACGCCGGACGCACCGCTGGCCGATGCCGGGGCACCGGCGGCGGAGTTCAAGTTCACCCCAAGTGAAGAGGTTCGCAATGTCGCTCAAGAAGGAGTTCCCAGCGGAGTATCGCGCGCTCCACGCAGCGAAAACCCGTTGCCGCAACCCGAACTCGCCGGAGTTCCACAATTACGGCGGGCGGGGGATCAAGGTCTGCCCGAGATGGGAGAGCTTCGAGAACTTCCTCGCCGACATGGGGCCGAAGCCGAGCCCGGAACTGGTGCTGGGGCGCCTGGACGTGAACGGGGATTACGAGCCGACGAACTGCGCGTGGCTGCCGATCCAGCGCCAGACGGCGCACCGACGCTGTTGCCGCCGGATCATCCTGGACGGCGAGGACGTGACCATCAAGGAAGCCGCGCGCAAGCTGAACCTGCCCGATCCGACGTTCCGCGAGCGCCTGCTGAGGATCGGCCTGCCGGTCTCGGCGGCGAAGGTGCGGTGGCTACCCAACCACAGAAGTTCGAGATACATGGAGCACAACGGCAAGCGGCAGACGCTGGCGGCATGGGCGAAAGAGGCCGGCATGCCGTTGCATCGGCTGCGGAATCGCCTCAACTCGGGCTGGCCGCCGGAACTGGCGCTGCTGCCGGGAGCGTTTCAGGGCCGAAAACCGCCCGCTGGGCACTCGTTGAAGCCGACAACCTGAAAGCCTCGCACGACGCCCGGATGAACCCAGTCCCGGATCATCCCTACAGCCGTCGCAACGCAACGCGGCATGAGCAGGAAATGGCCGTCTCGGGGATCCTCAGGGACTTCGATCCCAAGCGCCTTGTCGACGCGATCGATGACGCGAACGGCGCGCCGATTGTCGCCCGCGATGGCACCGTGGAGGCCGGCCAGCGCCGAGCGCTTGCGCTCCAACGCGTCTATCAGGCGAACGGCCAGAAAGCCGCCGACTACCGCGCCCACCTGAAAGACCGGGCACCGCACCTCGGCCTCGATCCGGCCGCCATCGATGGCATGCGAAAGCCCGTCCTCGTCCGCCTTCCCGATCAGGAAGCGCCGCGCCGTCCCGCACCAGATCAGGCCGGAGTGATGGACATGGCCGGCGAAGTCCAGAATGGCGCATGGAACCCCGGCGCGAACTACGCGCCCTTCGTGGATCAGATGCGCACGCCCGAAATCAAGGCGACCAGCGTTGCCGACCTGCCGGCCCCGATCCGCCGTGAGACCATCATCAAGGACTTTGCCGACGCCCTGGGCGCCACGGTCTATGAAGGCCGCGTGAAGGGCAAGAACCGCCTCGGCTTCTTTCGGCCGAAGAACGAAGAGACCCGGATCAAGAACGCCGCCGACATCGAGGTTGCCGCCCACGAACTGGCCCACCTGATCGATAGCCGCGTCCCTGAGTTGTCCAAGGCATGGCGATCCGACAAGGCGCTGCGCGAGGAATTGAAGTCCGTCAGTTATAACCAGAAGAGCGTCCCTGAAGGATTCGCGGAAGGCGTCCGCCTCTGGATGACCCAGCCCGAGACGCTGGAAGCCCGCGCCCCGAAGGTGGCCGCCTGGCTTGATGACTTCGCCGCCCGGCATGAGTACGGCCCAGCGATGAAGAAGGCGCAGGAACGCATGACGGCCTGGTTTGGGCAGGATGCGCTGAACCGCGCCCGCTCCAAGATCGGCACGGAAAAGCCCCTCGCCGAATACTTCGACCGCGCCGGCGACAAGTTCCGGCAGGCGACCGTCGATGACCTTCATGGAATCATGCAGATGGAGCGCGACCTGACCGGCAAGCTCTCGCCGGTCGGCCCCTACGAAAGCGCCCGTCTGTCTCGGGCATCGGCCTCGATAGCAGACGGAGCGGTGCGCTTCGGCCATCCGGTGAAGAACCCGGACGGCTCGTTCAAGTTCGCCGGCAAAGGATTGGAGGACATTCTGAGGCCGGTTGCCGAAAGCCTCGACGACGCGCTGCTCTACTTCGTCGGCCGCAGCGCACGCGAACTGCACGGCCAGGGGCGGGAGCACCTTTTCACGATGGACGAAATCGACGCCATGCTCAAGCTCAAGACGCCGGAGCGCGCCAAGGCGTTCGCCGACTATCAGGAATGGAACCGCGGCATCCTCGACTTCGCCGAGGCGCAGGGCATCATCAATCCCGAGACGCGCCGGCTGTGGCAGCGCACGCAATACCTGCCCTTCCATCGTGTTGAGCAACCCGGCGGCCTCAAGGGCAAGCCGGGAGACTGGCAGGGCGTCCAGGCACTGACTGGCGGCACGACGAACCTGCGCGACATCCTCGGCAACATGGTCTCGAACGCGGCGATGCTGCTCGACAAGGCCGTGAAGAACGAAGCCCGCCTGAAAGTCGCCGACCTCGCCGACAGCACCAAGGCTGGCAAGTGGATGGTGAAGATCGAATCCGGCGAGCGGCCGGTGAAGATCGGCGGCGATCAGGTCCTGGAGGCGATGTTCAAGCGCTACGGCATCGCCATCGACGGCGAGGCGCCAGCCTTCTTTCAGTTCATGCTGAGAGGCCAGCCGCCGGCCGGAAACAACGTTGTCGCCGTGCTGAGAAATGGAAAACCGGAGTGGTATGAAGTGGGCGATCCGATTCTCTACCGCTCGCTTGTCGCCATCGACAGGCCGGTGCAAAACTGGCTGGTGCGCATGCTCGGCTGGCCGAAGCGGATCGGGCAGGCATCCATTACGCTCACCCCGGACTTCTGGATGGCGAACTTCGCACGAGACACCATCATGGGCAGCGTGATGACCCGCGCCGGCTTCAAGCCGGTCCTCGACAGCCTGCAGGGCATGCGGCTGCGCCTGATGAACGATCCGATCTACAAGGACTTCATCGCCAACGGCGGCGGCCTGTCCTCGATCTACCTCGAAGAGGCAGCCTTGCGCGGCAAGCTGGGCAAGTTCTACCAGCGCCAAGGAATCGACTATCGGACTGTCCTCGACACGCCGGAGAAGCTGCTCAACGCCGTCGAGACGCTGGGCGATGCCTTTGAAATGAGCACGCGCCTGGGCGAGTACCGCAAGGCTCTACAGCGTGGCGAGCATCTCCGGCATGCTGCCTATCTCGGCCGCGAGGTCTCGACCGACTTCGCCATGCGGGGCGATAGCAAGACGCTGGGCTTTTTGTACGACACCGTTATTTTCCTCAAGGCTGCGACCGTTAGCTGGGATCGCCTCGCGCGCGGCGTGACCATCGACCCGAACAAGGGCGCCATCGCGGCGAAGACGGCGGCCATCGCCGGCATGTCTGCTGCCCTGTACCTGCTCAACCGCGACGATCCGCGCTATGCCGATCTGCCGGATTGGGATCGCGACTCGAACTGGCATATCTTCGTCGGCGAGCATCATTTCAGGTATCCAAAAATTTGGGAGATCGGGGCCGTGGCCTCGATGGCCGAGCGCTCGACCGAGAAGCTGATGCAGGAAGACTCCGAGGGCCTGGGCAAGGACTTCGCCCGGATTCTCGGCACGACCTTCAATCTCAACTTGATGCCGCAGATCGTCGCGCCGCTGTACGAGCAGGCGACGAACCGCAACAGCTTCACGAAGTCGCCGATTGAAACCCCGGGCATGGAGAACGTGCAGCCTTTCCTCAGAGCCAAGCCGGGCACCAGCGAGACGTTCAAGGCGCTGGGCATGGCGACGAAGGACAACCCGGAATGGGCGCAAGTCAATCCAGCCAGGGCCGAAGCCTTGCTGCGCGGCTACTTCAACACCTGGGCGCTCTACGGCCTGATGCTGACGGATCAAGCGTTCTTCGGCGACAAATTACCGGAGAGGCGCGCCGATGAGTTGCCTGTGGTGCGCCGGTTTTACGCCAGCGAGCCGGCGCGCAGCACGAAATACGAGCGCGAGTTCTACGACTTACTGAACGAGGCCCGCCGGCTGCGCGGCACCTTGCGCGAGCTTGACGAGTTGGGCCTGCGCGAGGTTGCCGACGTGAAGGAGCAACACAAGCTGGCCGGCGAGGCGAAGCCCTTGGAGCGGGCACAGAAGAACCTCGGCGCGATCAACCGCGACATGCAAGCCGTTCGCCGCGATCCGATGCTCACGCCGGCAGAGAAGCGCCAGAAGCTGGATGCGCTGACGGTGGAGCGGAATGCGCTGCTGAAAGACGCGGTACTGGAATCGAAGGCCGCGCAGAAGGGGAGAGAGCAATGAAGACGATCCGTGCCCCGAAGGATGACGAGGTGTTCGACATCTTTCACGAGATCGGCGCGGAAGAATTCCAGAAGACACCGCCCCACCGGATGGCCGCCCGAATTCGGCGATTGACGGACGATGCCAAGGCCAGGGACGCGACAGCCGAGGAAAACGGCCTGCTCGCCGGGTTCCTCGACGCGCTCGCGGAAACGAGTACCGCCGATCTGCGCAAGATGGGTTTCAAGGTCACGCACCCCGACAAACCGAAAATGCAAGGCGAGGTCAAGGTGATCGCAAGCCCCGCCCGGAAAATTTCCGTCTCTCTGGTGAAGAAATGATGGATCGGTCTCGTGCCATGCGTGGCTTCATACGCGTGTCGGTGTGGCAGCCGGCGCGAAACGTCAGGATGAAACGCCCGGAATGTATCGGTAGGGCTGGAAGTAGTTGGAATGCTGACCTGACGCAAGCGCCAACTGCCTCAAGCCAAGAGGCCCGCCCTACCAATGCACTTCGGGCGTTTTCTTTGGCACCGTCCGTACCGGTCGCGTCAGTAGCGTGCCTCTCACCGTGGCAGCCACCGAGAAAAGCGGGAATTCGCGTCCCTGGCGTATCTGACTGGGGGCCATCGGCAGGCAGCGCAAGTCTACCGAGGAAGCGGCGTAAAGGTGTAACGGCGAAAGCTGGCGGGCGGGATGGCCTCCCCGAAATGAGGCAGCCGCGATGACGGGACGCGAATGGACAGCGCAGCAGGCAGCACCAGGAAATGGCGGGGGTTACACCAACCCCAGTCATAGATACTCTATCGGCGAGGACAGCCGCAACTTTTGACGGAAAGGATTCCGAATGAACTGCAACAACTTTATCACCGAACAGCTTCGCACCACCGGCTGGGCGCCCATCGACGGAAAGCTGGCCAAGTTCCTCGCGCCCGAGCTGCACGGCGAGCACGAGATGGCGGCGGACCTCACGACGCCCGATGCCCTGCTGCGCCAGTACCCGCGTACGCACCTGGTGCGCTGCGCCATCGATGGCTTCGGCACGGTGCTGATCCTCACGCGCAGCATGCTCGCCCTTGAGGATCGCATCAGACTGACGGTCGGCGGCGCTGTGCGGATCGTCGCCGACGAGAAACGGTTGCCAGCGGCAAGGCAGGAGCCTGAGGCCAAGGGCAACCCGCCCCGGCCGTGCCGCGAGTGCGGGCAGAGAACCGGGGACAATCGCTGCAAGGCGGCCATCGAGGGCAAGATCAAGGGCCGGCCTGCCGACTACCGGCCCGATCCCGCCCATCCGCGCCGCTGCCTCGAATACACGCCTGGGCACCATCTGCTGACCGGCGAGTACCGCGACCTGCGCACCGGGCGCGAGCTCTGGCCCGAAGCGGCATGACGAAGATAGACGCTGCCTGCGCGCTGCTCGCCGACTTGCTCAAGGACGGCGCCCGCGACGCGGCGGAAATCCTCATGGCTGCCGAAGCCGACAACATGGGCGAGCGTCTGATGCAGCGCGCCGCCGAACGGCTGGGCGTCATCAAAGCGAAGTTAGGATTCGGCGATGGCTGGGTATGGGGCCTGCCGTTGATCGAGGTCAGGCAGTTACACCAGAACCGCGCCGGGCTCATCGCCGCCAGGCTGCGCAAGCTGGAAGCCGCGAAGGGCAGGAGGGCACCAATCTTCGCAAGCGATCCGCGTCTGGTTCGCCTGGTCGAGGCCGGGCTGTCCGATGCCGATCTGCGGGAAGCCTACGAACTGGCGACGAGCTTCGACGACGCGCCGCTGACGGTCGGGCGCTTGGAAATCTACATGAGGGAGATCATCCATGCGAGCAACCATTGAACGCCGGCTGACGGCCATCGAGCAGCAATTCCGGCCCGTCAAGCGCTATGTTGGCGCTGTGCAGGAGGTCATCGACGGCCGCGATGTTGTCCAAGGACGCGACGGCGACGTGACTGTGACACGGGGGCCAGGCGAGACGGATGCGGCTTTCCAGAAGCGATACCGGGCCGCGTTGGGCGTGACCGATGCGGACGTGCTGGTGATCCGGCGCATCATTTCACCGCCAGGAGGGCGGATGATTCCAATCGTGACGAGCGCCGGGCGCATGGTGATAGTGCCGCGCAAAGCCGAAGCAATGGCCTGATCTTGCAGGGGCAAAAACATGGTGGCAGCGAAATTTAAGAAGGGGCAATCCGGCAATCCGTCCGGCAGGCCCAAGGGATCGAAGAACCGAGCAACGCTGCTCGCGCTGGCTGCGATGGAGGGCGAGCTTGATGCCATCGTGAATGCCATCATCAAGGCAGCCAAGGCCGGCGACATGGTTGCCGCCCGCCTGGTGGTCGACAAGCTGATCCCTGCCGCCAAGGATCGGCCCGTCAGAATCAACCTGCCGCAGATTACGGACGTTGCCACCTGCAATCAGGCCCAGGCGCAGATCACAGCATCCGTGGCCAGCGGCGATCTGCTGCTGAGTGAGGGCGAGGCGCTTGCCGGCCTGGTCGAACATCAGCGCCGTGCCCTGGAGACTCACGACCTGGCGAAGCGCCTTGAAGCCATCGAGCAACAACTGAGCAAGGGGAAACCATGAGCGTGCAGATAGCCAGGCGCATCCAGAAGGCGGAAGAGGTAGTCGCTACCAGGCGGCCGGCCAATCGTCAGCCGAAGATGATGTTCTTCCCCGTTGACGGCGATGCGGTCGACGTGGCCCGGTATCACCAGGAAGTCGAGCAGGCAGTCCAAGAAGGTTTCTTCGTAATCAGGATCGTTCCGCTGCAACCGGAGGTCAGGACATGAGATCGCATCTTCATAACCGCGTCAGCAAGATTGAGCAGGCCGTGACGGCAGGGAGGGTGCGAGAGAATGAGCAGATCCTTCGCTTGTCTCGTTCATGGCGTGCTTTGGCATCCCGGCCGAAGAATGCCCGCGTGGCGTGACGGCAATCGAATGGCTGACTGAGGCACTCAAGGGCGCGAGGGTTATTGGAGTAGCGAAGCGCCCGGCCGGCTGAACTTTCTCACGGAGAAGCAGTAGGCAAAAAAATCCCGCAAAGCGGGTATCAATGCGGGTATTTTTTCTTTCAAGTCTGTTCAATGCCGCTTATTCGCTGGCATTGCGAGGAATAACAGCTTACTTGACGCGGTTCTTGTATTCGCCGGTGCGGGTGTCGATCTCGATCTTGTCGCCGGTGGAGACGAAGATCGGCACCATCACTTCCATGCCGGACGGCTTGATCCTGGCGGGCTTCAAGACCTTGCCCGAGGTGTCGCCCTTGACGGCCGGCTCGGTGTATTCCACTTCGCGCACCACCGAGTTCGGCATTTCGACCGAAATCGCCTTGCCTTCGAAAAACACCACCTCGACGGCCATGCCGTCCTCGAGGTAGGGGATGGCGTCCGCCATGTTCTCGGCCTCGACTTCATACGGGTTGTAGTCGGCGTCCATGAAGACATACATGGGATCGGCGAAATAGGAATAGGTGCATTCCTTGCGTTCGGGGATGACCTGCTCGAACTTGTCGTCGGCCTTGTAGACAGCCTCCGAGGGCGTGCCGGTGAGCAGGTTCTTGAACTTGAACTTGACGACCGCCGCGTTGCGGCCGGACTTGTTGTATTCGTTCTTGGTGACGACGAGGGGCGCGCCATCGACCATGATGACGTTGCCGGAGCGAAGTTCCTGTGCGGTTTTCATAGCGAATGTCTGGCGGGGAAAAAGAAAGCCGGCGATTATAACCGAGCCGTGCAGAACGCGACCAGATTCGTCGCCAGATCGCCGTGGGCGCGAATCCGGCGCGCCCAGTCCGGCGCGTGGGCCGCCAGCGCGGGCAGGGACTGGGCGAAGGCGGGCCAGTCGAGCGCGCCCGCCCCGTTCCAGGCGCGGAAAAAATCCCCGGCCGCCGTCCCGCCAACGCCGACTTTTTCGAGGTAGCGGGCGAGAAAGGCGTCGAGCTTGACCCGATGGGCCCCTTCCGCCTGGGGATAGGCCTGCCAGACGAAAGGACGCTCGGCCCACTGGGCGCGCACGAAGGAATCCTCCCCGCGCACGAAATTCAGGTGGCAGCGGGCCAGCAGGGCGTCGTAATCCGTCTGCGGCAGGAAGGGCAGGGGGGAGAGCGTCAGATGGCCGACGGCGGCCGGGAGCGGGCCGCCCAGCCAGCGTTCCACCTGTTGGCGCGGCAGCCCGGCGCAGACATGGCAGACGATGGGCCGGTCGCCGTCGCGCCAGGCCGCGAGCAGCGCCGGCAGTTGCGGGTTGTCGTAGCAAAACAGCGAGATGTCGAGCGGGCCATCGAAGGTCGGTTCCGGCGGCGGGACGGCGAGATTTTTCTCGCGCAGCAGCCCGCCCGTGCCCGGCACGAAGCCGGGGAAGAAAAAGAACTTGGGCAGGCCCGGTTGCGGCGAGGGCAGCCCATGGCAGCCGGCCACCCAATCCTCGGCCGACAGGTATTCGAGATTGATCCAGACCGGCGGCCGGGGGCGGCGCGCCGCCATGGCCTCGACATAACGCGGCGGCAGTGGGCAGGCGAACGCCTCGAGCACCACATCGGCCGCTTCGACGTCGGCCAATGCGCCCGCCCAGGGGCGCACTTCCACGCACCGCTGTCCGGGTGCGAGCCGGGCGATGAGCGCCGGCGCGTCGATGAACAGCCTGACCCGCCAGCGAAACTCCGTCGCCAGCTGGCGTGCCAGCCGCCAGCACACGCCGGCATCGCCCAGGTTGTCGATGACGGCGCAAAAAATGTCGCAGCGGACTGGCATGGGGCAGGAATCGGGCAGGAATGAGGCAGGTTCGGGGCGCGCGGGTTCGTTGCTGGCAGAGACGATCGCCGCTAGAATTCTAGGGGTTCGATCCTTCCGCCGTCGCCCGATCGCACGCCCGCCGCCCGGTCCGGCAGAAAGCGCAGTCCGCCAGGCGGTCCACCATTCAAAGTTTCGCCCGGAAAGCTTCCCCCATGTTCGACATTTTTCGCAACAACAGAAGAATCGTCCAGATCATTCTGGCGATCCTCATTCTGCCCTTCGCCCTGTGGGGGCTGGATTCCTACGTGCGGGACGGCGGCAGGGCGAACGAGGTTGCCAAGGTCGGCGAGACGGCGATCTCGCTGGAAGAGTTTCAGCGCGCCCTGAACGAGCAGCAGGAACGCCTGCGGCCGCAATTGGGCAACAACGCGGCGCTGCTGGCAAGCCCGGAGTTCCGTGCCGGCGTGCTCAACGAGCTGATCAACCAGCGCCTTTTGCTGCTGCATGCCGAGCAGTCGAAAATGTTTCTGGGCGACCAGGCGCTGGCCGATTTCATCGTCTCCCTCCCGCCTCTGCAGGTGGATGGCAAGTTCTCGCGCGAGCGCTACGAGGCCCTGGTCGCCGCGCAGAACATGAGCATCGCCGAGTTCGAGTCGATGCTGCGCCGCGATCTGCTGATCCAGCAGGTCAGTCTGCCGATTGCGGAGATGGCCGTCGCCGGATCCCTGTCGGCGCACCGGTGGCTGATCGCTCAGCTGGAAGAGCGCGAGATCTCCGAAGTCGTATTCCGCGCCGAACAGTTCGCCGCCGCGGGCAGGCCCGACGAGGCGGCGATCCAGCGTTACTACCAGGAAAATCGAGCCCGTTTCGAACGGCCGGAACAGGTGCGCGTCGAATTTCTGGTTCTCAGCCAGGATCGCATGCTCGACAAGGTGGTCATCGGCGACGAGGAAATCCGGGCCGCCTACGAAAGGAATGCCGCCCGTCATCGCAAACCCGAGCAACGGCGTGCCAGCCATATCCTGCTCCGGGTCGACAAGAACGCGCCCGCCGCCGAGGTCGAGGCGGCGCAGGGCAAGGCCGAGCAGCTGCTTGCCCAGCTGAAGGCCAAGCCCGGGGAATTCGCCAGCCTGGCCAGGCAGCACTCGCAGGATCCGGGTTCGGCCGCGCAAGGCGGCGACCTGGGCTTCTTCGCGCGCGGCATGATGGTCAAACCTTTCGAGGACGCGGCGTTCGCACTGCAGGAAAACCAGATTTCCGGACTGGTGCGCTCCGATTTCGGCTTCCACATCGTCAAGCTGACCGGCGTGCGGGCCGAGCAGGCCCAGAAGCTGGAGGAGGTGCGTGGCGAAATCGTTGCGGAGCTCAGGCGCCAGACCGCCGCAAAACGGTATGCCGAAGCCGCCGATGGCTTTGCCAATCTTGTCTATGAGCAGGCGGACAGCCTCGGGCCGGCGGCCGAGAAATATGGCCTGGAGCTGCAGACCTCCGAGTGGTTGTCCAAGGACGGTCGGCCGCAGCCGCCCCTTGCAAACGCCGAACTGCTCAAGGCGATCTTTTCCGAGGATGCGATCAAGCACCGGCGCAACACCGAGGCGATCGAGGTGGGGCCGAAAACCATGATTTCGGCGCGCGTGGTCGAACACAAATCCGCCGAGACGCTCCCGCTGGAAACAGTGCGCGGGGCGATCGAAAAAGCGCTGGCGCGCGAAGCCGCGCTCGGCCGGGCGGTGGCGGCCGGCCAGGCCGAGCTCGACAGGCTCGACCGCGGCGAAAAATCCGCCCTGGGCTGGAGCGCGCCGCGCCGGGTCAGCCGCCTGCAGGCTCAGGATCTGGGAGAGGAGGCGCTCAAGGCGGTATTCGCCGCGGATGCCTCGAAGCTGCCTGCCTACGCCGGCATGCAGACACCCTCCGGGTATGCGCTTTACCGTATCGGCCAGGTCGCTCCTTTCGATCCGACGGCGAGCGCCGCGGCGCCGCTTGTCCAGATGCTGCGCCAGCAGTATGGGCAGATCCTGGCCGGCGAGGATCTGATCAACTGGCTGGCCATACTGCGCCAGACCTATGGCGTCGAGATCAACCGCGCCGCGCTGGAACGCAAATAGCCTGCTCCTGCTTCAGGCGGGCAGCGGGGCGGGATTGCCCATCGCGGTGGTGTGCGTGCCGCCATCGACATAGAGCACCTCCCCGGTGATCCCGCTGGCGAGGTCGGACAGCAGGAAGGCGGCGGCGTTGCCGACCTCCTCGATGGTCACGTTGCGGCGTAACGGCGCGTGGTGGGCGTTGTAGGCGAGCAGCTTGCCGAAATTGCCGATGCCGGAGGCGGCCAGGGTTTTGATCGGGCCGGCGGAGAGCGCGTTGGCGCGGATGCCCTGCGGTCCGAGACAGAATGCGAGGTAACGGGTCGCCGCCTCCAGGCTGGCCTTGGCCAATCCCATCGTGTTGTAGTTGGGCATGGTGCGCTCGGCGCCCAGATAGGTGAGGCAGAGCAGCGCGGGATGGTTGCCTTTCAGCAGGAGCGGGCGCGCGGCCTTGGCGAGCGCCGGAAAGCTGTAGGAGGATATCTCGTGTGCGATGCGGAAGTTCTCGCGCGAGATGCCGTCGAGGAAATCGCCCTCGATTGCCTCGTTGGGCGCGTAGGCGATCGAGTGGACGAGGCCGTCCAGACTGTCCCAGCGCCGGGCGAGATGCGCGAAGCAGGCATCGATCTGACCGTCGTCGGCGACATCGACCGGATAGACCAGGTCGCTGTCGAACTCGGCGGCGAATTTCTGGAGGCGTTCCAGGAAGCGCTCGTTCTGGTAGGTGAAGGCCAGCTGGGCGCCTTCGCGGTGGCAAGCTTTGGCGATCCCGTAGGCGATCGACCGATTGGACAACAGGCCGGTGATGAGAATGCGTTTGCCGGCTAAAAACCCCATGTCGAATCCTCCCAATGACGTCGCATCGCCGACCTCGGGCCACCCCGGGTCGATGAAGCACGGACGGCTGCGGTCGGCACGCAAGACGTTTCACGTTAAAGCTTCCGATGCGGCGGGGATTATAACGGCGATTCCATTACACTTCGGCCATGCGCTGGCTTCCGCTCCTCCTGTCGTGTCTGGTGCTGACCGCCTGCGGCGCGGCGTGGAACGATCCCTATCCGGCTGCCGAGCGCGGCCGCAACATCCTCTATTCGGCTTTCATCGACCGTCCCAAGCATCTCGATCCCGTGCAGTCCTACAGCGCGGACGAAATCGCCTTCACTGCCCAGATTTACGAGCCGCCCCTGCAGTACCACTACCTGCGCCGTCCCTACGAACTGATTCCCACCACCGCGGCCGTCGTGCCGCAGCCGATTTACCTCGATGCCCGCGGCGCCCCCCTGCCGGCCGATGCCGAAGCGCAGCGCATCGCGTTCACCGACTACGTGATCGAGATCAAACCCGGGATTCTCTATCAGCCGCACCCGGCCTTTGCCGAACAGCCGGCCGACGTTTCCGGCTTCCACCGCCTGGCGGATTTTCCCAACCGCGACACGCGCGAACTGGTGGCGGCCGATTACGTCTATGGCATCAAACGGCTGGCCCACCCGCGCCTGCATTCGCCGATCCTCGGCTTGATGGGCGACTACATCGTCGGATTGCAGGAATTCGCCCGATCGCTGGAGCAGGCCGCTATCGCCCTCCCGCCGGATCGGTGGCTCGACCTGCGCGCGCATGCGCTCGCCGGCGTCGAGGAACTCGACCGCTACCGCTACCGCATCCGCATCAAGGGCAAGTATCCCCAGTTCCTCTACTGGCTGACGATGCCCTTCTTCGCGCCGATGCCCTGGGAGGCCGACCGCTTCCATAGCCAGCCGGGCATGGCGGAGAAGAATCTGACGCTCGACTGGTACCCGATCGGCACCGGGCCCTACATGCTGACCGAAAACAATCCGAACGCGCGCATGGTGCTGGAGAGGAATCCCAACTTCCGCGGCGAGACCTATCCCTGCGACGGCGAACCCGGCGATGCCGCAGCCGGCCTGCTCGCCGACTGCGGCAAGACCCTGCCGTTCATCGAGAAGGCGGTGTTTACCCGCGAAAAGGAGCAGATTCCCTACTGGAACAAGTTCCTGCAGGGCTATTACGACGCTTCCGGCATCGCTTCCGACTCGTTCGACCAGGCCATTCAGGTCGGTTCCGGCGGCGAGGCGTCCCTGACGCCGGCGATGCAGGCGAAGGGAATCGCGCTGACGACCTCGGTGGCCGCCAGCACGTTCTACATGGGCTTCAACATGCTCGATCCGCTGGTCGGCGGCAGCACGGAGACGGCGCGCAAATTGCGCCAGGCCATCGCCATCGCCATCGATCAGGAGGAGTTCATCTCGATCTTCATGAACGGGCGGGGTATCGCGGCGCACAGCCCGATCCCGCCCGGCATCTTCGGCTATCGCGAGGGCAGGGCGGGAATCAATCCCGCGGTGTATGACTGGACGGAGGGCGGAGCACGGCGCAAGGAGATCGCGGCGGCGCGGCGCCTGCTGGCGGAGGCCGGCTGGCCGAACGGACGCAATGCCCGCACCGGCGAGCCGCTGATCGTGCACCTCGACACCACGGCGACCGGCGTGGGCGCCAAGGCGCGCATCGACTGGCTGCACAAGCAGTTCAGCAAGATCGACACGCAACTCGTGGTGCGCAGCACCGATTACAACCGCTTCCAGGAGAAGGTGCGCAAGGGCGCGGTGCAGCTGTTCTACTACGGCTGGAATGCCGACTACCCCGATCCGGAAAACTTCCTGTTCCTGCTGCACGGGCCGCAGGGCAAGAACCGGTTCGAAGGGCAGAATGCCGCGAATTATGCAAATGCGGAATACGACACGCTGTTCGAGAAGATGCGTGCGATGGAGAGCGGCCCGGAGCGACAGGCGATCATCGACCGCATGCTGAAGATACTCCAGGAGGACAGCCCCTGGGTCTGGGGCTTTCATCCCAAGGACTACAGCCTGCGCCATGGCTGGCTGCTGAACCGCAAGCCGACCAAGATCGCCAACAACACGCTGAAATACCAGCGCATCGACGCCGAGCGGCGGCGGCAACTGCGGGACGCATGGAACCGGCCGGTTCTCTGGCCGCTGCTGCTGCTTGCCGGGATTCTGGCGGCGCTCGCCTTGCCGGCGATCGTCGGGCACCGGCGCCGCGAATCCGCGACTGCCGGGAAATGATCAGGCGGGTCGAGTCGTCCGCATCAGGTAATTGACGCTCGTATCGCCGCCTAGCGAGTAGGTCTGCATCAGCGGGTTGTAGCTCATGCCGACGATTTCCTCGACATTCAGCCCGGCCTGGCGGCAGAAGCGGGCGAGCTCCGCCGGGCGCAGGAACTTGGCGTAATCGTGCGTGCCCTTGGGCAGCAGCCTGAGGATGTATTCCGCACCGATCACCGCGAACAGGTAGGACTTCGGGTTGCGGTTGATCGTGGAGAAGAACACCTGTCCGCCCGGCCTGACCAGGCGGGCGCAGGCAGCGACCGTCGACGCGGGGTCGGGCACGTGTTCGAGCATTTCCAGACAGGTGACGACATCGAAGTTTGCCGGCATTTCGTCCGCCAGGGCTTCGGCGGAAACCAACCGGTAATCGACCTCGCGCCCGCTTTCGTGCAGGTGCAGGGTGGCGACCGCCAGCGGCTTTTCCGACATGTCGATCCCCATGACGTTGGCGCCGAGGGCGGCCATGCCTTCGCTGAGCAGGCCGCCGCCGCAGCCGACGTCGAGAACCTTCCTGCCGGCCAGGCCGACGCAGCGATCGATCCAGCCCAGCCGCAGGGGGTTGATGTCATGCAGCGGCTTGAACTCGGAATGCGGGTCCCACCAGCGATGGGCCAGTTCGCCGAATTTGGCGAGTTCCTGCGGGTCGAAGTTCGCGGTGGCGCTCATCGTGGACGCTCCGGAAAAGGAAAAGCCCTGCGGGGCAGGGCTTTTCGGACCAAGGAAACCCCGATCAGTTCTGCGTGCCGATCACTTCGATCTCGACGCGACGGTCGGGCTGCAGGCACTCGATCAGCTTCTTGGTCTTGACGACGCTCTTGCCGCACTTGTCCCCGGTGACCGGCTGCTTCTCGCCCTTACCTTCGGCGTAGATGCGGTTGGCTTCGACGCCCTTGCCGACCAGGTAGTCCTTGACGGCAGCGGCGCGGCGCTCGGACAGCTTCTGGTTGTACTGATCCGTGCCGATGCGGTCGGCGTGGCCGACGGCGATGATCACCTCGAGCTTGATCGCCCTCATGTCATTGACGAGCTTGTCCAGGGTGGCCCTGCCTTCGGGACGCAGCACCGCCTTGTCGAAGTCGAACAGCGTGTCGGCGGCGAGCGTCACTTTTTTCGCGGCGGGCCGGGGAGCCGGCGCAGGGGCCGGCGCGGGGGCAGGGGCAGGGGCGGGGGGAGGAGCCACGGCCGGCGCAGGCTTCTTGGGTACCAGGTCGGGATCGCACTCGGCGATCGCCATGGCGGGGGTCCAGTAACCGGTGCGCCAGCACAGGCCGGCGCCGCTCTTGGCGACGAAGCCGCGCTGATCGACGACATAGCCTACCGTGCCCTTCAGGTCGACGCCCGGGGTCTGGGCATGTGCGGCGGCGCCGATACCCACCAGGGCGGCGGTCATCAGGATATTCTTGGTGACGAGTTTGATCATGATTTCCCTTCCCGTTTAGCGTTCATTGGACAATTCATTCTGCCACATCTTGGTTCTTTCCAGCAAGACGGAAATCCCCGCATCGACCGGTTTTCTGTCTTCGATTCGCAACTTGCCGGCCACCCAGACATGGGTGACCTGCTCCCTGCCTGCTGCGTAGACCATCTGGGATACCGCATCGTAGCACGGCTGCAATTCCCAGTCGGTCAGTCGCAGGGCGAACAAGTCGGCAGCCTTGCCCGGCGTCAGCGAGCCGATCTCCCCGTCCAGACCCAGCGCCCGGGCGCCGTCCAGGGTGGCCATGCGCAGCGCCTGGTGAGCGGGCAGGCAGGCCGGATTTGCGCTCCCGAGCTTGGCCAGCAAGGCGGCATGGCGCATTTCCTGCAGCAGGTCGAGGCGGTTGTTGCTGGCGGCGCCGTCGCTGCCCAGCCCGATGCCGATGCCCCGTGCCAGCATCCTGCCGACCGGGGCAAGCCCGCTGGCGAGCTTCATGTTCGAGGTCGGGCAGTGGGCGACATGACAACCCTGGCTGCCCAGCAGTTCGATATCGTCGTCATTCAGATGCGCCGCGTGCACGGCGATCATGCCCGGGCCGAGCAGGCCGAGCCGATGCAGTCGCGTCAGGGGACGCACGCCATGCTCCCTGAGGCTGCCGGCGATTTCGTCCTCGGTTTCATGAATGTGGATGTGGATGGGCAGGTCGATCTGGCCGGCGAGCAGGGCGATCCGTTCGAAGGTCCGGTCGGCGACGGTATAGGGGGCGTGCGGGGCGAGACAGAAGGAAATCAGGGCTTCGTCGCGCAGCATGTCGCGCGTGGCCAGGCCCTTGCTCAGGTAATCCTCCGCATCGCTGCCGTAGGCGCTGGGAAACTCGAAGACGGTGATCCCCAGGGCGGCGCGCATGCCCGACTCGAGTGCCGCCGTCGCAGCGGCCTCGGGAAAAAAATACATGTCGTTGAAGCAGGTAATGCCGCCGCGCAGCATTTCCCAGCAGGCGAGCAGGGTGCCGTCATGGACGAAAGCGGGGGAGACGTGGCGGCTTTCGGCCGGCCAGATGCGTTCGTGCAGCCAGCGCATCAGGGGCATGTCGTCGGCGTAGCCGCGCAGCAGGGCCATGGCGGCATGGGTGTGCAGGTTGACCAGGCCGGGGAGCACCAGGTGATCGGTCAGCGCGAAACGCCGCCGCGGCACGAAACGTTCGGGAACCTTTTCGGTCGGCAGCAGGGCGAGGATCCGGCCCTGGTGGATCGCCAGACTGTGATGTTCGAGCACCGTGTCGGCCGGTTCGACCGGAACGATCCAGCGGGCATCGACGATCTGGTCGATGGGCTGCGGCGCAGGTGAGGAATGCAGGGCCATGAATGCTAAAATCGGCGTTTTTCGGAAGCGTCCATTCTAACGGGCAAGCCAGTCCATGACATCCGCTGCAACTCCTGCATTCGCCAAGGAAACCCTGCCCGTCAGCCTCGAAGAGGAAATG
This sequence comes from uncultured Methyloversatilis sp., assembly GCA_964653505.1. GTDB lineage: Bacteria > Pseudomonadota > Gammaproteobacteria > Burkholderiales > Rhodocyclaceae > Sulfuricystis. The sequence continues at coordinate 44,786 of CAZZFN010000001.1, forward strand.
CGCCATTCCTATCTCGATTACGCGATGAGCGTGATCGTCGGGCGGGCGCTGCCGGATGCGCGCGACGGCCTCAAGCCCGTGCATCGGCGCGTGCTGTTCGCCATGCACGAGCTCAACAACGACTGGAACCGGCCCTACAAGAAATCGGCGCGCATCGTCGGCGATGTCATCGGTAAATACCACCCGCACGGCGACACGGCGGTCTATGACACCATCGTGCGCATGGCGCAGGACTTTTCGCTGCGCTACATGCTGGTCGACGGCCAGGGCAACTTCGGTTCGGTCGATGGCGACAACGCGGCGGCGATGCGTTACACCGAAGTGCGCATGGCGAAGATCGGCCACGAGCTGCTGGCCGACATCGAGAAGGAAACGGTCGATTTCGGCCCGAACTACGACGGTTCCGAGAAGGAGCCGCTGGTGCTGCCGGCCAGGATTCCCAACCTGCTCATCAACGGCAGCGCGGGCATCGCGGTGGGCATGGCGACCAACATTCCGCCGCACAACCTGAACGAGGTCATCGAGGGTTGCCTGGCGCTGCTCGACAATCCGTCCATCGACATCGAGGAGCTCATCAGGATCGTCCCGGCCCCCGATTTTCCGACCGCCGGGCTGATCTACGGCGTCTCCGGCGTCAGGGAAGGTTATCTGACCGGTCGCGGCCGCGTCATCATGCGCGCCAGAACGCATGTCGAGGATCTGGAACGCGGCGGCAAGCAGGCCATCGTCGTCGACGAGCTGCCCTACCAGGTCAACAAGAAGACCCTGCAGGAAAAGATCGCCGAGCTGGTCAATGAAAAGAAGATCGAGGGCATCGCCCACATCCAGGACGAATCCGACAAGTCCGGCATGCGCCTCGTCATCGAGCTGAAGAAGGGCGAAGTGCCCGAGGTCGTCCTCAACAACCTGTTCAAGCAGACGCAGCTGCAGGACACTTTCGGCATGAACATGGTGGCGCTGGTCGATGGCCGCCCGCAGCTGCTGAACCTGAAGCAACTCCTGGAATGCTTCCTCTCGCACCGCCGCGAGGTGGCGACGCGGCGCACCGTGTTCGAGCTTCGTAAGGCGCGCGAGCGCGGCCATGTGCTCGAGGGTCTGGCCGTCGCGCTGTCGAATGTGGACGAGATCATCGCCCTCATCAAGGCCGCGCCGACGCCGGCGGACGCCAAACGCGAGCTGATGGCGCGCACCTGGCGCTCCGCCCTGGTCGAGGAGATGCTGCTGCGCGCCTCGGCCGAAGCCTCGCGCCCCGAGGGGCTGGCACCGCAGTTCGGCCTCTCAAGGCGCGGCTATCTGCTCTCCGACGTGCAGGCCCAGGCGATTCTGGAGTTGAGATTGCAGCGCCTCACCGGGCTGGAGCAGGACAAGATCGTCGCCGAATACAAGGAGGTGATGGATCTCATCACCGATCTGCTCGACATCCTGGCGCGGCCCGAGCGCATCACCCAGATCATCGCCGACGAACTGTCCGCCATCAAGACGCAGTTCGGCGACAAACGGCGCTCCGAGATCGTCTTGCAGACCGCCGACATCAATCTGGAAGACCTGATCGCCCGCGAGGACATGGTGGTGACGCTCTCGCATGCCGGCTACATCAAGCGCCAGAGCCTCGACGATTACCGAACCCAAAGACATGGCGGGCGCGGCAAGAAGGCGGCGGACATCAAGGACGAGGATTTCGTCGACCGCCTCTTCATCGCCAACACGCACGACACCATCCTGTGCTTCTCGAACCGCGGGCGCGTCTATTGGCTCAAGGTCTATGAGGTTCCCGAAGGCGCCCGCATCTCGCGGGGGAAACCCATCGTCAATCTCTTCCCGCTCGAGGAGGGCGAGAAGATCACTGCCGTCCTGCCGACGCCGACTTTCGACGAGAGCCATTTCGTCTTCATGGCCACCGCCATGGGCACGGTCAAGAAGACTCCCCTCGCCGACTTCGCCAATCCGAGGAAGGCCGGCATCATCGCGGTGAATCTGGACGAGGGCGACTACCTGATCGGCGTGAATATCACCGACGGCCAATGCGACGTGATGCTGTTCTCCGATGCTGGCAAGGCAGTGCGTTTCGCCGAGGACGATGTCCGCCCGATGGGGCGCGCGGCGCGCGGGGTGCGCGGCATGATGCTGGAGGATGGTCAGACGGTCATCTGCATGCTGGTGGCGCAGGACGAGCGCCTGAACGTGCTGACCGCCACCGAGAACGGCTACGGCAAGCGCACGCCGATCGCCGACTACACCAAGCACGGGCGCGGCACCAAGGGCATGATCGCCATCCAGACTTCGGAGCGCAACGGCCCGGTGGTCGGCGCGGTGCTGGTCGAGGAGGGCGACGAGGTGATGCTGATTTCCACCGGCGGCGTGCTGATCAGAAGCCGCGTCGATCAGGTGCGCGAAACCGGCCGCTCGGCGCAGGGCGTGCGCCTCATCAATCTGGATGACGGCACCAAGCTGGCCGGCATCGAAAAGGTTATCGAAACCGACGAAGGGGAGTGATCGCAATGGCACGAGTATTCAATTTCAGCGCCGGCCCCGCCGCGCTGCCCGAAGAGGTGTTGCAGCAGGCCGCCGCCGAGATGGTGGATTGGCACGGGGCCGGTTGCTCCGTGATGGAGATGAGCCATCGCGGCAAGGAATTCATGGGCATCGCCGCCCAGGCCGAGGCCGACCTGCGCGAGCTGATGGGCATTCCGGCGAACTACAAGGTGCTGTTCCTGCAGGGCGGCGCCTCGCTGCAGTTCGAGATGATCCCGATCAACCTGCTCGCCGGCCGGGCCGCGGCCGACTATGTGCATACCGGCGAGTGGGCCAAGAAGGCCATCAAGGCCGCCAAGACCTTCTGCAACGTCAATGTCGCCGCCAGCGCCGAGGACAAGAGCTTTACCTACGCGCCGGCCTTCGCCGACTGGAAGCTGACCAAGGACGCCGCCTACGTCCATTACACCGCCAACGAGACCATCGGCGGCGTGGAATTCCACTGGACGCCCGAGACGGGCGACGTGCCTTTGGTCTGCGACATGTCCTCGAACATTCTGTCCAGGCCGATCGAGGTCGGCAAATATGGCCTGATCTACGCCGGCGCGCAGAAGAACATCGGGCCGGCCGGCCTGACCATCGTCATCGTGCGCGAGGACCTGGTCGGCAAGGCCCAGCCGACCCCGCCGGCGATGCTCGACTACAAGATCCACGCCGACGCCGGATCGATGTACAACACGCCGCCGACCTACGGCATCTACATCGCCGGCCTGGTGTTCCAGTGGCTGAAGAAGAACGGCGGCGTCGCCGCGATGGAGCAGAAGAATATCGAGAAAGCCAACCTGCTCTACAACTATCTCGATACCACCGGCTTCTACCGCAACCCGGTGGCCAAGGCGGACCGTTCGCGCATGAACATCCCCTTCACGCTCAAGGATGCCGCACTGGACGAAGAGTTTCTCAAGGGCGCCAAGGCGCGCGGCATGGTGCAACTGAAGGGCCACCGCTCGGTGGGCGGCATGCGCGCCTCGATCTACAACGCCATGCCCCTCGCGGGCGTGCAGGCGCTGGTCGACTACCTGTGCGAATTCGAGAAACGCCATGGCTGACCCATTCAAGGTTCTCGTTCTCAACAATGTCTCGCTGACCGGACTCAGACGCCTGGGCGAGCGCTTCGTCTGCGCCAAGGAGCTGGCCGATCCCGACGCGATCCTGTTGCGCTCGGCCGACCTGCGCGGCGTCGAGATCGCCCAATCCGTGCTGGCCATCGGCCGTGCCGGCTCCGGCACCAACAACATCCCGGTGGCGGAGATGAGCAAGCGCGGCGTACCGGTGTTCAATGCGCCGGGCGCCAACGCCAATGCGGTCAAGGAGCTGGTGCTGGCCGGCATGCTGCTGGCGGCGCGCAACATCGGCGGCGCGCTGAAGTTCGTTGCCGCACTCGATCCGGCCGATGCCGAGATGGAGAAGAAAGTGGAGGCCGGCAAGAAGGCTTATGCAGGTTACGAGCTGGCCGGTCACACGCTGGGCGTGGTGGGCCTGGGCAAGATCGGCTGCCTGGTCGCGGATGCGGCCATCAAGCTCGGCATGAACGTGATCGGCTTCGACCCCGAAATCACCGTCGATGCGGCCTGGAGCCTGCCGGCGCAGGTGAGGAAGGCCAACTCGCTCGTCGAGGTGCTGAAGAACAGCCATTTCGTCAGCCTGCACGTGCCCCTGGTGGACGCCACGCGCAGGATGGTCGATGCCGACAGCGCGAAGCTCATGAAGCACGGCGCGGTGTTGCTCAATTTCTCGCGCGAGGGCGTGGTCGACGAAGCGGCAGTGCTGGCCGCCCTGGAGGCGAAGCAGATCGCCGCGTATGTCTGCGACTTTCCCAGCAAGCATGTCAATCGCCACCCGCAGGTCGTCGCCCTGCCACACCTGGGCGCCTCGACACGCGAGGCCGAGGAAAACTGCGCGATCATGGTCGCCGACCAGGTGCGCGACTACCTGCTGGACGGCAACATCGTCAATGCGGTCAACTTCCCGAATGTGGTCATGCCGCGCGAGTCGGCCTTCCGGGTCGCCATCGCCAACGCCAACGTGCCGAACATGGTCGGGCAGATCACCGCCGCCATGGCCGAAGCCAAGCTCAATATCCACAACATGATGAACAAGTCGAGAAAGGATGTCGCCTACACCCTCGTCGATGTGGATAGCCCGGCGCCGGGGAAGGTGATCGATGCGATCGCCAGGATCGACGGCGTGCTCGCCGTGCGCTACCTGCCGCGGGAAGCCTGATGGCCGATTCCTCGCAGCAGGCGCAGGAGGAACTCGGCAGGCTGCGCGACGGCATCGACCGCATCGACGGCGAGGTGCTGCGCCTGCTGTCGGAGCGGGCGCAGCTGGCGCAGCGCGTCGGCGCAATCAAGCACGGCAACATCTATCGCCCGGAACGCGAGGCGCAGGTGCTGCGGCGCATCGCGCAAACCAACCCCGGCCCGCTGCCGGAGGCGGCGGTGCGCACGATTTTCCGCGAGGTGATGTCGGCCTGCCTGGCGCTGGAACAACCCCTGAAGGTCGCCTATTTCGGCCCGGCCGGGACATTTACCGAGTCGGCCGCCAAGAAGCATTTCGGCTCGGCGCCGACCTTCACGCCCTGCCTCACCATCGACGACGTGTTCCGCGCCGTCGAGGCGGGGCAGGTCGATTACGGCGTGGTGCCGATCGAGAACTCGACCGAGGGTTCGGTCGGTCGCACGCTCGACCAGATGCTCACTTCCCCGCTCGTGATCTGCGGCGAGATTCAGATGGGCATTCATCACAACCTGATGACGAAGGCCCCGACCCTCGTCGGGCTCAAGCGGCTGTATTCCCATGCCCAATCGCTGGCCCAATGCCATGAATGGATCGATCGCCATCTGCCGGCCATCGGGCGTGTGCCGGTGGCAAGCAACGCCGAGGCGGCGCGCATGGCGGCACAAGATCCGGAAGCCTGCGCCATCGCCGGCGAGGCGGCGGCGCGCTTGTATGAGCTTGACATCCTCGCAGCCAACATCGAGGACGATCCGAACAACACCACCCGCTTCGTGGTTCTCTCGACTCACGATGCCGGGCCGTCCGGACGCGACAAGACCTCCTTCGTCTGTTCCGCGCAGAACAGGCCCGGCGCGGTGCACGACTTGCTGACGCCGTTGAAGGAACATGGCGTGTCGATGTCGCGCTTCGAATCGCGCCCCGCGCGCGGCTTCGGCAATTCGCGCTGGGAGTATGTGTTTTTCATCGACATCGACGGCCATCGCACCGATCCGGCGGTGGCCGCCGCGCTGGACGACCTGCGCGGCTGCGTCGGGTTCCTCAAGGAATTGGGTTCCTATCCGCGGGCGGCCCCATGAACACGACACCGGCCGGTCGGTCTCCGGCTTACATCCGCGCCATCTCGCCCTATGTGCCGGGCAAGCCGATCACCCAGCTGGCGCGCGAGATGGGGCTGCCGGTGGAAAGCATCGTCAAGCTGGCCTCCAACGAAAACCCGCTGGGCATGAGCCCGAAAGCAAGGGTGGCCGTCGAAAACGCCATTGCCGGCATCGAGCGTTATCCCGACCCCTTCGAGCTGATCGCGGCATTGGCCGAACGGCTCGGCGTCGCCAGCGACCAGATCGTGCTGGGCAACGGCTCGAACGACGTGCTCGACCTTGCGGCGCGCGTGTTCCTGGCCCCCGGTCGCTCGTCGGTGTTCTCGCAACATGCCTTTGCCGTCTATCCGCTGGCGACCTTGAGCACGGGCGCCGAGTGCATCGTTGCGCCGGCGAAGCACTACGGCCACGATCTCGCCGCCATGCGCACAGCGATCCGCCCCGACACGCGCGTGATCTGGATCGCCAACCCGAACAATCCGACCGGCAACTTCCTGCCCTATGCGGAGGTGCGTGCCTTCCTCGCCAGCGTGCCCGCCGATGTCGCCGTGGTGCTCGACGAGGCCTACAACGAATACCTGCCGCCGGCCGAGCGCGCCGACACCGTCGCCTGGCTGCGGGAGTTCCCGAACCTCATCATCACGCGCACCTTCTCCAAGATCCACGGGCTGGCCGGCCTGCGCGTCGGCTTTGCGGTGGCCGCGCCCGAGATCGCCGACCTGATGAACCGCGTGCGCCAGCCGTTCAACGTGAATAACCTGGCCATCGCGGCGGCCAGCGCGGCCCTCGACGACCACCTGTTTGTCGCCGAGAGCTACCAGCTCAACCGGCGCGGCATGGAGCAGATCGTCGCCGGCCTCAAGCGCCTCGGCCTCGAACACATTCCCTCGCACGGCAATTTCGTCACCTTCGCGGTTCCGGATGGCGCGGCGACCAATCAGAAACTGCTCAAGCAGGGCGTCATCGTGCGGCCCATCGGCGGCTACGGCTTGCCCAATCATCTGCGCGTCACCATCGGCCTCGACACCGAGAACGCGCGCTTCCTCGCAGCGCTGGAGCGATCGCTCTGATGGGCAAGCTGGTCGTTTGCGGCGTCGGTCTGATCGGCGGCTCCTTCGCCTTGGCCATAAAGTCGGCGCTGGCGGGACGGCATGACTGCCCGCGCATCGGCGGCATGGGCCGCACCCGCGCCCCACTCGAACAGGCGCTGCAGCTCGGCGTGATCGACGAGATCGGCACCGACTGGGCGAGCGCGCTGCAGGGTGCGGATTTGGTGCTGCTCGGCATGCCGGTCGGCCAGATGCCGGCAGCGATGCAGGCGCTGGTGCCCCATCTCGAACCCCAGACCCTCGTCACCGATGCCGGCAGCACCAAGTCTGACGTGGTCGCCGCAGCCCGTGCGGCCTTTGGCGATCGGATCGGCCAGTTCATTCCCGGCCATCCGATCGCCGGCGCCGAGAAGAGCGGCGTGACGGCCGCGCAGGCCGATCTCTATGCCGGCAAGCGCGTGGTGCTGACGCCGCTGCCGGAAAACCGCCCGGAAGATGTCGCCGCCGTGCGCAAGGTCTGGGAGCTGTGCGGCGCGAAAGTTTCGCAACTGACGCCCGAGGCGCACGACCGCGTTTTCGCGGCGGTGAGCCATTTGCCGCACCTGCTCGCCTTCGCCCTGGTGCATGACTTGGCCGTGCGCGACAACGCCGACCAGCTGTTCGGTTTCGCCGCCAGCGGCTTCCGCGACTTCACGCGCATCGCCAGCAGCCACCCGGAAATGTGGCGCGACATCTGCGTCGCCAACCGCAATGCGCTGCTCAAGGAGGTCGATGCCTTCATGGTCGAGTTGCTCAAGACGCGCGTCTTGCTCGCCAGCGCCGACAGCGCCGGGCTGGCAGCGATGTTCGCCAGCGCCCGGGCACGCCGCGACGCCTGGCTGGAATCGCTGTTGCCGGTGGGCGAATAGCGGGTTTATCATTGCCCTTGTCATGACAAAGGGAGGTGCCGATGACCACCGTGCTTGAAGTTCGCGAACCCGCCGCCCCGCAAGCCATACGGTTGGCGCTCGATTACCTGGCCCCGGCATTGCCGATTGGCGCCCGGGTGATTGTTTTTGGCTCCCACTCCGAGGGAACCGCCCGTGCAGACAGTGATATCGACCTTTTGGTCATCGAACCCGAAGTCAAGGATCGCGTCGCGGAAATGATTCGACTTTCCGCGCTGCTTGGCCGGCAGCTCATTCCGGCCGATGTCGTGGTTATGAGCAGCGAAATGTTCGACCGACAGCGCGAAATTCCCAATACGTTCGCCTGGCGGGTCGCGCGGCAAGGCGTCGAGTATGAATTCATCCACTGACTACGCAGCGGCCTTGCTGGGTAAAGCACGCGACGACGGCTATGTTGCTCGTTGCATGTCGGCCGATGCCGCAGCACCAAATTGGGTCATCGGCTTTCACGCCCAACAGGCGGTCGAAAAATCGATCAAGTCGGTATTGACCAGGCATGAGATCGAATTTCCGAGAACGCACAACCTCTCGATGCTTATCGAATTATTGCGGCTTCACGCCATCACCCCGCCGCCAGACGCCGATGATCTCGCTCGCCTGACGCCTTTCGGCGTGACACTGCGCTATGACGATACCGCCGGCGAAGATGAACCGACGATTCAGCGGGAATGGGCAGTGGGCGTGGTTTCGCGAACGCTCGATTGGGCGGCGTCATGATGAATTTTTCCGTATGACGCATCTCGATCTCCCCCCGTTGTTTCGCGCCGCCGGCACGGTGAAACTGCCGGGTTCGAAGAGCATTTCCAACCGCATGCTGCTGCTCGCCGCTCTGTCCGGGGGCGAGACGGAAATTCGCGACCTGCTCGATTCCGACGACACGCGCGTCAT
>CAZZFN010000002.1:0-43947 GCA_964653505.1 uncultured Methyloversatilis sp.
CCACGATCTTGAGACCGTTGGTCTCGAAGCGGGAATAGATCTTGCCGATCAGGTTTTTCGCCACGGCATCGGGTTTGATGATCGACAGGGTTTTTTCGACGGCCATTGAGGTTCTCCGAGTTATCGGCTAAGGAACGAAAGATCGATGATTTTATCCCAGTTCGCCAACTCCACCGGGACACCGCCGGGAATAAGTGCGGTCCTTGCTTGCGAATCCCATTAAAATGCCCGTTCGTCGCCCATCGCGCGCGGCGTTCAGCGCACCCCGCCGCCGTAGCCCCGCGCGCGGGAGCGACCGAAAAGAGGGATCAACAACTAGGAGAATGATATGCATAAGGTAGTAAAGATGCTGGTGGCGCTGGCCACCGGCGCCGCCCTGCTTGCCGGCAGCGCCATGGCGCAGGACCGCAAGGGTTGGCCGCGCAGCCTGACCATCGGCACCGCCAGCCAGGGCGGCGTCTATTTCGTCTACGGCAACGGTCTGGCCGGTTACATCGGCGAGGCGCTGAAGGTCAATGCCAGCGCCGAAGTCACCGGCGGCCCAACCGTCAATGCCACCCTGGTGCAAAACAGGGAACACGCCATCGGCCTGGTGACGATGGGCCCGATGTACGACGCCTGGGTCGGCAAGAGCCCGCTGGCCCCGGGTCTCAAGCACACCGACGTGCGCGCCCTTTTCCCGATGTATGAAACCCCCTTCCACGCCGTCGCGATGCGCAAGTCGAACATCAGGTCGATCTCCGACCTAAAGGGCAAGCGCGTCAGCGTCGGCCCCGCCGGCGGCACCGCCGACGGCTATTGGCCGCGTTTCCTCAAGGAACTGGGAGTCGATGCCCGCATTTCCCAAAGCGGCGCCGCCGATGCCGCTAGCCAGCTCAAAGACGGTCTGATCGACGCGTTCCTGTTCGCCGCCGGCCTGCCCATCGGCGCCTTCTCGCAACTGGCCGCCGAAGCGGATGTCGTCACCTTCGCGTTTACGCCCGAAGAGCACGCCAAGATCGTCAAGGCCTTCCCGGAAGTTTCCGCATTCACGATCCCGGCCAACACCTACACGGTGCAGAAGGAAGCGCAGAACTCGGTGGCAATGTGGAACTTCGCCGTGGTTCACAAGGACATGCCGGAGACCCTGGCCTACGAGATCACCAAGCTGGTGCTGGAAAACAACCCGCGCATGGTGCAGATCCACGCCGCAGCCAAAGGCACGGTGTTGCAGAACTGGAAACACAACGGCTTCCTGCCCTACCACAAAGGCGCCGTGCGCTACTACCAAGAAAAGGGCATTGCGATTCCTGCCAAGCTGAAGGACTGATCGATCGTCTTGCCGTCAGCTTCAACCCGACCGGAGGATATCCTCCGGTCGGCTGCTTTCATCAATAAAAATCATCCAGGGACATCAAGGAGAAAACCACATGGGCAGCGAAAAACCCGTGGCCGCCGCCGCTGCGCCGGCGCTCGATAAAGACAGCCTCGCCGCGGGCGTCGACGCCGAAGTCGTCGTCGCCAACCAGCGCGTATTCACCGGTAGCCTGGGCCTGGCATTCGCCGCCGCCTGCATCATCTACACGGGCTTCCACGTCTTCGTGATGAACTTCTACCCGCTCGAGACCTGGGTATATCGCCTCAGCCACGTCGCGGGCGGACTCGCCCTCGGTTTTCTTTACTTCTCGGCGCGCGCCTTCCCGGCCGAACCCATCGGTCGACGCCCCTTCTCGCCGCTCGAATGGGCCTGCCTGCTGCCCGCCGCCGCGGCCATTTTCACCGCGCTGCTGCAGATCCTCTATGCGATCGTCACGGACGACCGCGTGCCCACCGGTTCGCCGCCGGACAAGATGCTCTATACCTTCGGCTACCCGATCCTGGCGGGCTCGATTCTCGCCGTCGTCGCCTCCTGGCTGTCGCCCCCGCGCGACCGCGGCGGGCTGGGCGCTGCCGATACCCTCCTCGCCGTCGCCGCCGTCACCGTCGGCCTCTACATCGTCTCGCACGCCGAATTCCTGCGCATGCGCGCGCAGGTGTTCCCGCATCCGAACGACATGTATGCCTCGATCGCCGGCATCCTGCTCATCCTCGAACTGACGCGCCGCCTCGCCGGACTCGCGCTCGTCGTCATCGTCGCCATCTTCATCGCCTACGGCTTCGTCGGGCCCTGGCTACCCGGCGTGCTCGAACACCGCGGCTACGCGCCGGCGCGCTTTTTCGCCTTCCTCTACACGGACAACGGGGTACTTGGCGCAACCACTGCAATCTCCTCGACTTACATCATTCTCTTCATCACTTTCGCCGCCTTTTTGCAGGCCAGCCGGGTCGGCGAGTATTTCGTGAACTTCGCCTTCGCCGCCGCCGGCGGTACGCGCGGCGGCCCGGCCAAGGTCGCCGTGTTCTCTTCCGCGCTGATGGGCACCATCAACGGCACCTCGGCCGGCAACGTCGTTTCCACCGGCTCGCTGACGATCCCGCTGATGAAGAAGGTCGGTTACAAGCCGCAGACCGCCGCATCGGTCGAAGCCGCCGCGTCCACGGGGGGACAGATCCTGCCGCCGGTCATGGGCGCCGGCGCCTTCATCATGGCCGAAATCACCGGCATTCCCTATGCCGAAATCGTCATCGCCGCGATCATTCCCGCCGTGCTGTATTTCCTGTCGGTCTACTTCATGGTGGACAAGGAGGCGCTCAAGAGGGGAATGAAAGGCCTCCCGCGCGAGGAATTGCCCGAGTTTGGCCGTTTGGCCCGCCAGGCCTTCCTCTTCATCCCGATCGCGATCCTGATCGGCGCCCTGTTCATGGACTACTCGGTGATCCGCGCCGGCACGCTGGCGATGGTCGCCGCCGCCGTCGTCAGCTGGTTCACGCCCTTCCGCATGGGGATCAAGGAAATCCTCTACGCCTTCGAGATCGCCGCGCGCATGTCCCTGCAGCTGGTCGCGGTCTGCGCGGCGGCGGGCGTCATCGTCGGCGTGATCGCCCTGACCGGCATCGGCACGCGCTTCTCTTCCATGCTGCTCGACATCGCCGGCCAAAGCCATCTCATCGCGCTGTTTTTCGCCATGTGCGTCGCGATCATCCTCGGCATGGGCATGCCCACCACGGCCGCCTACGCGGTCGCGGCAAGCGTAATCGCGCCCGGTCTGATCCAGCTCGGCATCGAGCCGCTCACGGCGCATTTCTTCATCTTCTACTACGCGGTGATTTCCGCCATCACCCCGCCGGTGGCGCTGGCCGCCTACGCCGGGGCCGCCATCGCGCAATCCGATCCGATGAAGACAAGCGTGGAAAGCTTCAAGTTCGGCCTGGCCGCCTTCGTCGTGCCCTTCATGTTTTTCTACTCGCCGCCGATGCTGATGCAGGGCGCCTGGCACGAAAACCTGCACGGCTTCGCCACCGCCGGTGCGGGCGTCTTCCTGCTGGCTTCGGCGATCCAGGGCTGGTTCTTCGGCAAGGTCGGCTGGGTGCTGCGCGGAATTCTGCTGGTCGCGTCGCTCGCCATGATCAGTGGCGGCCTGACTTCCGACCTGATCGGACTGGCCGCCGCCATCGTCGTGTTCGTCATCAAGAAGAAGTTCGTGACCCCGCAGAACATTGCGCGCGGGCTGGATTAACCGTGAGGGAGAACATTCCATGTATCGACACATCCTCGTCGCCATCGACGACAGCGACACGTCAAACAAGGCCCTGCAGGAAGCTATCGCGCTCGCCAAGCTGCACGAGGCCAATCTCGAGATCGCCCACGCCATCGACGAACATCTCGTGCATGTCTTCAACGCCCGCGGCGATACGGCGACAAGCGTGCACGAACTCAAACACGTGCTGGTGGCGGGCGGCGAAGACGTCCTCGGCCGCGCCACCGGGCAGGCCGAGGCCGCCGGCATCCGCGCAAAGACCCGACTGCTCCGCGGCCACGGCCAACATGCCGACGACCTGATCGCCACAGCCGTCGAAGACTCGCGGGCCGACCTGCTGGTGGTCGGTTCGCACGGCCGCCGCGGCGTACGACGACTGCTGCTCGGCAGCGTCGCAGAAAATCTGGTGCGCAAAGTGGGTATATCGGTGCTCATTGTCCGCGGGCTTCCGGACTGACGCAGGGTAAGCGACGCAAGCCTCAGGCGCATGACTCCCTTTCGTTCCAGCCTGGTTGTCGGCTTGGCTGTTGTTCTCGGCGCCTGCTCCACCGTTCCCGGGGGGCAGCCGGTTGGCAGTGACGCCGTCGCTCCCGCCGGGGCGAGTGCCCCGCCTGCCGTCGCGCCAGCGCCGAGTTTCGATGTCCCGGCCAGGACGGAAGCGCGCACGTTCGCGCAGACCCTGCCGGTACAGGCCATCCAGCCTGGCGCGACGCCCGCCCTGATCGATCTGACCGTCGCCCCCGACGACCTGTGGGTGCGCATCCGCCGCGGCTTCAGCATGCCCGACCTGCACGATCCCCTGGTGGCGGAGCGCCAGTCGTGGTACCTGAACCGCCCCGAGATGCTGCACCGTCTCTTCGCGCGGGGCGAACGATACCTCCACCACATCGTCGAGGAACTGGAACGGCGCGGCATGCCGATGGAGCTCGCCCTGCTGCCCATCGTCGAGAGCGCCTTCAATCCGCGCGCCGTGTCGCGCGCACGCGCGATGGGCATCTGGCAGTTCATTCCCTCCACCGGGAAGAGCTTCGGTCTCGATCAAAACTGGTGGGTCGACGAGCGCCGCGACATCGTCGCCTCCACCGACGCCGCCCTCACCTATCTGCAGCGCATCTACGAGATGCACGGCGACTGGCACCTGGCGCTCGCCTCCTACAACTGGGGAGAAGGGGCGGTCGGCCGCGCCATCGAGAGGAACCGGGCGCGCGGCCTGCCGACCGACTACCTCGCACTGACCATGCCGGCCGAGACGCGCCACTACGTGCCCAAGCTGCAGGCGCTCAAGAACATCGTCGCCCAGCCCGAGCTGTTCGGCTTCCATCTCCCGCCGCTTCCCAACCAGCCCTATTTCGAAACGGCGATGAAGCCGGAACGCATCGACGTCGCGATCGCCGCGCGGTTGGCCGAAATGCCCGTCGAGGAATTCCTCTCGCTCAACCCGGCCTATCACCGGCCGGTGATCTACGGTCACCAGGGCGGCCCGCTGATCCTGCCCGTGGACAGGGTCGACACTTTCCATGCCAACCTGTGGAACTACATCGCCGAGGAAAAACCCCTGTCGGACTGGCTCACCTATACGATGAAAAGGGGCGACACCCTGGCAAAGGTGGCCGCCCGCTTCAAGATCGGCGAAGCGCACCTGCGGCGCATCAACGGCATCACGCCGCGCGTCCGCATCCGTCCCGGCTTCTCCCTGCTGGTGCCCCGCCCCGGCAGCCGGGCGACCGAGAAAATCACCCATCTGCTGCCTGCGGCGCCCCGCGAAAAAGCCGCCCCGGCGCCGGCCGCCGGCAAGCGCAACGCCGTCAAGAAGAAGCGCACGAAAGCGGCGCCCGCCAAACCCGCCGCCCGGCCTGCAGCATCGCAGCGTTAGTCTGGGAAAAAACAGCGCACCTGGTGCGTTTCCGACAGCACGGAGGTGGTCGGATAGCCGGCGTGGCAGCGTGCCGCCGCGCGCGGACAGCGCGGATGGAAATGGCAGCCCGCCGGCGGATGGGCCGGAGAAGGCGGATCGCCGGGCGCCAGCAGGCGCTCGCCTTCCCGCCCGTCGATGCGCGGCACCGCCGCCAGCAGGGCCTGCGTGTAGGGATGGCGCGCGGCGCGCAGTACTTCGTCCGCGGTGCCGCGTTCGACAACCCGGCCGAGATACATCACCGCGACCTCGTGGGCGAGAAAGTCGACCACCGCGATGTTGTGGGTGATGAAGAGGTAGGCCAGACCGAGGCGTTTTTGCAGGTCGGTCAGCAGGGCGAGAATCTGCGCCTGCACCGAGACGTCGAGCGCGCTGGTCGGCTCGTCGCAGATCAGCAGCCGCGGCCCGACCGCCAGTGCGCGCGCGATGGCGATGCGCTGGCGCTGCCCGCCGGAAAACTCGTGCGGAAACCTCGTTTTCATCGCCGCGGACAGGCCGACCCGTTCCAGCAGGGCATCGACATCCGCATCCGGCCGGCCCTCGGCGACGATCGCGCCGATGCGCATGCGCGGATCGAGCGAGCCGAAGGGATCCTGGAATACCATCTGCATCTGCGTCGGCGCCAGTCCGGCGAGCCGCCGCCCGGACAGCTTCACCGTTCCCCCGCTGTTCGCCTGCAAGCCGAGAACGGCCTTGCCCAGCGTCGTCTTGCCGCAACCCGATTCGCCCACCAGCGCCAGCGTGCGCCCCGCGGCCAGTTCGAGATCGACGCCATCGACGGCGCGCACGTGGCCGACGGTGCGCCGCAACACGCCGCGGCGGATCGGGAAATGGACGCGCAGATCGCGCACCTCGAACAGCGCGGGCCGTCCCGCCAGCGCCGATTTTTCCGGCGCCTCGAGGTTCTCGGGCAGCGCGGCGAACAACTCGCGCGCATACGGATGCGTCGGCGCGCGGAAGAAGTCGGCCTTGGCCGCCACCTCGACCAGACGCCCGGCGCGCATCACGCCGACCCGGTCGGCCATGCGGGCGGCGACGCCGAGATCGTGGGTGATCAGCAGCAGCGCCATGCCGCGCTGGCGCTGGAGCCGGCGCAGCAGGTCGAGCACCTGTGCCTGGATCGTCACGTCGAGTGCGCTGGTCGGCTCGTCGGCGATCAGCAGATCCGGTTCGCCGGCCAGCGCCATCGCGATCATCGCGCGCTGCTTCATGCCGCCGGACATCTGGAACGGATATTCGGTCGCGCGCCGGGCCGGATCGGGGATGCCGACGGCGGCGAGCAGTTCGACCACGCGCTCCGCCGCCGCCCGGCCGGCATGCTGCCGCAGCGCCTCGGCGATCTGCGCTCCGACGGTCATCACCGGATTCAGGCTGGTGCCCGGCTCCTGGAAGATCATGCCGATGCGTCCGCCGCGCATGGCGCGCATGCGCGCTTCGGCGAAATCGCACAGCTCGGCGCCGGCAAAGCGCACGCTGCCGCCGGCGATGCGCGCTCCGGGCGGCAGCAGGCGCATCAGGGCGAGTGCGGTGAGCGACTTGCCGCTGCCCGATTCGCCCAGCAGCGCGAAAGTCTCGCCGGGCGCCAGATCGAAGGAAACCCCATCGACCGGCCGCGCTGCGCCGATGCGCACCGCCAGATCGCGGACGGACAGCAGCGTCATTGCGCCATCCTCGGATCGAAGGCGTCGCGCACCACATCGGCGAACAGGTTGGCCGCCAGCACCAGCGCGAACATGAAGACGAAAGCGGCCGCCAGCGACCACCAGACCATCGGCTCGCGCGCCAGCTCCATGCGCGCGGTGTTGATCATCGTGCCGAAACTGATCGTGGTCGGATCGACGCCGATGCCGACATAGGACAGCACCGCCTCGGCCAGCACGAGGCCGGAGAAATCCATGACGATGGCGATCATGACGATGTGCATGACGTTGGGCAGCACGTGGCGCGCCAGGATGCGCGCGTGGGAGACGCCGAGCGCGCGCGCCGCCTGCACGTATTCCATCTCGCGCAGCTTGAGCGCCTCGCCGCGCAGCAGGCGGCACAGCCCGGTCCAGCTGGTGATGCCGAGGATCGCGCACAGCGCCAGGAAACGCGCATCGGCGCGCTCGGCCGCGGTGGCGAACCACTCGGGATTGGCCTCGATCGCCACCTGCATCATCAGCACGGCGGCGGCGATCAGCAGCACGCCGGGAATCGAATTGAGCGTGGTGTAGAGATACTGGATCGCGTCGTCGATCCAGCCGCCGGCGTAGCCGGCCAGCAGGCCGAGGGCGACGGCCGCGGGCAGCATGATCAGCGTCGTCAGCGTGCCGATCAGCAGCCCGGTGCGGATGCTTTTCAGGCTCAGGTAGAGCACGTCCTGGCCGACCTTGTCGGTGCCGAGCACGTGGTAGCCCTGCGCCAGCAGGGCAACCGCCCCGACCGTCAGGCACAGGGCCAGCAGGGTTACATAGACCGCATCCCAGGCCAGATGCGGCGCCGCGCGGCGCAAGGGCGCGCCGGCCAGCCACAAGCCGAGCCACGCGATCAGTCCGATGCCGAGTCCCTGGACGACGCGGCGGGCGACGTCCTCGCCCCAGTCCTCGGCGCCGGCGCCGAGATGGGCGCCGCCGTGCCTGAGGCGGGGAAAATCGCGGCCGGGCGCCTGTTCGAGCGTCTCCTTGGCGAAGGAATGCGTCGCCAGCGGCGCGGAATAGGTTTTCTCGGTGCGCGTGCGCAGACCGTCGAGCAGCGCGTCGAGCGCGGAGCGCACCTCCACCGCATAGGTGGCCTGCGGGCCGGGCAGGCGCTCGCGGTAATGGAGCGAATCGAGCAGGGCGATGCCGACGAAGGCCAGCAGCAGCGTGGCGGCCGCCATGCCGACCCGGCTTTGCCCGACCTTGCGCCAGCCCAGGCGCAGATGCTCGTCGCGGCGGATCCAGAAAACCGCCGCCGCCGCTGCGGCGAGCAGCAGGAAGAACAGCGCGTCCGACCAGAGGAGAACCGGCTTGAACATCATTGCAGGCGGATGCGCGGGTCGGCCAGCGTGTAGGAAATGTCGGTCAGCAGCAGGCCGACGATGTAGAGCGCCGACCCGATGAAGACCATCGCGCGCACCACGGCGAAATCCTGGGCGTGGATGGCGTCGATGGTATAGCTGCCCAGCCCCGGAATGCCGAAAAAGGCTTCGATCAGCAGGCTGCCCATGAACAGCGCCGGGATCAGCACCACGGCGCCGGTGAGGATCGGGATCAGGGCGTTCCTCAGCACGTGGCGGAACAGCACGATGCGCTCCGGCAGGCCCTTGGCGCGCGCGGTGCGCACGTAGTCCTTCGTGTATTCGTCGAGGAAAATGGTGCGATACCAGCGCGTCGCCGAGCCGATGCCGGCCAACACGCTGACGATCACCGGCAGGACGATGAACTTCGCCGCCGACAGGCCCTCCGCATAGCCGGAAATCGGCACGAGCTGCCAGACCTTGGCCACCAGCCACTGGCCGCCGATGATGTAGAACAGGCCGGAGATCGACATCATCGCCACGCACAGCACCACGCCGGCAAAATCGAGATAGGTGGCGCGGAAATACGCCAGCAGCAGGGCGAGGGAAATCGCCGTCCACAGCCCGAGCACGAACACCGGCACGGCCACTGCCAGGCTCGGCCCCATGCGCTGCCGGATCTCGCGCGCGATGTCGCGACCGTCGTCGGCGCGGCCGAAGTCGAGCACGAACATGCGCACCGACTTTTCGTGGAAGATGGTGTCGGTCAGCTTGGCCGTCCCCGCGGCGGCCGCATTCCAGAACAGCGGCTTGTCGTAGCCGCGCTCGGCCTTCCATTTCTCGATCGCCTCGGGCGTCACGCGCTTGGCGCCCAGATGCATGCGCGCCATGTCGTCGGGCGTATTGACGACGAAGAACAGGCCGAAGGTGATGAAATTCACGCCGATCAGGATCGGCAGGGCATAGAGCAGGCGGCGGATCAGGTAGGCGAGCATCGGATCCGACTATACCAAGCCATCCGTTAGAATACGGGCTTTCGCATCCGGAGAGACCCGTCCATGCTGCAACCCTTCCGCGCCGCGGTCGTGCTGGCCGCCCTGGCCGCCCTGCCCGCCGCCGCCAAGGAAATCGGCGCACCCGAAGCCCTGGAAGCCGCGCGCACCGGCAAACTGACCCTGATCGACATCCGCACCCCGCCGGAATGGAAACAGACCGGCGTCGCCCAGGGCGCCACCCTCATCAACATGATCCATCCGCGCGGCGTCCAGGGCTTCCTCGACGAGGTGCTGGCGAAAGTCGGCGGCGACCGGACGGCGAAAATCGCCCTGATCTGCCGCACCGGCAACCGCACCGGACAGGTGCAGCGCTTCCTCGAAACGCAGGGATTCACGCAGGTCTATCACGTGCCGGAAGGCATGGCCGGCAGCCGGGCGGGGCCCGGCTGGCTGGCGCGCCGGCTGCCGACCGAAAGCTGCTCGACCGCGGTCTGTTGAAAGACCGGGGTTGCCGTCCGCGCCGGGCGAGTTCATTCGAGCCGGAACTCCACGGGCAGCAGCGCCTGCCGCCGCCCGCCGGGGAGGAAGGCGATGCGCGTCGCCGCCCGCAGCGCCGCGGCATCGAGAACCGCATGACCCGATCCGCTCGCCACCTCGACGCCGGTCACGCGGCCTTCGGGGTCGAGCGTCAGCAGCAGCACGACCCGCCCCTGGAGACCGCGCTCGATCGCCTCGCGCGGGTAGAACTCCTCGCGCGTCAGCGCGGCCATGGCCGCAGCGAGCGCGCCGCCTTCGAGCTCGCGCGGTCTTTCGGCAGGCCGCGCAGTCGGCGGCGGGACGGCATCCACGGGCTTCGCGGGCATTTCCGGCTGCGTGGCGAGCGCTGCCGCCAGATCGGCGGGAGGCAGTTGCACGGTCAGGGGAAGCGGCGGCGCATGCCTGCGCGGCAGCCACCATTCGGCCGGCAGCAGCACCCCGAAATGCAGAGCAAGACTGGCGGCCAAAGCCCAGCCGAAGCGCTTCGTCATCATCGATGCATGCTACCGCAGCAGGTAGACTGCACGGCGTGAAGAAACTGCTTCTTGCCTGCCTCCTGTGCGCCGCGCTGCTGCCCGCGGCGCGCGCCGAACTGCCCGATCCGGTGCGTTTTTCCGTCGTGCTCGAGCTGGGCGACCTGCGCCAGGCCGCCGCCTGGCTCGATGCGGGGCTCGACCCGGATTTCGAGGGCCACCTGATCGGCACCGGCCCGATGATCGGCGCCTGGGAAGGCAACATCGCGCTGATGGAGCTGTTTTACCGGCGCGGCGCCGACCTGGAGCGCGCCAACCGCTTCGGCGAAACGGCGCTGATGCTGGCAAGCTGGAAGAACCAGGCGGCGGCGGTACGCTGGCTGCTCGAACGCGGTGCGCAGCCGAATCGCCCGGCGCGCGCATGGAGCGCGCTGCACTACGCCGCATTCGCCGGCCATGCCGAACTGGCGGAAACCCTGCTCGCCGCCGGCGCGGACGTCAACGCGCGCTCGACCAACGGTTCGACCGTCGTCATGATGGCCGCGCGCGAAGGCCATGCCGACCTGGCCCAACGCCTGCTGGCAGCCGGCGCGAACCCGGCGCTGAAGAACGATTACGGCGACGATGCGGTGGCCTGGGCGATGCGCCAGGGCCATTACGGCATCGCCCGGGCCTTCGCCGGCGCCGAGAACTTCGCAGAGCTCGCCCGCCAGTCCGCGGCACAGCCGCCGCCTGCGCCGCCGCGCTCGCAACCCGCGCCCGACCGCGTCGACGAGCTGTTGCGCAAGGCCCGGCTGGCCGAAATGGACGGCAGGCGCGACGCGGCCTTGCTCGCCTATCGGCAAGCCTGGTCGGAACTGAAAACCCGCCAGGAACCGCGCAAAGTCGGCGCCGGCAAGACGGCAGGGAACAATCCGGCGCAGGCGCCCAAGGCATTGGTGATTCGCGCCAAGCGCGCCGCTCCCGAGAAGCAGTCGCTCTCGATCGCCTATGCCGAGGACGAGCCGGCGAGCGTCGATCGTCTGCTGGAACAGGCACGCGCCGCCGAAAATAGTGGCAGGCGGCAAGAGGCTCTGCAACTCTACCGGCAAGCCGCCGCAAGCATCCGCGCAGGCAAGCCGTGACCCCGGCGGTTCAGCCAGCCGGATCCTGGGGCAGGCGCGGCGCGGTATCGACCGGGCCCAGGTCGCGGATTTCCTTGTCGCCCGTCGCGGCCTGCAGGTCGCGGAACTTGCGCGCCGTCACCAGCACGCGGCTTTCGAGCGAGCCGGTCGCCTTGTTGTAGGCGGATACCGCTTCCGTCAGGTTCTTGCCGACGCCGGCCCAGTGGTCGGCGAGCGTGGCGATGCGGTCATGGAGTTCCTTGCCGAGCTGGGAAATCTTCTGGGCGTTCTCGGCCAGCGCCTCCTGCTGCCAGCCGTAGGCGGCCGCGCGCAACAGGGCGATCAGCGTGGTCGGCGTGGCGAGGATGACGCGCTGCTCGACGCCGCTTTCGATCAGCGCGGGGTCGGCCTCGAGCGCGGCGCTGTAGAACATCTCGCCGGGCAGGAACAGCACGACGAAATCCGGCGCCGGCTGGAACTGCTCCCAATAGGACTTGCGCGACAGCTTCGCCACATGTTCGCGCACCTGGCGCGCATGCTCGGCGAGCTTGCGCCGCCGCGTCTCGTCGTCGGCGGCCTCGATGGCGTCGAGGTAGGCGGCCAGCGGCGCCTTGGCGTCGACGACGATCCGCTTGCCGCCGGGCAGGCGCACGATCAGGTCGGGGCGCAGCCGGCCCTCCTCGCCCTGCGCCGATGCCTGCTCGTGAAAGTCGCAATGATCGAGCATGCCGGCCATCTCGACGACGCGCCTGAGCTGCAGCTCGCCCCAGCGGCCGCGCGCCTGCGGGGCGCGCAGGGCGCGCACCAGGTTGGCGGTTTCCTTGTGCAGCTGCCCCTGCGCGTCGCGCAACGCGCGCACCTGCTCGAACAGCGTCGCGTAGGCGTCGATGCGCGCCTTCTCGATGCCCTGCACCTGTTGGGCGAAACTGTCGAGCGTGGTGCGCAGCGGCGCCACCAGCTCGCCGATCGCCTGCTGACGCTTTTCCAGTTCGGTCTGCGCGACGGACTGCCGATGGTCGAGCGTGGTCTTGGCAAGATCGAGGAAGGCCTGGTTGTTGCGCTGCAGAGCCTCGGCCGACAGCGCGCGGAAGGCATGCGCCAGCGCGCCGCGCGCCAGCCACATCAGGCCGGCCCCCAGCAGCAGCCCGGCGGCGAAGGCGATCAGCAGTTCCATGGCGAAAGTCGGCGCTGGCGGGACGGCATCGGTCAATACTTGACGCGCGCGTAGTAGGTCTTCTCGGCGGCGGCGCGCGCCTGGCCGAGCGTGTGGATGCCCATGTCGGCCAGCGCCGGCAGCATGCGCAGGAAGACCTCGGCCGTGACGATCGCGTCGCCCAGCGCGGTATGACGGCCGATGATCGCGATGCCGAGCCGTGCGGCGATCGCCTCGAGCTTGTGCGACTCCTGGTTCGGATGGATCACTGCGGAGAGCAGCAGGGTGTCGAGCACGGGCTGGGTGAAGCGGATGCCGAGCCTGTCCTCCTTGAGTTGCAGAAAGCGCATGTCGAAGGCGGCGTTGTGCGCCACCAGCACCGTCCCCTCGCAGAAGGCATGGAACTGCGGCAGGACCGCGGCGATGGTCGGCTGGCCGCGCACCATCTCCTCGGTGATGCCGTGGATCGGGATGCCCTCGGGGCGCAGCGGGCGCTGCGGATCGATGATCTGGTCGATGTTCTCGTGGCGCAGCAGGCGGCCATTGACGATGCGCACCGCGCCGATCTGGATGATCTCGTCGCCCTCCGATGGCCGCAGGCCGGTCGTCTCGGTATCGAACACCGTGTAGGCCAGGCTCGCCAGCGGCGTATCGTCGCTGGCGCGATCCTCGCCGGCGCGATGAAACAGGTCGAAATCGTAGAATTCGGGACGGCTTTCCACCTGCACCAGCGCCGCCCTGTCGCCGGTTTCCTGGCCCTGGGCGACGGGAATCTCGATACGGAAGAAGGACTGCTGGATGGCCGATGCGCGTCCGCAGGACAGCTGGCCGCCGTGGCGGTCGGTCACGTCGCGCAGGGTCAACGGAGTCGTTTCGCCGGCCACCGTCATCGGCTCGATCTGCCAGCCCAGCAGGGTCTCGTTGGATACCGCCGTCCCCGACCAGCGCAGTTCGAGCAGCACCGCGGGGCGCGCGCTCAACAACCGCAGCCGCACCAGCCGGATGCCGAAACTCTCCTCCAGCTTCGCCGCGAGAAAGCACATCGCCTGGGTGAGCGCATAGCTGTCCACCTTCACCCACAAGCCGTCCGCCACCTCGTCGATCTTGGCGGTGAGTCCCAGCCGCCCCTCGATGCGGCGGCTCACCGCCGTCACCAGGTCGGCGCCCAGCATCTCCTCGAGCGGCCAGCGGCTCACCAGGGAGCTGGCGTAGTCCTGCGCGGCGCGGTTGAGCCGCACGGTGAGAATCTGCACCTCGTCGTGAATCGCGTCGACGGCGTTCGCCACCTGCGCCGGGTCGGTCGCGCCGCGCAGCGTCTGCAAGGCGGCGCGCACTCCCGCCAGCGAGGCGCGCGTGTCGTCGGCCAGCAGCTGGACGGTGCGATCGCACTGGGCGCCGGTTTCGAGCATCTTGGTGATGTTTTCCATCACCAGCACATAACCGCCGATCTGGCGGTGCGGGACGCCGCCCTCGTCCGGCAAATCGCCGGCGACCGCCAGCACCGGCGCCATCTGCACGCGGATCAGCTGGCCGGCGCGCGTAGTGGTGATGAAGTGCGCCAGGGGCTGGCTGCCGACACGCTCGAGGCGGTGCTGCAGGGTTTCCAGCGCATGACCGATCAGCGAACGGTCGAACACGCCATGGATCGAACGGCCCAGGCCGATCAGCGCGCCGGACGCGTGGGCAGCGGGCGCCAGGGCGCCCGCCTGCAGGCGGGCGCGGTTGTTGTAGAGCAGGATGCGGCCGTCGAGATTGCAGACGACCACCGGCATCGGCAGGTCGGCGACCAGCGCGGCCAGCCGGTTCTTTTCCTCCTCCACCGCCGCCTTGGCGAGCGCGATGCGCGCCTCGACATCGTCGAGCAGGGCATCGCGCTGCTCGGCCAGGTCGTTGGCGGCGCGGCCGAGCGCGCAAATTTCCGGTGGGCCTTCCGCAGCGACGCGGAAATTGCGGTTGGCGCCCAGCATCAGGCGCAGGGATTCGGCCAGCGCCATCGGGCCGCGCACATACTGCCTGAACAGGGTGCGCAGCAACTGCAGGCCGAGCAGCAGGGCGAGCAGCGTGAGCATCGCGCCGATCGGCAGCCAGCGCT
Organism: uncultured Methyloversatilis sp.; assembly: GCA_964653505.1. Taxonomy (GTDB): domain Bacteria; phylum Pseudomonadota; class Gammaproteobacteria; order Burkholderiales; family Rhodocyclaceae; genus Sulfuricystis. Next base: position 14,860 of record CAZZFN010000002.1, read on the forward strand.
CCATGGCGGCGACGAAGGCGGCGCGCTCCTCGCCCTGCAGCTCGCCATGGACGACGGCGGCAGTCAGCAGGAACGGCCCGGTCATCAGCAGCGCCAGGATCGCCACGGCGAGAAGGAAGCGGATCTTTGCGCTCATCGAGACAACCGTGCGGACCTCGGCAAATCGCAGGAAGGTGGTGCCGACACCCGGACTCGAACTGGGGACCTACCGCTTACAAGGCGGTTGCTCTACCAACTGAGCTATGCCGGCGCACTGGCGCGGATTATAGCGGAGCGTCCCGTTCCTTTACTCTAGAATCGGTCGTTCCTGGCCGACCGATTATTCCAGATGCAAGCCACCCCGCCCAACCGCGACATCCCGCCGCAGCTGCTGCTGGCGGGCGGCGCGCCCGAACTGGCCGCGCAGCTGTCCGCCGCCTGGCACTGGGACGGGCCGCGGCCGGGCTTCGTCGCGGTGGCGGGGCTGGCGCCCCTGCGCGCCAAGCTGCGGGAACGACGCTGGGATGCCGTGCTGCTCTGCCTCAAGCACGCCGGGTGTACGCCGGCCGCGACGCTCAGGATGCTCGACGATCGTCATCCCGGCACCCCGCTGATCGTCCTGGCCGACCCGGCCGACCAGCGCGCGGCGATGAAGGCGCTGCGCGGCGGCGCCCACGACATTGTCTTTCTCGACCGGCTCGAACGGCTGCCCGCCGCGGTCGAACGCGCGCTGGGCGAAGCGGCGCAGCGCGCCGACCACCGCGCCGCGCTGGAAATGCTGCACGACAGCGAGGCGCGCTTTCGCGCGCTGGCCACCAACCTGCCCGGCCTGGTCTTCAACCTGCAGCGGGACGGACAGGGCGGCTACCGTTTTCTCTACGTCAGCGAGGGCAGCGTGCGCCTGCTGGGCATCCCCCAGCACGAACTGCGCGGCACGGCCAGGCGCTTCTTCGATACCCTGCTGGCCGCCGACCGCCGCACGCTGACCGAGGCGCTCGAGGAGTCCGCCCGCACCGGCAGCCCCCTGTTCTGGGAAGGCCGCCTCAAGGACGGCGAGCGCTGGATCGATCTGCGTTCCCTGCCCCACCGCGGCGAGACCGGCACGGTGCTGTGGACCGGCATCGCCACGGACATCTCGCGCACCAAGACCACCGAGGCGGCGCTGCGCGAATCGCGCGCCCAGCTGGCCGCGCTGTCCTTCCATCTGGAAGCGGCCAAGGAGGAAGAGCGCGAAAAGATCGCGCGCGACATTCACGACGAGCTGGGCAGCATCCTGGTCCGTCTCAAGATCGAGGCGGCGCTGCTGGCGCGCCAGCTGCCCGCCGACCTGGGCGGCAAGGCGCATTCGATCGAGAACCTGCTCGACCAGGCGATCGGCACGGCCAGCCGGGTGGCGCGCCAGCTGCGTCCCGGCATCCTCAAGGAATTCGGCCTGGCGGCGGCCATCGAATGCCAGGCCGACGACTTCGCTCACAGCACGGGCATTTCCTGCCGGGCGCAATGCGACGAGGGCGCCGAGCCCGACGCCGACACCTCGCTGGCGCTGTTCCGCATCGTCCAGGAGGCCCTCACCAACGTCGCCAAGCACGCGCGCGCCTCGCTCGTCGTCGTACGCCTCAAGCGCGAACGCGGTAACATCGCGCTGGAAATTCGCGACAATGGTCGCGGCATCGCCGAGCGCGACATGGAAAAGCCCAAGTCTTTCGGCCTGCGCGGCATCCGCGAACGCGTGCAGAGTCTCGACGGCGCTTTCCACATCGCCGCCGCGGAACAGGGCGGCACGCTGCTGATGCTGAAAGTGCCCGAACGCCGCAGCGGCGAAACCGTGCCCGGCGAACCCGAAGAATCCGTACAGCAGGATCTGTTCTGACATGCCGGAAAAAATTCGCGTGCTCATCGCCGACGACCATGCCATCGTGCGCCAGGGCTTCAAGCAGATTTTTTCCGAGACGGAGGATCTGGTCGTCGCCGGCGAAGCCGACGACGGGGGCGACGCCCTGCTGGTCGCGCGCCAGACCGAATGGGATGTCTTCCTGCTCGACATCTCGATGCCCAACCGCAACGGCATCGACACGCTCAAGCAGCTCAAGCGCGAATTCCCCAAGCAGCCGGTGCTGATCCTCAGCATGCATCCGGAAGAGCAGTATGCCCTGCGCGCGCTGAAAGCCGGCGCCTCCGGCTATCTCACCAAGCAAAGCGCGCCGGACCAGCTCGTCACCGCGATCCGCCAGGTCGCCCAGGGCAGGAAGTATGTCAGCCCGGGGGTGGCGCAACAGCTCGCCGAGGCGATTGCCGACGACACCGAAAAACTGCCGCACGAGCGCATCACCGACCGCGAATACCAGGTGCTGGTGCTGATCGCCAAGGGCAAGCCGCTCACCCAGGTCGCCGAAGAACTCAATCTCGGCGTCGCCACCGTCAGCACCTACCGCGCCCGCCTGCTGGAAAAGATGGGGCTCAAGAGCACCGCCGAACTGATCCACTACGGCCTGCGCCACGGCCTCGTCGAGTGACTCGCCCGATGAGTCCGTTCGAAATCGCGCGCGAAACCCTCAAGCGCCTGGCCCAGCAGCGCACCGCGCCGACACCCGACAACTACCGGGCGCTCTACCACGAGATCGCCGGCAGCGTCGAGCACGAAGCGTTTCCGGAAAAGTCCTTCAAGGCGCTGGCCGGCAGCCTGCCGCGCGGCACGCCGGAGCAGCTGCGCTTCGCGCGCCAGCTCGACGGCGCCATCGGCGAGCGCAGCTGGGATGGACTCAAGTCCGCCCTCGCGGACCTGCTCAACAAATCCGCCGCCGAGCCGCCCAACTGGTCGGCGCTGATCCGCGACCTGGTGCTGCGCCTCGAGGCGCGCCAGGCCGACCTGACGCCGGCCAGGAAACGCGAGGCCCTCGAGCGCGTGTTGAGCGCCACCTCCACCCCCGAGTTGCTGCATGCCCGCCTGCAGGGGCTGCTGAAAAGCTGGACGCAGGGGGGTGCACCGGAAGCGGCGCAGGACGCCGAAGCCGAGCGCGCCGCGGCGGGCGATGCGCAAGCCGTCCCGCCAGCGCCGACTCCCGCAGCAGCGCTCGCGCCCGCGGGCGGCGACACCAGCGCGGAACTGCTCGAACTGCTGGCCCAGCTGCTCGAAACGGCGATCGCCATCGTGCTGGTCGACAACACCGAAATGGCCGCCGAGGCCGGGCGTCTCGCGGTCGCCGCGCGCGCCGCACGCGCGCCCAGGGAAATCGCCGCCTGCATCGCCGCAACCAAGCGTTTCGGCTACCGGCTGCACTTCGTCGCCGAAGACCAGGCGGAGCTGCGCGCCTCCCTGCTCCACCTGCTCCATCTCGTCATCGACAACATCGGCGAACTGGTCATCGACGACCAGTGGCTGCAAGGACAGATCGCCACCGTGCTCGAGCTGTTCAACCAGCCGCTCAACCTGCGCCGCCTCGACGATGTCGAACGGCGCCTGAAGGACGTCATCTACAAACAAAGCGCGCTGAAGAAAAGCCTCAACCAGGCGCAGGACCAGCTCAAGGCCATGCTTGCCACCTTCGTCGACCGGCTGGCCGGCTTTTCCGCATCGACCGGCAGCTACCACGACAAGATCGAGCACTGCGCCGACAAGATCAGCAAGGCCAGCGACATCTCCGAACTGACCGTCGTGCTCGACGAGGTGATGCAGGAGACCCGCGCCGTGCAGCTCGACGCCCAGCGCACCCACGACGAGCTGCAGGAGATGCGCAGAAAAGTCGAGGCAGCCGAACGGGAGGTCGAGCGTCTGCAGCAGGAACTTGCCCACGCCAGCGAGCTGATGCGCCACGATCCGCTCACCGGGGCGCTCAACCGCAAGGGCATGGACGACGCGCTCGACACCGAGCTCTCGCGGACGAAACGCCATGGCAGCCCGCTCTGTCTGGCCCTGCTCGACATCGACAACTTCAAGAAGCTCAACGACGCGCTCGGCCACGCCGCCGGCGACGCCGCCCTCGTACATCTGGCCAGGGTGGTGCAGGAAACGATCCGGCCCGAGGACACCCTGGCGCGCTACGGAGGGGAAGAATTCGTCGTGCTGCTGCCGAACACCGCGCTGGAAGACGCCATCACCGCGATGACGCGCGTCCAGCGCGAACTGACGCGGCGCTTCTTCCTGCACAACAACGACAAGGTGCTGATCACCTTCAGCTGCGGCGTCGCGGAACTCGGCGCCGACGAGACGGCCCCCGCTGCCCTCCAGCGCGCCGACAAAGCCATGTACCTCGCCAAGCGCGCCGGCAAGAATCGCGTGTTGGCAGGCTGAGCCTGTTTCACCACTAATTTCGTCAACTACATTGACGCACCTGCAGCATTTGTTGCATAATGGCGGCCTGCCGCGGGGTGGAGCAGTCTGGCAGCTCGTCGGGCTCATAACCCGAAGGTCGCAAGTTCAAATCTTGCCCCCGCAACCAAATAAAACAAGGGCTTGCAGCGATGCAGGCCCTTGTTGTTTCTGGGCTCCGGCGTTCATGTAAGCGCCCATGTAAGCACTTTTCGGAAATGCGCCGCCCTGTCAGCGCCGACTTTTAGCCTGGCCGGGGGGTGCTTGTCAGACCTTTGCCGGGGTAGGGGGGGGCTGCGGAATATTTGCGAAAACTTTTGCACCACCCCCGCGAACATTTTTTTTGCAAAATCACGTTCGAATATGCTCGTTGAAATAGCTGCCGGGCGATTTCGCCGCCAGCAGGCCCTCAGCTTGCTGCGAGGTGACCGGATACTCGTGGCCGGAGCGAAGCTTGACGGTTATGTCGCCGTCATCGTAAATCACCGACGCCACGCATGATGAGCTAACCGGAATTTCACGACGGGTGCGCTCGCCCGCCGCGAAAAGTGCGGCCGCTAATCGGAGTGCTACAACGGCTGGATGCACGAGGTTCTCCTTTCAGGTAAGGGGGGTAGGGCCAACATGCCCCACAAAATGCGCCTATGGGCTTGCAATGCCCGGCAGGCCGGAACTTAGTCGCGCGTGCGCGCGCATGAGCTCCAGCGGAGACGGAGATTCGCCCGTGCCGTTTGTTTGCCTGCTTCCGAGCGAGGGCCAGTAGATTCGCCACCATGCCATCGGCAACGGCCCGAAGGTAGTGCGGCTGCCTGGCAGGGCTGCCCGTCCTTCCTGGTGCGGGCAAGGCATTTCTCGCCGGGGAGCGGCGTCATGCGGGCTTGATGATTGGCGCATCGGATGACCTGCCGGATTCCTCGCCACGTCAAGCCTGATGCCTTCAGGCGCAGGAATTCTTGCCGGTAGGCCTCGCTGCCGCGAGGAAACGGAACCGGGCGCAGACGTTTGTGCATCAGTGAATGACGGGTGCTTCGGGTTGAGACAGATAGCCCAGCATGCACATCACAAAATCCCGCAGACAGCCGCGCGCAGTGCTGCCCGGTTCGGTGCATGCCTCGCCGATGGACACGTAAACCGCAAGCAGCCGCAACATGACTTTGTCATCCGGCAGGTTTTCGGAACGTGCAAGGGCGGCGGCATCGGTCAAATTTTCCTTAAGACAGCGGCGATGTTTCGCCGGGAAGAATTCAAGCCATAGACAAACCTCGCCGATGAACGCAGCAGGCGTTCCGGGGACTGGCGAGGCGCGAACTCTGCCAGCGATGACTTCAATGTCATCCGGCGGAAGATGCAGTTTCTCGGCAATGAAGCGATCGTCGAAACCTTGTCGGCGGGCTTCGGCGATGATGGCGCGCACGGTTTCCGGGGGGTAGGTTTCATGGTTCATGGTTCAAGTCCTTTCGTATCGTGTTCATGATCCCGGAATCCCGCCCCCTTATAGGGGGCGCGGGAATCGCGGGAAAACCCGGTGTTCCCGTTTCGGGACATTTCGGGAATCGCGGGAAGATCAGGCGGCCCATAGCCAACCCTCGCGAAGGACAAGCAGACTGCGTTCGACAAGGCCGGATATTGCCGCGCGGGTTCGTTCAGTCTGGCGCTTCGGCTCGCAGGCAAGGCGCGTTCGTAGTTGATCGACAGCGGCTTCGAGTTGGATGCACGGGCGACTTTCAGGCGCGCCAGCCATGCCAAAATGCTTGGCGTCGCGCAGCAGTTCGCCAATAGCGTCCCAGATAATTCGCTGATTGCCAGACTTAGGCGGCAAGGTACGGCGCACGGCATCGGCGGCGAGTTCTTCCGGTACTACAACGCAACTCGTGATCGCCTCGCCGTCTTCGTCCTGCCCGACCTCGACCACCTCAAGGCGAAAGGGGTGCTCGACGCCGTCGCTGTCGTCCTTGGCTTTGGCGACAATCCACTCGCGCCTGTCGCCATCGCGCCGGACTTCGATGCAGGCGTCCAGCGCGGCGAGGAAGGATGAATGCCCGCGCGGCCCGCGAGTCACGTCCTTGCCCAGATGGTGAACGATCAGCACCAGCCCGCCTAATGCTGCCTGGATTTCCTGCAATGCGGCGATAATTTCGCCCATGTCACGGCTGCTGTTTTCGTCGGTGCCGGGCGAGGCTTGGGCGAGCGTGTCTATGACAATGACGCCACTGGCGGATCCACCAGCGCGGATGGCGGCAATCAATGCGGAGACCTGCGCGCTATCCCGTAGGTCGAATGACTCGATGATGATGCCGATAGCGGGATACTTCCGCCCGTTTTTCTTTTCCCAGGCGCGGATGCGTTTGTGCAATCCACCGGCACCTTCGAGGCAGACATATATCACGGGCACCTTGTCCACGCGCCGCCCGAACCAATACCCGCTTTCCGCAAGAACGGCCATCAGGTCGATGAAGAGAAAGCCCTTGCCTGACATTGACGCGCCGATGCCGCCAGCAATTCCGTTGCGCGGCAGAACACCATGAACGAGGTCGCGGATAACGGGGCTTGAAAGCAGGTTTTCGGGTGACAGGATGCGATAGCCAGTGCGAGGCGTCATAGATGCAGGCCGTGGTCGTCCCATGCCCGCAAGGATTTTTGCGTCAATCGCGGCGGGCGTTTGCGGGGCCTTGGTTGCGTTCGCCGGTGCTGGGGCGGGTGCAGCTATGGCCGGGCGTGGTGGCGCGGCTGTGGGTGGTGCAGGCGGCGTGCCCCATGCGGCGACGATGTCGGCCACGTCGATGCTCATCGCTGCGCGCCCCCAATCAAAACCTTCGCGATTTCCGCGACAGGCCACATCAAATGATGCCCGACCTTGACGGGGCGAACGCCCCAGGCTTCACCAGTTTGACAGTAAAGCTTGCGCGCGCTCTGCGAGGCCTTGCCGAGCGTTTCGGCAAATTCGTGCGTGTGTATGTAATCCCGATTGCGGGCAATGCTCGCGAGTCCGGGCGGGATTTGAAATGTTTGCATGCTGGGCTCCTGGCCGCCGGCATGCGTGAGTGAGGCCGACGGCGAAAAATGACAAGGGCGACGTGTATCGTCGCGGCTTGCACTTCGCGTCGGCTGAGCGCCCTACGGCGTCTCGCGGCCTCTCATTGAACAGCGAGAGCTCATGGCTTTGTTCGCGTGCTCAATGGTGCTGTGCTCCTCTTTGAGTCCCGAAGGTTGCTCCAAGAGGTGTTCGAGTTATAAGTAAAATCTCAATCAATGTCAAGAAAAAATGATCCACGTGCAGCCTGATCTATGCTAGGCGCGGCATAACTCGGTCAGGCATGCGCCGGGGTTACGCTCAGGCGCAGCCCCGCCGCGTGTAGCACTTTGGTGATCGTGTTCAGGGTCGGGTTGCCGGTCTTGGACAATGCGCGGAACAGGGTCTTCTCGCCCAGGTCGGTTTGCCGGGCTATCTCCGCCATGCCGTGGGCCTTGGCGACGTGACGCAGCGCCACCAGCAGCGCGGCGGGGTCTTCCAGTTCCATGACGGCATCCAGATATTCGGCGGCCTCTTTCGGATCGGCCAGCAGCGGCAGCAGCGTTTCTTCGAATTTTTCGTGACGGTGTTTCATGGCTTGCCTCGTTCTTTCCAGTCGTTCAGATAGTCGATTGCCCGCCGGATGGCGCGGGCCTGTCCGCTCTTGTCACTCCCGCAAAGCAGCAGCACGATGACCGGCCCCTGCCGACTGAGATAGACGCGGTAGCCGGGGCCGTGGTCTATCCGAAGCTCCAGCACGCCATCGCGCACCGGCTTGCAGTCGCCCATGTTTCCCGCTTCGACTCGCGCCAGCCGGGCCAGGATGCGCTTGCGTGCATCCTTGTCGGCCAGCGCAAGCATCCACTCGGAAAAAGGCTTTCGTCCTTCGCTGTCGATGTAGGTGACAAGTTTCATGATGGTATTCTTTAAGATACTGCTAGTCAAGCTGCATTGACCACGCGCAGGCCCGGCTGCGCCTGCTCGAACTGAATGCCGGCCTGTTCGAGCAGCCATGCCTCATACTTGCCATGCCATAGGCGCAGCAGGTCGAGGGGGCGGCGCTTGTAATGCTTCTCGGCCGTGGCGGAAGGCTTGTGGCCCATGATCTGCGCCACCACGCCGGCGGGCATTTCCACCCATTCGGCAAGACTGGCGAAACTCCGGCGCAGGCCGTGCAGGGTAACGTCGAGGCCGGCCGCGGCGCAGGCTTTCCGGTGCTGGATGCTCGGTTCTTGCAGGCGGCCGGATTCGGCCGTCGGGCTTGAGAACACCCATTCATTCCGGCGCGGCAGAGCGGCGAGCAGCGCGGCGACGTAGGGCGTCAGAGGAATGACGCGCTCGCCGTCCACCTTGTCGTGGATGGTCAGGGAATTCCAGCGGAAGTCGACGTCGTCCCATTTCAGGCCGATCAGTTCATTCCGGCGGGAACCGGTCAGCAGCAGGGTTTGCAGATAGGCGGCAATGACCGGGTTGCCGATGGCGCGCACGGCTTCGAACCATGCGGGCAACTGCTCGCGTTGCAGGCTGTCGGCTTCCTTGGGCTTGCGGCCGGGAACCTCGGAGCGCACCTTTTCGTCTTCCACGGCGGCCGCGTCGATGATGTTTCGGTATTCGTCCTGCCGTGCGCACCAGCGCCAGAAGGCCCGGAACATCTCGAAGCCCTGCCGGGCATTGTTGGCGCGCTGCTCGGCTTCCTTGCGCTGCCATGCCTTCAAGGTGTCGGCGGAAATGTCGGTCATGCGCATGGCGAGCAGCGGGAACAGCGGCCCGGCTACCGTGACTCCGCTCCCGCGCTTGTGAGGTTCGCCCCCGGCTTGGGTCATGCGTTCATGGTCGAGCAGGTGACGCTCGCCCCATTTCTTGCCGCGCTCGATATGGACACGGCCCATCTTGTCTTTCTGATAGGCGATGTAGCCGGCCCATGCGTCGGCCACGGTCAGGGATTGCCGGCGGGTCTCCTCGACGGCCGCGTTGCGTTTCGCTGCGGCCTCGGCGAGCTTGTCGGCCTCGATCTGCCGGGGGTCATGGCCCTGGTCGATCAGGGTTTGCAGTCGGGCAGCCTCGGCGCGGGCCTGCGGAATGCTCCAGTCCTTGGTGCTGCCGATGGTCTTGCGCAGGGACTTTCCGTTGAACCGGCTTTGAAAGATGTAAGCCTTCATGCCGGCAGTCACCCGCACGGCAAGCTGCTTGGTGTCCGCATCCCATAGGAAGGCTTGCTCGACATCTGCCGGCAGGGTGAAGCCGGCTATCCGCCCGGCTGTCAGTTTGACTCGATTCTCCATATCCCGAAAATCTCCATGTAAGCGCCCATGTAAGCAGAATTATGGAACATGGATCAATAAAGATCAACCTTCGGGAGAATTGCTTACATGCGTAACATATTGATAATGCGGTTTTGTTGTTTTTAAGGGAATCTCGATCAACGTCGAGAAATTGACACTTACACGGGCTCATAACCCGAATGTCGCAAGTTCAAATCTTGCCCCCGCAACCAAATAAAGCTCAATAAGGCCAACTACTTAGCGGTGGTTGGTCTTATTTTTCTGTCATTCACATTCCCACTGTGACCACGCCGTGACCATGGCGTGACCACTATGTGACTACCGACTGCCCCAGAATTCCTTCGGCCAAATAAAGTTTGACCTTCGGTGTACTCGGGTTAGTCACGACTTAATCTCTGCTCGTTTTTCCTGCGTTACTTGGTTTGGTCGAGTTGTCTGTTCGTCTGGCTTCGTTGACCAGGATGCGCAGCGCCTCGCCGGCGCCGAGGCCGTTGGTCAGCAAGGCCGCAAACGCGGCGTCCAGGGGATGATGGCGTCGAGGAACTTTGTGACGGCGGAACGCCCGCGTTTCAACTCGACGTTCATCGCTGCGCGCGGAAACTCGTACATCAGCTTGGGCGACATCGGCTTGCCGCCGTTCATCGCAAGAATCAACTCGTCGCTGGTCGCCGGCATTGGCTCGCCCGTGGCGGCGTTCTTCACGTCGGCGAGCGCACCGGGGCCGAGGTAGGGCACGATGCTGCCGTCCTGCAAGCCGGCGAGCAGGGAATCACGTAATTCCTTGGTGAGCATGGGGGTCTCCATCGGGGTTTGGAGACTCGACGCAATTCCCGCGCCCGGCGGGAAACCCGCATCAATACAGGGATCGGAAATGAGGGGATCAGGAATGCTTGTCGGGTTTGCGACAGATAGGTACCGTCACGCAAAGACTGACTTTTGTTTCAGGCCGCCTCCGCCAGCGGCAGGCGGATATCGAGTTCATCGAACGGGACAGGCATGTACGGTTTCGTCTTCGCGACGCTCGACCAGACCGAGTTCGAGCAGGCGCGCCACATCGGTGTGTACGTTGGAATAGTTGCGTCCGGCGGCCTTCGCCAGCGCATAGACACTGCACGGCCCCACGCGGCGCAGCGTGTCGATCAGGTCGATGCGTGCCGGCGTGAGTTCGGCGAAGAGCATGCGTGCCGACTCGAAGGAAAGCCGAAAATCCTGCGCCTCACCGGCGGCAAGTTGTTCGCATGCAATGGCGAAGATGTTGCCTTTGCGCCCCAGTTCGATGATGGCTTTCATGTGGTTCTCCAGTTCTCGACATCTCGTTCGAAATCGGCCAGCAGCGCATCCAGTGTCGTAAAAGCGTAAGTTTCTTCGCGTTCGCCGACATGCCGGTGGTCACCCTTGCCGCGCTCGTTGTCGTAGCGCATCCTCGCCGCCGAAGTGCCCACCGCCAAGATATTCTTTCACTGCGCGCTGCTGCCCGGCGTGCTCAAGGGCGAGGACGAACATCTCGTCATCGGCGGCGCGTATGAAGTCACGCTCAGTACGCTATAGAACTCGGCGCTGGCGAGACGGCAGTGATCACGCCACCGCCAGCAGCAAATGCCCGACGGCTTGCTTGGTCGGCTTGACCTTGATCTCGATGTTGTAACCGAGGCGCGTCAGGCAATCCATCAGCTTGCGTTCTGAGAGATTGGAAAAGTCGCCGCGCATCATGTCGGAGACTTTCGGCTGCGTCAGCCCCATGCGCTTGGCAGCTTCCTGCTGGGTCAATTCGAGTCGACGCATGGCTTTCCTGATTTCGATGACCAGGCCGGCCTTGATCTTGAGCTTCTCGGCATCGGGCAGCCCGAGATCGGCGAACACATTGCCCGAACCGCGTTGTACCTCGACGCCCTCAACGAGTCTTTGTTTCATGTCGTAGCTCCTTCACCAGCGCCTCGGCAATCTTCAGCCGGGCGCGAATAATCGCGCTATCTTCCTTTGGCGTTTCGATCCCGCGCTTGCTTTTCTTCTGGAAGCAATGCAGCACGAATACCGCTTCCACGAACTTCACCGTATACAGGCGCGATAGGTGCCGCCCGCATCGTCCTCGACAACCTCAAGCACCCCCGCTCCGCCGAAACCCTTGAGTACCTTCGCCGCGTCGTGCCGATCGCCCGCCTGTGCCAGCGACAACGCGAACCCGAAGATTCGGCGAATCTCGACGGGCAAGGCCATCAAGTCCCGATAGCTGCTGCCAACCCATTCGAGAGGTTTTTCCGGGGAAACCATGCGCTCAATATATATGAACAGGTATGTTTAGTAAAGACCGAAACTCGGCGCTCGCAGGACGGCATCGTCCTGTCGCAAACCCGACAAGCCGCCTCGACCGCCTGAACTGATGCGGGTTTCCGCCGGGCGCGGGTCTTGCGTGGTGTCTCCAAACCCAACGGAGACCGATATGATTCCCACCGAACTACGCGCTTCCCTGCTCGCCGGCTTGAACGACGGCGGCATCGTGCCCTACCTCGGCCCCGGCGTGCTCGCCGACGTGCGCAATGCCGCTACCGGCGCGCCGATACCCGCGACGAGCGACGAATTGATCCTCGCCATGAACGGCGGCAACGATCGCCCCCGTGGTATCGGCATCGCCGCCGCGATTGACGACATCGATCAGGCAGGCCTCGAAACTGCCGTTGCCGCGCATCCAAGCGTCGAAGGCCTGCGCACAGGCAAACGGCTCCACACGCCCGTCGCAGGCGAGGATGCAGGCGCTGCTCGGCGCCGAGCACGACTCCGAGATCGTGTTCACTTCCTGCGGCACCGAATCGGACTCGACCGCAATCCTCTCGGCGCTCAAGGCCCAGCCCGGACACAACCAGATCATCACCACCGCCGTCGAGCACCCGGCCATCCTCACGCTCTGCGAGCATCTCGAGAAGGAAGGCTAGCCACATGGCAACCGAAGGTCAAGTCGTTTTCCATCAACCAAGCACGCGCACCATATCAGCGATGACAACATGGCGAATGGTTCTAAGGAGGCGTAACTCGCCGGCGATATAACCACGTGTCACCTCAGGCTCTGGACTTGTCGCAACATCGTGCTCGGCATTTCTCTCGATTTCGATCGACAAACGATCTGCTGCAACGGGTATCGATTTCACCAGCTTGTCGAGTTCGCGCGTGGCGGTTGCCTCGTTAAGGCCCAACTGTCGAGCAGCCTCGATGACATGGTGACGGGCGATACTTCCGAAAGTTGTGACATCGCCAAGCGCTAGTGCCAAAGAAGTGTGGGGCCAGCGTGCGGTTTCGTTAGCCAGCGCGTGCGTCTCGTATGCTGCTGTGCAAAGCAGATCGTACGGGGGGGCAATTTCGATACCGTTGGCATCCACCAAAAATGAAATGTTCTTCAGGTGGTTGTCGCCATTACCTGCCAACAGGTTGAACACCAGCCAGCGGTAGATCTGCAAGCGGGCAGCGGCTCGCGACCGACACATCGAGACAGCTGCCGCCAGGCTTTCCAGATTTGCTGCCGTATATTTGAAACTGCGCGCCTTGTTGAGAAGCTGGCAAGCATCTATCACGTGGCATCGACGGACCGCGTCAGGATCGATTCCGCATATCCGGTCAAACCGCTCAACGAGATAGACCGGCTGGGGTACATAAAGCCGATGTACGCGTGGCGGGGTTAGCTTGGCCGCAGCGGCCAGGCGCATCGTGAAATACTCGTTCATCGCAGAAGCCGGATAGCTGGCATCCGGATGATCCGGCTTCAGAATATGGGTCGATGGCGTTCCTGCCAGAGGTTCATAGAGTTCGTTGCCCCGCAGGGTGACAAGCAACTTGTTCTGCGCCCCGGCGAGCGACATATGTTTGGGCGCGCATTGCGTGAGCGACGCCGTGGGCAGTTTTTTAATGCGAGCGCTCAATTCATGATGAGGCAGAGGGCGTAGCCCCCTGTCCGCAGCAACCGGTTGCTCGGGCGCTTGCAGCACCAACGCGCCAGCAGACTCGGCGCCGTAATAGGCAAGGAGTCCAAACGCATCTTCAGCCTGCAAAGAAGCTTCTTTGGCGAGGACTCCGCGCAGGGCTTCCTCGGGCAGAAGATTGTCGAAATACCACTGTACCGATCTGACCGTGGCACCGTCCCGGTGCAGGCCGCAGCTTCTCGGCAGTGCCGGTGACAGATCAAAGGCATTGGGGGCGTCGCGCCAAATCGGATCGTACTCGAACGTCCAGATATCATCGGTGACTGCAAGCCGACCGACGAGGCGATCATCCACAAGGACATCCAACTGCCTGAGATTCACGATTCGCTACTTTCGGGCACGGCTTTGTAATGGCGAGGTTTCAAGGGCTTTAGCCCCGTCTGACGCAAGCGATCAAACAAGGGCAGTACGTTGTCCGGAACATCTGCCCGGAGTTCGATACCCAGTTCGGCCAGCAAATTCAAGACACGGCCGAGTTGCACCGTTTCTTTACCTCGCTCCACTTCGCGCACAAAAACCGGGCCAACTCCCGAGCTACCAGCCAGATCATCCATGCGAACATGTTGAGTCTTGCGAGTAGCACGGATGAGCAATCCGAGAGTCTTTGGAGATTGAATCATGACTTGCATGGCACCCCCACAGTAATCGATGCTATGGCGTCGATTATATAGTGCAAATGCAATGGATTTCAAAATATGATGCGATCGCATCGAATATCACTGCCTATTACCTCAATGAGAAACTATCGATGCTAACGCATCAATATGGCAGCGCAGATAGCCAGAATAGTTTGCGATACCGAAGGTCATTGACCTGCTCGTTTTAACCGGAGCAGCGTCCTGCATCAGCGAATCAGCAGCACGGATGCCACGGTGCAAAGGGCCAGCATGAGATTGATGCCCACCATTTTGCGAATCGAGTTGAGCGCGGCCGCCGCCTCTGGCCACGCGGATGCCGCACAATGCTTGCTCAGCCGTGGATAGAGCACGGCGTAAACATGGCCGAAAATGCCCGCCATCAGCAGGCCGAGCGTCATCATGAGGTGCCAGCCGAGCGGCGCGAGCTTGAAACCCACTTGCAAAAACAGGGCAAAGCCGCTGATCAGCAGAATCGCGACGGCAACCGCGGTAATGCGAAAGAACGACCTGAAGGTGGCCACCCAGAGCGGCAGGCGCTGGGGCGGTTCGAGCACCTGCACGGCGGCGGGACGCAGGCAGAAGTAGGCAAAGAACATGCCGCCCACCCAGACGATGACACTGGACACATGCAGGAAGAGCAGGAATTGGTTGAGCATGGGTGCGATTGATCTTGGTAAGGTTTGCACGCAAAAGTCGGCGCTGGAGAGACGGCGCCAATGGCCGCGATCGATTCAGTCATGGTTACTGTATCACGGCAGCAAAGACCGATTTTAGCCTCAGTCACCGTCACGGCCACGCCGGAGGGCGTTCTCCGATACAGTTCGAACTGCACAGTATTTCAACCAGCTCGGGAGTGTCTAGATCGATGATCGAGGCTGATACCGAAATGTCGCGGCCACATCGCTTGGGCGTATGGTCCGCCATTATTCTGCTGTCACTGGCGGTCGTTCTCGTATTCGCGGCGGCTTGGGAAGCACGCCGAAGCTTCGCCGCCATGAATGCCATTACCGATGTCCGCTCCGAGGCACGTACTGCGCGCCTCATGCTCGAGCGCGTAATGTCGCTGCTCAAGGATATCGAGGCCGGCAGCAGGGGGTTTGTCATCACGGGACGCGGCGAATACCTCGAGCCCTATGTATTTGCCGAGGGCACATTGTCTGCCGCGCTTTCCCCACTGAAAGAACGCCTTGCCGCGCACCTGCCCTCCGACATTCGCTGGGACGAAATCGAACATGGCATTGCCGAACGCCGCCGCATCGCCACAAACGTCGTCGCGGCACGGCGTGAAGCCGGCGCAAAGGGCGGCGTAGACGAGGCCATGCTTGACGAGGGCAAGCGCAGCATGAACGCACTACGCGTCCTCTTCGGGCGGCTCGACCGGCATCAGGACGCCCGCATCGACGAATTGAACGTCGAGCTTCGGGACTTGCGCCGGCGAACCGACGCCATGTCGTGGGTGGCGGCTGCACTGACGCTGCTGCTCGTGGCGCTGGCCGCGGCGCTGCTGCTCGGCGAACGGCGGGAGCGACAACGCCTGGAAATGGCGCTGCGCCGGGCCAATGACGAGCTCGAGACCAAGGTGGCGCAACGCACCGCCGACCTCGCCGCGGCACACGACCGGCTTGCCGGCTTTGCCGCAGAACAGGAGCGCGCCATCGAGCAGGAGCGGCGGCACCTCTCCCGCGAGGTGCACGACCAGATCGGCCAGGTATTCACGGCGATCCGCCTCATCGCTGTTTCTCTGCCGCGCGAAAGCTATCCGGCAGGCCAGCACGAGGCGCTGCAGCAGGCGCTCGACATGGGCATCGCCAGCGCACGGCGCATCACCGCGGAACTGCGCCCGCCGCTGCTCGACGATTTCGGCCTCGCCGCGGCACTCCAGCATTTCGTCCGCGAGCTGACCCGGGCGGCAGAGCTGCAGTGTGAAGTCGATGTGCGCGACGAGCAGCGGCTCAGCGAGGCGCAAGCGCTCTGTCTGTTCCGCATCACCCAGGAGGCGTTCACCAATGTCGTGCGACATGCGGCGGCAAGCCGGATCGCGATCGGCGGGCGCGGCGAGGACGCTGCCTACCTCTTCGCCATCGCCGACGATGGCCGCGGCTTCGATGCGGCGACGCTCCGCGCCGGCGCGGTCGGCCTGGCCGGCATGCGCGAGCGCGCGGCGCTGTTCGGCGGCGACTGCCGCGTCGTCTCCGCGCCGGGTGCCGGCTGCCGCGTCGAAATCCGCCTGCCCTTGAGCGACAATGCGCGCGATGAACATCCTGCTGGTTGAGGATCACCCGATATTCCGCTTCGGCGTGCGCCAGCTGCTGCAGCAGCGCTGGCCCGACGCCGTCTTCGGCGAGGCGGGCAGCCTGGCCGAGGCCCTCGCCGCCGCGCGCCGACACCCCTGGGACGTCGCGGTCGTCGATCTCAACCTGCCGGACGCCGAGGGCGTCGAGGTGGTCTCGCAGCTGCGGCGCGTCGCCGGGCTGCGCCTGCTGGTGCTGAGCCTCAACGCCGAGGCGGCCTATGCCCAACGCGTGTTGCAGCTTGGCGCTTCCGGCTACCTCGCCAAGGATCGCGCCGCGGAAGAGCTCGTCGCCGCCGTCAGCCGCATCGCCGCCGGCGGCCGCTATGTCTCGGCAACGCTGGCCGAGCACCTGGCGGGCCTCGCGGCGGGCGAGGGCAAGGCGGCCGGGCATGAGGCGCTGTCGGCGCAGGAGTACCGCGTGCTGCTGCTGCTGGCGGCAGGCCGCCGCACCGGCGACATCGCCGCCGCCATGCACCTGTCGCCGAAGACCGTCAGCACCTACCGCACGCGCATCCTCGAAAAGCTCGGGCTGCGGAGCAACGCCGACCTGGTGCGCTACTGCCTGGCCCATGGCCTGAGCCTCGGCGAAGGCGAGGTGCCGCCGGCGTAGGACGCGTCCTACGGCAATATCGGCGCGCGCCGACGAACGAATCGGAAGCGGCCGCTACGCGCCGCGCGCCCCTCCGCGCAGACTGCCGGGCATCGTTACCGAGCCCCCAGGAGCGCGCCATGAAACTCGTCGTCGTCGAAGATTCCGAACTGATCCGTACCCAGCTTGAACGCATCCTCGCCCTGCAGCCGCGCATTCGCATCGCGGGGTCCGCCGGCGACGAGGAGTCCGCCGTCGACCTCATCCTCGCCGAACGCCCGGACGCGGTGCTGCTCGACCTGGCACTCTCGCCGGGCAGCGGCGTGCGCGTGCTGCAGCGCATCCGCGAGGCGGGCAGCGGCGCCCGCGTCCTGGTGCTCACCAACAATGCGAGCGAGGCCCTGCGCGCGTCCTGCGAGGCGCTCGGCATCTCCGGCTTCTTCGACAAGAGCCGCGAGGTACCGGCCTGTCTCGACCGCCTGTTCGCCTGGCTGCCGCCGCTGCCCGACAACGAGAGCCGCCGCCTCGCCGCGCTGCTGTCGACCCAGCTGCTCGACACGCCGGAGAGCGAGATCTACGACAACCTCGCGCGGCTGGCACGCGCCATCACCGGCATGCCGATGGCGCTGATCACCCTGGTCGACAACGACCGCCAGTGGTTCCTTTCCCACGACGGCATCGCGGGGCGCGAAACCTCGCGCACCATTGCCTTCTGCGCCCACGCCATCCTCAGGAACGAGCTGATGGAAGTGCCCGACGCGCTGGTCGACCCACGCTTCCGCGACAACCCGCTGGTGGTCGGCGAACCGCACGTGCGCTGCTATGCCGGCGTGCCGCTGGTGCTGCCCTCGGGCGAGGCGCTTGGCACGCTGTGCGTCCTCGACAGCGTGCCGCGCCGCCTGGATACGCCGCAGCGCGATGCGCTGCGCACGCTGGCGCGCAGCGTAGTCGGCGAAATCGAGCTGCGCCGCCGCGTCATCCATCTCGAGCACGAGGTCGAGCGCCGCCAGCTGGCCGAGGCCCACATCCACCACCTGGCGACGCGCGACCCGCTGACGGCGCTGCCCAACCGCGTCACCTTCCGCGACCGCCTCGTCCAGCAGCTCAAGCTCGCCGCCCGCCAGCGCGGCGGCCTGGCGGTGATGTTCGTCGACCTCGACCGCTTCAAGCTGATCAACGACACCCTCGGCCACGATGTCGGCGACGCCGCCCTGCTGGTCGCCGCCGAGCGCCTCGCCGGCACGCTGCGCGACTCCGATACCGTCGCCCGCCTCGGCGGCGACGAGTTCGCGGTGCTGCTCGCCGACCAGCACGATCCGGCCGAGGCCATGCAGGTGGCGGCCAAGGTGATCGCCGCGCTGCGCGAGCCCTTCCAGGTCAGGCACCATCGCCTCCACGTCGACGCCAGCGTCGGCATTTCCCTTTTCCCCCGGCACGGCGACACGGCCGACCTGCTGCTGCGCCATGCCGACCTGGCGATGTACGAGGCCAAGCGGCTCGGCGGCAATCGCGCCAGCCTGTTCGTGCCGCAGCTCGACGAGCGCGCCGAGGCGGCGATGGCGCTGGAGAACGACCTGCGCGACGCCATGGAACGCGACGAGCTGGTGGTCCACTACCAGCCGCAGGCCTACCTCGGCGACGGCGGTCTCTACGGCCTCGAGGCGCTGGTGCGCTGGAACCACCCGCACATGGGCCTGCTGGCGCCCGGCGCCTTCATCCCGCTGGCCGAAGAACGCGGCTGCATCCGCGAAATCGGCCGCCGCGTGCTCGACAAGGCGCTGGCCCAGCTCGCCGTCTGGGATGCGGCGGGGCTGCACATCCCGCGCGTCGCCGTCAATGTCTCGGCTGCCGAGCTGCGGGCGGACTATGCCGAAGTCGTCGCGGCGGCATTGCAGCGCCACGGCCTGGCCGCGCGGCGGCTGGAGCTGGAGATCACCGAATCGGCATTGACCGCCGACGGCATCGAGGCCATGAACCTGCTCGGCCACCTGCGCGAGATCGGCGTCAGCATCGCCGTCGACGACTTCGGCGTCGGCTACTCCTCGCTCGGCAAGCTGCGCCGGCTGCCGATCGATGCACTGAAGATCGACAAGAGCTTCGTCGACGAGGTGCACGAGAACCACGAGGACGCCGCCATCGTCAAGGCCGTCGTCACCATGGCGCGGGCGCTGGCCCTGCGCACCGTCGCCGAGGGTGCCGAGGATGCGCACCAGATCGCGGCGCTGGAGCGCCTCGGCTGCGACTGCATGCAGGGCTATGTGCTGGCCCGGCCGCTGGCGGCGGGCGACGTTCCGGCCTGGGTGCAAAGGTTCGACGCTGGCCAGGACGACCTGCCCGAGTCGCAGGACTCCACGTTCACCCCTCTCGCATATCCCTCGGAATAGTGCGAAGCCATGACCGTGCCTATCGTGGCAGCCCTTTGTTTGCTACCTGTCTTCGAACCTCCGATGGCCTGACCAGCGGCAGCGAGTCGTGAGCCGACAATGCCTCCCGGTATCGGTGCAGCGATATCCATGGCGTTTCTCCAGCGCCGACTTCCGGTGCTACACTGATTTCGTGTTCCACGAAATCACGGAGTTTGCGCCATGGCCAATGTCACCATTACCGCCGAAGAAGAGATCCTGCAGCGCGCGCGCGTCGAGGCGGCACGACGCAACCAGAGCCTTTCGCGTTTTCTGGGCGAGTTGCTGAAGGAAAAGTTCGCGCAGGAGGACGAGTACGAGCGCGCGATGAAGGACTTTTTTGCACGCGGACCCTATCTCGATCCACCTGTGCGCGAGGATGGCCGACGCTGGCCAGGCCGGGAAGAGCTGTATGACCGAAAGTGCCTGAAATGAGCTGGGTATTTGTCGATACCAACATTCTTGCCTATGCGCGCGACCGGGACGCGCCGATTAAACAGCCGACTGCGGTAGCGTGGCTCGCCAGCCTTGCCCGCCGGCGGGCAGGCCGAATCTCCACTCAGGTGCTGATCGAGTATTACGCCGTGGCAACGCACCCACAGAAACTGGCGCTGCCGGATGCCTCCGTCCGGGCCGACATTCGCGAACTGATGACCTGGAGCCCGCCCGCACCCGACGCCGCCCTGTTCGATGCGGCCTGGATGGTGCAGGATCGCCACGGACTTTCCTGGTGGGATGCGCTGATCGTCGGAGCCGCGCTGCGGCAGGGTTGCACGACCCTGTTAAGCGAGGACTTGCAACACGGCTTGCAGGTCGATGGCGTGGTGGGGGGCGGATTGTTGACCGTCACCAACCCCTTCGATCCGGCCGTCGCGGTTCCGGACTGAATGCCGTGCGCGGCCGCCCCCCCGCCATCGCCCTCATCGGCCCGACCGCGAGCGGCAAGACCGACCTGGCGCTGGAGATCGCCGCGCGTTTCCCCGTTGAAATCGTCAGCCTCGACTCGGCGCAGGTGTTCATCGACATGGACATCGGCACGGCGAAGCCGGACCGCGACACGCTGGCACGCTTTCCCCACCACCTGATCGATCTGATAACTCCGGAGGAACGCTACTCGGCCGCCCGGTTCCGCAGCGATGCCCTGCGCGTGATGGCAGGGATCACCGCGCGCGGCCGGGTGCCCCTGCTGGTCGGCGGCACGATGCTCTATTTCAAGGCGCTGGTCGAGGGGCTGGCCGACCTGCCGCCGGCCGACCCGGCGCTGCGCGCCGCCATCGACGCCGAGGCCGCTGAGCGCGGCTGGCCGGCGCTGCATGCGGAACTGGCCAGGGGTGATCCGGTCACCGCCGCCCGGCTGGCGCCCACCGACGCCCAGCGCATCCAGCGCGCCCTCGAGGTGCTGCGGCTCACCGGCAAGCCGCTGGGCGACTTCTGGCAGGGCCAGCCCCGCGCAGCCCTGCCCTACCGGCTGCTGACCCTCGCCCTCGCCGCGCCGGAACGCAAGATCCTGCACGAGCGCATCGCCCTGCGTTTCCAGGCCATGCTGGCCGCCGGGCTGGTCGGGGAAGTCGAGGGATTGCGGGAGAAATACCGGCTGACCGCCGATTTGCCGTCGATGCGCTGCGTCGGCTACCGCCAGGTCTGGGAGATGCTGGAAGGCCGGCTGCCCGCGGCGGAACTGGCCGACCGGGGCATCTACGCGACGCGGCAGTTCGCCAAGCGCCAGCTCACCTGGCTGCGAGCGCTGCGAGAAGCGGGCACAATCGACCTCGAATTCGATTTAGCCGCCCCGGCCAGTGCTGCGAAAATACTGACCAAAGTACAAACCCACCTGGAACCGACCGCCGGCACGGCAGCATGACCGTCCAGTCCATCACGCCCGAAGAACTCGAGAAGTTCAGCACGACCCATCGTCGCGAGATCCTGTTCTACCTGCACCAGCTGATCAACGACGGCGAACGCGTCAGTGTGGTGTTCGACGAAGGCCGCGAGATGTTCCTTACCGTGCTGCTGGCCGTCGACGAGGCGCACAACCGGCTAATTTTCGACTGGGGCGGCAGCGAGGAAACCAACCAGAAGCTGCTCGAGAGCGAACGCAACTTTTTCGTCTGCGCGCCGCACGGCGTCAGGAACCAGTTCCTGGTCGGCGCCGTACGCGAGACCGCCTACCAGCAGCGGCGCGCCTTCGTCACCCAGCTGCCCGAGCGCTACACCCGCCTGCAGCGGCGCGAGTTCTTCCGGCTGGTGCTGCCGCTGACGCGGCGGCCGTTGTGCAGCCTGCCGCTGGACGATGGCAAGCCGCTGCAGCTGCCGGTCATCGACATCAGCATCGGCGGCATCGCGCTGGAAACCCCTTCCGCCTCGCCGCCCTTCGAGATCGGCCAGCGGATTCCGGAAGTCTCGATCGAGTTCAAGGACGGCCATGCGCTGCGGGTCGCCCTGGAGGTGCGCGACGTGGGCCCCCTGCAGCGCGGCAACAAAATCGTCGGTCGCGTCGGCTGCTGCTTCACCGAGCTGAGCCATCACGACGAGCACCTGCTGCAGCGCTTCATCACCGACGTGCAGCGCGAGGAGCGCGCCCGCCTCGGCGGGGCCTGATCAGACGATCAGCGTCTGTTCCTGGCCGGCCTGGCGCGCCTCGATGCGGCCCAGCGTATAGACCGTTTCGCCCGCCGTCGTCAGCAGTTCCCTCGCCCTGGCCGCGTCGGCCGCCGCGACGACCACGACCATGCCGATGCCGCAGTTGAAGACGCGGTGCATTTCCGCGTCGGCCACCTGGCCCTGCGCCTGCAGCCACTGGAACAGCGGCGGCAGCGTCCAGGCGGATTTCTCGACGATCGCGGCGACGTTGCCGGGCAGCACGCGCGGCACGTTGCCCGTGAGTCCGCCGCCGGTGATGTGGGCCATGCCCTTCACCGCGACCTTGTCCATCAACCCGAGGATGGACCTCACATAGATGCGCGTCGGCGCGAGCAGCGCGTCCGCCAGCGGCCTGCCGTCGAAATCGCCCGCCAGATCGGGTTGGGCGCGTTCGACGATGCGGCGGATCAGCGAATAGCCGTTGGAGTGCGCGCCCGAGGAGGCCAGGCCGAGCACGACATCGCCCGGCGCGATCGATTTGCCGTCGATGATCCTGGCTTTCTCGACGGCGCCGACCGCGAAGCCGGCCAGGTCGTATTCGCCGGCCGGGTACATGTCGGGCATCTCGGCCGTCTCGCCGCCGATCAGCGCGCAGCCGGCGAGTTCGCAGCCCTTGGCGATGCCTTCGACGACCGTCGCGGCGGTGCCGACGTCGAGCTTGCCGCAGGCGAAGTAGTCGAGGAAGAACAGCGGCTCGGCGCCCTGCACGAGGATGTCGTTGACGCTCATCGCCACCAGGTCCTGTCCCACGGTGTCGTGACGGTTCAGCATGAAGGCGAGTTTCAGCTTGGTGCCCACGCCGTCGGTCCCCGAGACGAGCACCGGCTCCTTGAATTTCTTCGAAACCTCGAAGAGCGCGCCGAAGCCGCCGATCCCGCCGAGCACTTCCGGGCGCATGGTGCGTTTCGCGGCGGGCTTGATGCGTTCGACCAGCGCATCGCCGGCATCGATGTCGACGCCCGCATCGCGGTACGTCATGGGGGTGGAGGAAGGTGTCATGGTCTGGAGAAGGGGTTTGCGGCGATAATTCGCGCGAATCTTACCGTATCCCCCTACCCCTTGACCCAACTGCTGCTCGATCTGCGGCCGAACCAGCCGCCCAGCCTCGACAATTTCGTCGTCGGCGCAAACGACGAATTGTTGTCGCGCCTGCGCCTGCTCGCGCAGCCCGGCTGTTTCGACGCGCTTTATCTCTGGGGGGCGCCGGGTTGCGGCAAAAGCCATCTGCTCGGTGCGGCCGCCAGCCTCGCGCTGCGCAGGCGGCCGGTCCTGCTGCTTTCCGGGTGCCGTCCCGCCAGCGCCGACTTTCACGCGCCACCGGGCGGACTGCTGGTCGTCGACGACGTCGATGCGCTCGACGAGGCCGCGCAGATCGCGCTGTTCCGCATCTTCAACACCGCGCGCCTGGTCGGACTCGGTCTGCTGCTGGCCGGCCGCCAGCCG
This sequence comes from uncultured Methyloversatilis sp., assembly GCA_964653505.1. GTDB lineage: Bacteria > Pseudomonadota > Gammaproteobacteria > Burkholderiales > Rhodocyclaceae > Sulfuricystis. Next base: position 38,407 of record CAZZFN010000002.1, read on the forward strand.
CCGGCGCAGCTCAAGCTGCGCGAAGACCTGCGCACCCGCATCGGCCAGGCGCTGATCTACGAAGTGAAAACCCTGGCCGACGAGCAGAAGGCGGATGCCCTGCAGCGCCACGCGCTCGAGCGCGGCCTCAAGGTCGACGCCGGCCTGGTGCGCTACCTGCTCTCGCACGGCCGGCGCGACCTGCCCTCGCTGATGGCGGTGCTCGACCACCTCGACCGTGCCACGCTCGAGCGCAAGCAGCACGCCACCCTGCCCCTGCTCAAGGAAGTCCTGCAACTCCAACTCTTGCCCCCGCAATATGAACCTCGCACTCTTTGATCTGGACAACACCCTGCTTGCCGGCGACTCCGACTTCGAGTGGGCGCAATTCCTCATCGCGAAAGGCGTGCTCGACCGCGAGGTCCACGCCGCCAAGAACCAGGCCTTCTACGACGACTACAAGGCCGGCACCCTCGACATCCGTGCCTTCCTCGCCTTCCAGCTCGCGCCGCTGGCGCGCCACGACCGCGCCGAGCTCGATGCCTGGCACCGCGAATTCATGGCGGCGCGCATCCGACCGATCATCGGCAACCCGGCGCGCGCGCTGGTGCGCCGCCATCTCGAGGCCGACGACCTGTGCGCCATCGTCACCGCCACCAACAGCTTCGTCACCGGCCCGATCTGTCGCGAATTCGGCATCCCCCACCTCGTCGCCACCGTGCCGGCGCAGGAAAACGGCCGTTTCACCGGGGCGGCGCGCGGAACGCCCGCCTTCCGCGAGGGGAAGATCGCCCGCGTCGAAGCCTGGCTCGAAACGCAGGGCCTGTGGTGGGGCTCGTTCGATGAAACCCGGTTCTACAGCGATTCGCTAAACGACCTGCCCCTGCTCGAAAAGGTCTCGCACCCGGTCGCGGTCGACCCGGACGACACCCTGCGCGCCCATGCCGCCCGCAAGGGCTGGCCGATCATGAGGTTGCATCAAGACGCCCAAGGCTGACGCAACCGGTCGCGCTTGCGATCCCGCGGGCGCCGACATTCACGTGAAACGGGACCTACGATGACCGCACTCACCGACTTGCTCAAAGACAGCGCCTACAAACTCAGCCAGTTCAAACCTGCGCAAGTCGCAGCGTTGGAAAAGGCTATCGAGATCAGGGAATCGGCAAAGAAAGAAACCCCTTACGTCGCCTGCCTGGTCCGGGGCAAGCCGATCAAGCTGACGCCGGAAGAAGCGATTCGCCAACTCTATGTAATGGTCTTGCGCGACGACCTGGGTTACCCGGTCGGTCGGATGGAAGTCGAGCACGCCGTCAGTTTCGGCCGCGAGAAGAAGCGGGCCGACGTCTGCATCTTCGACAAGGACAAGACCACCACGCCCTACATCCTCGTCGAGCTGAAAAAACCCAAACTCAAAGACGGCAAGGAACAACTCAAGAGCTACTGCAACGCCACTGGCGCGCCGATGGGCGTCTGGACCAACGGCGAGCAGATTTCCTACTACCACCGCAAAGATCCAAACTATTTCGAAGACATCCCGGCCATCCCGTCGGCGCATGAAAAGCTGTCCGACATCCTGGCCGAGCGTTGGACTATCGACGACCTGGTGCGACTCGACAAGTTGGTCAATGAACGGAAGTCGCTTAAGGACCTGATTCTTGAAATGGAGGACGAAGTCCTCGCCAATGCCGGCGTCGACGTCTTCGAGGAATTGTTCAAGCTGGTGTTCACCAAGCTCTACGACGAAATGGAAGGCGGGCGCGACAAAAAGCGGCATCTCGTTTTCAAGAACTACGGCGACACCGAAACCGAACTCAAGGCCAAGATTCAAGACCTGTTCGACAAGGCCCGCGCCAAGTGGGAAGGCGTCTTCCCCGAGGGCGCGAAAATCGAACTCACGCCCAGCCACCTCGCCGTCTGCGTGGCCTCGCTGGAAAAGGTCAAGCTCTTCAATTCCAACCTCGAAGTCGTCGACGAAGCTTTCGAGTACCTCATCAACAAATCGAGCAAGGGCGAGAAAGGCCAGTATTTCACGCCGCGTTACGTCATCGACATGTGCGTGAAGATGATGAACCCGCAGGAGCACGAAACCCTGATCGACACCGCCGCCGGCAGTTGCGGCTTTCCGGTGCATGGCATCTTCCATGTCTGGGAACAAATCCGTCGGGAACGCGGCGACTCGATCAGTCACCTATTCACGACGGAAAAGAAGGTCGGACGCTATGAGGACTACGTGCGCGACAAGGTTTTCGCCATCGACTTCGACGAGAAGGCCGTGCGCGTCGGGCGCACGCTCAACCTGATTGCCGGCGACGGCCAGACCAACGTGCTGCACCTCAACACGCTGGATTACGAGCGGTGGGACGAAAAAACCGGCGACGAGGAATGGACCGACATCTACGGCGAAGGCTGGAAGCGCCTGCGCAAGCTGCGCGCCGACAAGACCAGCAACCGCGATTTCGCCTTCGACGTGTTGATGGCCAATCCGCCGTTCGCCGGCGACATCAAGGAAACGCGCATCCTCGCCAAATACGATCTCGGCAAGAAGCCGGATGGCAAACAGCAAAGCGCCGTCGGCCGCGACATCCTGTTCATCGAGCGCAATCTGAGCTTTCTCAAACCCGGCGGACGCATGGCGGTCGTCCTGCCGCAAGGCCGCTTCAACAACGCCAGCGACAAACGCATCCGCGACTACCTCGCCGAACACTGCCGCATCCTCGCCGTCGTCGGCCTGCACGGCAACGTCTTCAAGCCGCACACCGGCACCAAGACCAGCGTGCTGTTTGTGCAGAAATGGAACGACGATGCCAAGGCCGGGCCGCTCTGCCCAAGGCAGGACGATTACCCGATCTTCTTCGCCACCATGCGCGAGCCATCCAAGGACACCTCCGGTGACAAGATTTACCGGCAAGCTGCCGATGGCTCGACGCTGCTCGACGACCACGGACATCTGATTGTCAAGCATGATCTGTTCAACCACGACGGAAAAACTGAAGACGGCATCGCCGAGGCGTTCATCGAGTTCGCCAAGAAGGAGAAGTTAAGTTTTTTTCGCTAGGCCCCTTCGATGAAGCGCGCTATGCGCGCTTGTTGGAGGGGCTGGAAGTTACCGAGCGGAAACTATCGGGGTTGGAACGCACTCTGCGCATTGACGCGGAGTTTTTCCAAAGACGGCATTTGGCGATCGAAACAAAGCTCGCCTCAGCGCAGTGCAGCACAGTAGCAGAAGTCGCATTGGTCGCCGATGGCAACCATTTCTCGATCAGCGAGTCGTTCGTCAAGGAAGGCGGCGTGCCTTATTACCGCGGGCAGGATGTAGTTGGTCATTTCTTCATTGAGCAAGCCAATCCCAACCGGATAACGCGCGAAGCCTTCGAACAGTCGTTCATTCGACGTTCGCACCTGAAGCAAGGCGACGTACTGCTCTCCATCATCGGTACCGTTGGCGAAACCAGTCTGGTGAAGACCAAGCAGGATGCAACATGCAGTTGCAAGCTGGCGATCCTGCGCCCGAAGTGCATTGAGCCAGCCTACCTTGCGACCTTTCTTTCTTCGGCGGTTGGCCGTGCGCTGACCGAGCGCTGGAAACGAGGCGCAGTGCAAACCGGACTATTGCTGGAAGACATGGACCAGGTTCCTGTTCCTCGCTTTAGCAAGCTGTTTGAAGGAAGCATCGCGTCGGTCGTTACAACCGCTTATGAAGCCCTAAATGCCGGCGTGAAGTCGATATGCGATGCAGAGCTCTCGCTTTTGCGTGCTCTTGGCCTCGACGGCTGGGAAGCGCCAGACCCTCTCACCTACATTCTCACCAGCCGCGATGCCTTCACTGCCGGCCGCCTCGATGCGGAATTCTTTACCCCTCGCGTGCGCGACATGCTCACGCGCCTTGGGCGCGATGGCCTGACAATTCACGATGTTGCACCTGCCCGCAAGGAACGGTTTACGCCAGCCGACAGCGGCAACTTCCGCTACATCGAAATCGGCGGTCTTGGCGCCGACGGCACCGCCCAGGCCGAATGCCTGCCTCAGCGGGAGGCGCCGTGCCGCGCCACGCAATACGTGCGGGCCGGCGATGTCATTACTTCGACCGTGCGCCCGATCCGGCGCCTGTCGGCAGCGATTGACGACAGCCAGGACGGCTACGTCTGCTCGTCGGGCTTTGTAGTCCTGCAACCGCGTGCCATTTCCTCCGACGTGCTGCTGACTTACTTGCGCCTGCCGCCGGTCTGCGCCTTGATGAACCTGCACACCAGCGCCAGCCTGTACCCGGCCATCTCCGAGGCGGATCTGCTTGCGCTGCCGGTCCCGAATATCCCTGCGGCCACCCAGCAGGCCATCGAAAAGTCGGCGCTGGCGGCACGGCACGCCAAGCGACGCGCTACTCAACTCCTCGCTGCCGCCAAGCGCGCCGTCGAAATCGCCGTCGAGGATTCCGAAGCGGCGGCTTTGACGTATCTCGCGGGGGTTGCCGACGCCGCCGCTTCGTGCGACGATAGCGCCCATGTCACCCTGCCAAGCCAAACAAATCGACCAACGTCTCGAAGCATGGCGCGCCCGGTACCCGGACGCGGCCAGTCGGCGTGCCGCGTATCGGGCAAAGGTGCTGGATTTCACGGTCAACTCGATGGCGCTGGAGAACGAACCGGTGGATCGGGAGCGTCTGCGGGCCCGGCTGGTTCGACCCAGCCGCTAAACGCGACGCGGGAACTGGCGACTGCCGCCGGCCCGAAGCCCTACAGCGAAGTCGCCGAGGCGCTCGCGGAAAATGTCGGCCGCTGCCTGGAGGAAATTCTTGACGCCGACCCATCCGCCATTGCGCTAAACGCGGAATGGCTGCGCGACGTCCACCGCCGGATTGCCGGCGAACTTTTTCCGGACTGGGCTGGGCGATTTCGCTCGACCGACGTGCAGGTGGGCGCCCATTTCCCGCCGCCCGCGCGCGACGTGCCGGTGCGGGTACGCGACTTTTGCCTCGACCTTGAAGAACGCTTGCGCCATCTCGGCAGTGCGGAATCCCTGGCCGAATTGCTGGCCTGGGCCGATTGGCGTTTCCAATGGATTCATCCGTTCAAGGATTTCAACGGCCGGGTTGGGCGAATCATGTTGATTGCCCTCGCCTTCAGGCTGGGGCTGCCGCCGATCGACCCGGCGGGAGACATGGAAGGCAAACAAGGTTATTTCAGGGCCTTGCGCGCAGCCGACGCGGGCGATCTGCGACCCCTGACTGAAATCTGGCTGAACCGGCTTTGAAGACGATGCGTGATTGGCCTCACCCCTTACGCGCCGACCCCGATAGCGGTATCATGCGCGCCCAAAGTGCAATGCGCAGCGTTTGCGCAGTGCCGTCCCAAGCAAACGCGCCACGCGGCGCAAGCCGCGATCGGCGCCGGACGCAATCGATGCATCCCTTGATTTTCGAGCACAGCGAACCACCTGGAGCCCCCCGCGAGGAAGGTCGCGCACTGCGCGACGTTTGCGATTGGAAGGGCGAAGGGGGGCGGGCCTCCTCTCCATGATCCGCAAGCTGCTGCGCCGCGTGTTCAAGCGCGGCGAGCCCTACCCCCA
>CAZZFN010000003.1:0-40785 GCA_964653505.1 uncultured Methyloversatilis sp.
GCGCTACCATGGAACCATGTCACTTGCCGACGCCCTATCCCCCGAAACCCGCCAGACCTTGCCGGGGCTCCTCCACGCGGTTCCCGACGGGGCGATGGATCGGCGCGCAGTCGGCTCTGGCGGGACGGCACTGATTGCCGGCGCGTCCGGCTTCATCGGCCGGCGCCTGGCGCAGCCGGGCGAGCGGCGGCTGGTGCGCCGTTTCACCGGGGCGGCCGACGAGGCGGTGGGCGACCTGGGCGATGCCGCGTCGCTGGCGGCGGCCTGCGCGGGGGTGGACACGGTGTTCCACTGCGCCGGTTACGCGCACGCCTTCGGCCATGCCGACCCCGAGGCGCACGGGCGCATCAATTTCGAGGGCACGCGCAATCTCGTCGCGGCGGCGGCCGCTGCGGGCGTGCGGCGCTTCGTGTTCCTGTCGAGCGTGAAGGCGATGGCGGAAGCGGGCGACGCGTGTGCCGACGAGGATTGGCCGGGTGCGCCGAATACGCCCTATGGCAAGGCCAAGCGCGCGGCGGAGGAGGCGGTGCTGGAGGCGGGCGTCCGCCACGGCATGCACGTCGTCAATCTGCGCCTGGCGATGGTGTATGGGCGGGGCGGGCGGGGAAACCTGGAGCGCATGGCGAATGCGATGCGCGCCGGCTGGTTCCCGCCTTTGCCGGAGACGGGCAACCGGCGCTCGCTGGTGCATGTGCAGGATGTGGTGGAAGTCATGCGGCTGGTCGCCGCGCGAGCGGAAGCGAACGGCCGGACTTACATCGTCGCCGATGCGCGCGCGTATTCGGGGCGGGAGATTCAGGACGCGCTGCGTGCCGTCCTGGGCAAGCCGACGGTGCGCTGGAGCGTGCCGGCCGGCTTGTTGCGCGCGGCGGGACGGCTGAACGGCCGGCTGGGCGAGGTCGTCGATCGCCTGATCGGCTCGGCCTGCTATTCGCCGGCGCGCATCGAGCGGGAACTGGGCTGGCGCGCGCGGATCGGGCTGGAAGCGGGCTTGCGGGAGATGCTTGACGCCGCAGGCGGATGCCCGGCCCGTCCGACGGGTTGAGTTGGCGTATTGCAAAAATACTAGATGTTTCTATCAAAATTGATAGACAAGTCTTGCAATGCTAGACTGACGGCATGAGCAGGTCGTTCGAACGCCCCTTCGTTGCACGCTTGCAGGCACGTCTGTCCGAGCCGGCGCCCTTGATCCAGGTCTTGGTCGGGCCGCGGCAAGTCGGCAAAACCACCGGTGTGCGCCAGCTGCTGGCGCGCTGGCAGGGCGCTTGGCATTACGCCAACGCCGACGATCTCCTGACGGCCGACCGTACCTGGCTGCTGGCGCAGTGGCAGGCGGCCGCGCGGCTGGGCGAAGGCGCCTTGCTCGTCATCGACGAGATTCAGAAAGCCCCCAACTGGTCCGCGACGATCAAATCCTTGTGGGATGCGGCGCCCCGCCGGTTGCGCGTCGTTTTGCTCGGGTCGAGCGCCTTGCAGCTTCACTGCGGATTAAGCGAAAGCCTGGCCGGTCGTTTTGAGTCGACGCGGATTTACCACTGGACATTTGCCGAGCTCAGGGACGCGTTTGGCTATGACCTCGATCGCCACCTCCAGTACGGCGGTTATCCGGGCGCGGTGGGTTTCGAGGCCGATTACGACCGTTGGTACGCTTATCTGAAAGACGCGATCGTCGAGGCGGTGATCGGCCGGGACATTCTGCAAAACCGCAAGGTGGCGAATCCGGCGCTGTTCCGGCAGGCGTTTGAAATCCTCTGCCGTTACCCGGCCCAGGAAATCAGCTACACCAAGCTGCTCGGCCAGTTGCAGGACAAGGGCAATACCGATCTGGTCAAGTATTACCTCGAGCTTTATGGCGGCGCGTTTCTGGTGTATTCCCTGGAAAAGTTTTCTGCCAAGGCCTGGCTGACGCGCACTTCCAGCCCGAAGATTCTTCCCGCCTGCCCGGCCCTGCATGCGATGACCGTCGGACCGCGGGCGCTGGCGGACCCGCAGCAGCGGGGCCGGGTTTTCGAGCTGGCGGTGGGGGTGGAGTTGTTGCAGCTGCCCGGCGAGCTGTTCTACTGGCGCGAGAAGAACGCCGAGGTCGATTTCGTCTGGCATCATCGGGGGAATCTTTACGCGATCGAGGTCAAATCGGGCAGAAACAAGTCTGCCAAGGGGCTTGAGGCGTTCATGAAACGCTTCCCGGACGCGCGGCCGGCGATTGTGACCCCGGAAAATTTCGCGGCGTTGAGCGGCGCCCCGGCCCAGTTTCTGGAAGCGTCCGTACGGTTGTTATGATTTTGGGGCTGTTCTCAATCATGCCAGCCAGTCGTGGCTCGTCATGGCGCCTGCCATTGCGCGGCGCGGCGGCTTGCGGTAGTGTGCGCGCCTTTTTCCCGTTTTCCCGACGCCCATGCTGCCTGCCATCGAATCGCGCATCGCCGCCGAGCTCGGCGTGCACCCGAACCAGGTCGCCGCCGCCGTCCAGCTGCTCGACGACGGGGCCACCGTGCCCTTCATCGCCCGTTACCGCAAGGAGGCCACCGGCCATCTCGACGACACCCAGTTGCGCACGCTCGACGAGCGCCTGGGCTATCTGCGCGAGCTCGAGGCGCGCCGCGCCGCGATTCTCGAATCCATCGCCGGGCAGGAAAAACTCACGCCCGAGCTGCGCGTCCAGATCGAGGAGGCCGACACCAAGCAGCGTCTCGAAGACCTGTATCTGCCCTACAAGCCCAAGCGCCGCACCAAGGCCCAGATCGCCCGCGAGGCCGGGCTGGAGCCGCTCGCCGATGCGCTCCTGGGCGATCCGACGCGCGATCCCGATGCCGAGGCCCGGGCGTTCGTGGCGGCCGACCGGGGCGTGCCGGACGCGCAGGCCGCGCTCGACGGCGCGCGCCAGATTCTCATGGAGCGTTTCGCCGAGGATGCGGCCTTGCTCGACACGCTGCGCGGCTACCTGGGCGAGCATGCGCGGATCGTATCCACCGTGGTGGCCGGGCAGGAGGCATCCGGGGCGAAGTTCCGCGACTGGTTCGATTTTTCCGAGCCGCTCAAGAGCATTCCGTCGCATCGCGCGCTCGCCCTCCTGCGCGGGCGCAACGAGGACGTGCTGCGCCTGGCCCTCCGGACCGATGAAGAATTGCGCGCGCCGCCCCCCGGGTCTCCTCCCGGGTCTCCTCCCGCCGCTTCGCCGTGCATCGGGATCGTCGCCGCCCACGCCGGCCTGCGCGACCGAGGCCGCGCGGCCGACCGGTGGCTTCTGGAGACGGCGCGCTGGACGTGGCTGGTGAAGCTCTCCTTGCATTTCGAGACCGAGCTGATGGGGGCCTTGCGCGAGCGCGCCGAGGCAGAGGCGATCCGCGTCTTCGCCAGGAACCTGCACGATCTGCTGCTGGCCGCGCCGGCCGGCCCGAAGGCGGCGATCGGTCTCGACCCCGGCATCCGCACGGGGGTGAAGGTGGCCGTGGTGGATGCCACGGGAAAACTGCTCGAGACGGCCACGCTCTATCCGCACGAGCCGCGCCGCGACTGGGAGGGGAGCATCGCCGCCTTGCGCCAGCTCGCGCAGAAACACGGCGCGGCGCTCGTCGCCATCGGCAACGGCACCGCCAGCCGCGAGACCGACAAGCTGGCCGGCGACCTGATGAAGCGCCATCCGGAGCTGAAGCTGACGAAGATCGTGGTCTCGGAAGCCGGCGCCTCGGTGTATTCGGCCTCGGAACTCGCGGCGCGCGAATTTCCCGAACTGGACGTTTCCCTGCGCGGTGCCGTCTCCATCGCGCGCCGTTTGCAGGATCCGCTCGCCGAGCTGGTGAAAATCGACCCGAAGAGCATCGGCGTGGGCCAGTATCAGCACGACGTGAATCAGGGCCGGCTGGCGAAGAGCCTCGACGCGGTGGTGGAGGATTGCGTGAATGCGGTCGGCGTCGATGTGAATACCGCCTCGGCGCCGCTCCTGGCGCGCATTTCGGGCCTGAACGGCACGCTGGCGGCCAACATCGTGTCCTTCCGCGACCAGAACGGGCCTTTTGCCTCGCGCCAGGCGCTCAGGAAGGTGCCGCGCCTGGGGGAAAAAACCTTCGAGCAGGCGGCGGGCTTCCTGCGCGTCGCGGGCGGTGAAAATCCGCTCGATGCCTCGGCCGTGCATCCGGAAGCCTATCCGGTGGTCGAGCGCATCCTCGCCGACATCGGCAAGCGGGCGAAGGATCTCATCGGCGACGCCCGCCTGGTGCGCGCCTTGCAACCCGAGCGCTACACCGACGAGCGCTTCGGCCTGCCCACCGTGCAGGACATCCTCAAGGAGCTCGAAAAGCCGGGCCGCGATCCGCGCCCCGAGTTCAGGACCGCGAGTTTCCGCGAGGGCGTCGAGGACGTGAAAGACCTCGAAGCGGGCATGACGCTCGAAGGCGTGGTCACCAACGTCACCAATTTCGGGGCCTTCGTCGATATCGGCGTGCACCAGGACGGGCTGGTGCACATCTCGGCCCTGTCGAACGGCTTCGTCAAGGATCCGCATGCGGTGGTCAAGGCCGGCGACGTGGTGAAGGTGAAGGTGCTGGAGGTCGACCTGCCGAGAAAGCGCATCGCCCTCACGATGCGCCTGGCGGACGAGGCGAGAAAAGTCGGCGCTGGCCGGACGGCAGCCCCGGCCGCCAGCCCGCGCGAAATCGAGCGCCACCGGCGCGAACGCCCGCCCGAGAGCGCCGGGGCGATGGCGGCGGCGTTTGCGAAGATGCAGGGGAAGCGCCCGTAGCCACCCTTGCATGGATTCCGATCCCGGATAATCCGCAGTCCTATTGTTGGATATCCGGAAAATACGCAACAGAGTGGTTGAAAAAACAGCCTGTCGCCTGCTGTGTCCGCCATCGCGCTTTTGCGGTTATCTTGCCTGCCACTGCGAGCGGGGGGCGGGGGATGTCGTCCGGATCATTTCCGCCCGAAAAGCGACCCGGCGTGAAAGCGCCTTCTACGGAGGCCGAAAACCATGAAAGCCGAATACGATCTTTCCAGGATGAAGTCGCGCAGGAACCCCTATGCATCGAAGCTCAAGAAGTCCGTCACCATGCGCCTCTCGGAGGATGTCGTGACGTATTTCAAGAGCATGGCCGAGCAGTCGGGCGTTCCCTACCAGAGTCTCATCAACCTCTACTTGCGCGATTGCATCATCCAGCGTCGGCAGATCCAGATGGCCTGGCCGTCCAGTCCCGAGCCTGCCGGGGGAAACGCCAGGGTGGATGGACGTCGGGCCACCCCCGGTCGATGAAACACAGGCGGTGGCGGTCTCGGCATGTCAGGCGTTTCGCGGTTAACATCGCGCCCTTGTTTGCCTGATCCCGGACGACCGATGAAACGCCTTTTCGCGCTGTTGCTGATCGTGTTCCTCGCCGCCTGCGGCGAGGGTGAGAAGAAAGCCGCCGGCCCGGCGCCGACCGCCATGGGTGCCGGAGGCCCGGGCGCACCCGGCGGTGCGCCGCCGGCCGAGGTCGATGTCGTCACGGTGACGCCCGGTCGCGCCACCCTCACCCAGGACTTGCCGGGCCGGCTGGTGGCCTACCGCACGGCCCAGGTGCGCGCGCGCGTGGAGGGCATCGTCGAGCAGCGCCTGTTCGCCGAGGGCAGCGACGTGAAGGCCGGCACGCCGCTGTTTCGCATCGATGCGCGCACCTACCGTGCCGCGCTGGCCGCAGCCGAGGCCGAGCGCGCGGCGGCGCAGGCGGCCTTCGAGCGCACCGAAAAGCTGGTGGCGATCCAGTATATGAGCCGGCAGAATCTCGACAGCGCGGCCGCCCGTCTCAAGCAGGCCGACGCCGCCCTCGCCCGGGCGCGGCTCGACCTGGAAAACGCCGTCCCGCCCGCGCCGATTTCCGGGCGCATCGGCCGCGCTCTGGTCACCGAGGGGGCGCTCGTCGGGCGCGGCGAGGCCACCCACCTGGCCACCATCGAGCAAATCGACCCGATCCGCGTGGAATTCGCCCAGAGCCATGCCGACATGCAGCGCCTGCAGCAGGCGATCCGGGCCGGCCAGCAGAAAAAGGCGGCGTCGGCCGAGGTCGAGCTGGTGTTCGAAGGCGGCGCGCTGTATCCGCTCAAGGGGCGCGTGCAGTTTGCCGACCTGGCGGTCGACCCCGCCAGCGGCGCGGTGCTCATGCGCGCCGAGTTCGCCAACCCGCACCGCGAGCTGCTGCCCGGCGCTTTCGTGCGCGTGCGCCTGCTGCAGGCCAGCGTCGAGGGGGCGATCCGCGTGCCGCAGCGCGCGGTGACGAGCGGCCCGCAGGGCCATGCCGTGCTGCTGGTGGGGCCGGAGGACAAGGTCGTGGCGCGCCCGGTGCGGATCGGCGCGATGGCCGGCGCGGATTTCATCGTCAGCGAGGGGCTCGCCGGCGGCGAGCGGGTGATCGTCAATGGCCTGCAAAAGGCGCGCCCCGGCGCGGTGGTGAAACCCCTGCCCTGGCTCCCGACCGCACGGCCCGCCGCGCCATCCACGGAAAAAGCGGACGAAAAACCGGCGGAAAAACCCTGACGCCATGTTCGCCAAGTTTTTCATCGATCGCCCCGTCTTCGCCTGGGTGATCGCCCTGGTGATCCTGCTGTCCGGGCTGCTGGCCCTGCGCCAGCTGCCGGTGGCGAGCTATCCGGCCGTCGCCCCGCCGGGGCTGTCCATCGCCGTGACCTATCCGGGAGCGTCGGCCCAGGTGGTCGAGGAAACCGTGATCGCCCTCATCGAGCAGGAGATGAACGGCATCGAAAACCTGCTCTACATGGATTCGTCCGCCGAGCTGGGCCGGGGTTCGATCACGCTCACCTTCGAGGCCGGCGCCTCGCTCGATCTGGCCTCGGTCGAGGCGCAAAACCGCATCCGCCGCGTCGAGACGCGCCTGCCCGAGGACGTGCGCCGCCTGGGCGTTACCGTCACCCGCTCGGCGCGCAATTTCCTCCTCATCGTGTCGATCTTCTCGCCCGACCGCTCGCACGACAACATCGCCCTGGGCAGCTTCGCGGCCGCCAGCGTGCTCGAAAGCCTGCGGCGCGTACCCGGCGTGGGCGAGGTGCTCCTGTTCGGCACGGAATACTCGATGCGCCTGTGGCTCAAGCCCGATCGCCTGGAGGCTTTCGGCCTCACGCCGGCCGATGTGGCCCGCGCGGTGCGCGCCCAGAACGTGCAGATCGCGGCGGGCGAGCTGGGCCAACTGCCGGCCGCCCCCGGCCAGGAGATCAACGCGGCCATCGTGATGCGCTCGCGCCTGGCCACGCCCGAGGAATTCGGCGCGGTGATCGTCAGAAGCGATGGCCGGGGCGCGACCGTGCGGGTGCGCGACATCGCCCACGTCGAGCTGGGGGCGCAGGATTATTCGGTCGCCGCGCGCCTGGACGGCCAGCCCAACGCCGCCATCGCCATCCGCATGTCGCCCGACGCCAATGCGCTGGACACCGCCCGCGCGGTCAAGGCGAGGATGGGCGAGCTGTCCGCCTACTTCCCGCCGGGCATCGACTGGGCGGTGCCCTTCGACACCTCGCAGTTCGTGGACATTTCCATCCGCGAGGTGGTCAAGACCCTGGCCGAGGCGATGCTGCTGGTGGTGCTGGTGATGTATCTCTTCCTGGGCAGCCTGCGCGCCACCTTCATCCCGGCCATCGTGGTGCCGGTCTCGCTGGTGGGGGCCACGGTCGGGCTCTACTTCCTGGGCTACTCGATCAACGTGCTGACGCTCTTTGCGATGGTGCTGGCCATCGGCATCGTCGTCGACGACGCCATCGTGGTGGTGGAAAACGTCGAGCGCATCATGCACGAGGAGGGGCTCCCCCCGCGCGCGGCCACCCGCAAGGCGATGGATCAGATCGTGGGGGCGATCGTCGCCATCACCCTGGTGCTCTCGGCCGTGTTCGTGCCGATGGCCTTCTTCGGCGGGGCGACCGGCGCGATCTACCGCCAGTTCGCCGTCACCCTGGTGCTGGCGATGGGCTTTTCGGCGCTCATGGCCCTCACCCTCACGCCGGCCCTGTGCGCCACGGTGCTGAAATCCCGCAAAGGCGGGGTGCTGCCCGCCGCGGGCATCCTGGGCGGCTTCAACCGCCTGTTCGCCGGCTCGGTGCGCGCCTATCTGGCCGGCACGCGCCGCATGCTGGGCCGCCCGGTGCGCTGGCTCGCCCTCTACGCCGCGCTGGTGGCGGCGGCCGGCTGGATGTTCATGAAGCTGCCCGGCGGCTTTTTGCCCGACGAGGACCAGGGCTATTTCTTCAATGTCGTCCAGCTGCCCCCCGGGGCCACGCGCGAGCGCACGCTCGAGGTGCTCGCCCAGGTCGAGCAGCATTACCTCGGCCAGCCCGAGGTCGAGCACGTGATCGGGGTGGCCGGTTTCTCCTTCTTCGGACGCGGCCAGAACGCGGCGATGGCCTTCGTGCGCCTCAAGGGCTGGGAGGAGCGGCCGGGCCGGGACGGCAGCGCCTTCACGCTGGTGCGCGAGGCCAACCAGGCTTTCTTCCGCATCAAGCAGGCGATGATCTTCGCCATCAACGTGCCGCCGATTCCCGACCTGGCCGCCGTGGGCGGCTTCGACCTGCGCTTGCAGGATCGGGCCGGCCTGGGCCGTCAGAGCCTGATGGAGGCGCGCAACCAGGCGCTCGCGCTGGCCGCCCGGCATCCGGCGCTTGCCGGCGTGCGCCCCGAGGGGCAGGAGGGCGCGCCGCAGGTGCTGCTCGACATCGACCGGCTCAAGGCCAGCGCCCTGGGCGTGAATCTGGCCGAGCTGAACGAGACCCTGCAAGCGGCCCTGGGCGTGGCCTACATCAACGATTTCGTGCGCCAGGGCCGCATCCTGCGCGTGCAGATGCAGGCCCACGCCGACACCCGGCGCACGCCCGAGGACATCCTGCGCCTGCCGGTGCGTAACGCCCGCGGCGACATCCTGCCGCTGGCGGAAATCGCGCGGGCGCAGTGGACGGTCGGCCCTACCAAGCTCGACCGCTACAACGGCCTGCCGTCGATGAAGCTTTCCGGCAACCCCGCGCCGGGCCGCTCCACCGGCGAGGCGATGGCCGCGATGGAGGAAATCGCCCGCCAGCTGCCCGCCGGCATCGGCTTCGAGTGGTCGGGCACGTCCTTCGAGGAACGCCGTTCCGGGGCGCAGGCCCCGCTGCTGTTCGCCATCTCGCTGATCGTGGTGTTCCTGTGCCTGGCTGCGCTCTACGAGAGCTGGTCGATCCCTTTCGCGGTGATGCTGGTGGTGCCGCTGGGCGTGCTGGGGGCGGTGCTTGCGGTCGACCTGCGCGGCCTGCCCAACGACATTTATTTCAAGGTGGGCCTGATCGCCATCATCGGCCTGTCGGCCAAGAATGCGATTCTCATCATCCAGTTCGCGCGCGACCTGCAAGACCAGGGCATGGCCCTGGCGGAGGCCACCCTCGAAGCCTGCCGCCTGCGGATTCGCCCCATCGTGATGACCTCGATGGCCTTCATCGCGGGGGTGCTGCCGCTGGCCCTCTCGACCGGGGCGGGGGCCAACAGCCGCATCGCCATCGGCACCGGGGTGATCGGCGGCATGACCACGGCCACCGTGCTGGCGGTGTTCTTCGTGCCGGTGCTCTACCTCGTGGTGCGCCGCATCTTCCCCGGCCATGCGCGCCGTCGGCGCGAGGAGGCGGCGGGGTGAGCGCCGTGACGGCGGCGGCTGGCCAGCCCGCGAAAAATAGGCTACATTCCCCCTCCTCGTATAACAACCTTAGAGGCCATCATGAGCAACAAAGGGCAGATGCTACAAGACCCGTTCCTCAACGCACTGCGGCGCGAGCACGTCTCCGTGTCGATCTACCTGGTCAACGGCATCAAGCTGCAGGGGCAGATCGAATCGTTCGACCAGTATGTGGTCCTGCTCAAGAACACCGTGACGCAGATGGTATACAAGCACGCCATCTCGACCGTCGTGCCCGCCCGCCCGGTCAATATCGGCAGCGCCGAAGCCGCCGAGTGACCTCTTGCCCCGTTCCGCGCCGCGCCGATGTTTGAACGGCCTGCGGCCGGCGAAAACGCCGTCCTCGTGCAGCTGGATTTCGGCGCGGGCGATTTCGACGAGCGCTTCGAGGAATTTCGCCTGCTGGCCGGCAGCGCCGGCGCGCGGGCGGTCGTCACGGTGACAGGCCGGCGCGGACGCCCCGACCCGGCGCTGTTCGCCGGCAAGGGCAAGGTCGAGGAAATCGCCGCTGCTGCCGCCGCCGCCCAGGCCGATCTGGTGCTGTTCAACCACACGCTGTCGCCGGCCCAGCAGCGCAACCTGGAAAAGACGCTCGACCGGCGCGTGGTCGACCGCACCGCGCTGATCCTCGACATCTTCGCGCTGCGCGCCAGGAGCCACGAGGGCAAGCTGCAGGTCGAGCTGGCCCAGCTCGAGCACCAGATGACGCGGCTGGTGCGCGGCTGGACCCACCTCGAACGCCAGAAAGGCGGCATCGGCCTGCGCGGCCCGGGCGAGAAGCAGCTGGAAACCGACCGCCGCCTGCTCGGCAAGCGCGTCGCGCTGCTCAAGTCCCGCCTCAAGCTGATCGAGCGGCAGCGCGCGGTGCGCCGCAAGGGCCGCGGTCGCGGCGAGGTGCTCGCGGTCTCGCTGGTCGGCTATACCAACGCCGGCAAGAGCACCCTGTTCAACGCGCTCACCAAGGCGGGCGTGCATGCCGCCGACCAGCTGTTCGCCACCCTCGACACCACCTCGCGGAAGCTCTACGTGCCGACTTGCGAACTGGAGAGCGGCCGCTCCGGCTGCCAGGTGGTGATTTCCGACACCGTGGGTTTCATCCGCGATCTGCCCCACGAGCTGGTCGCCGCCTTCCGCGCGACGCTCGAGGAAACCGTGCATGCCGATCTGCTCTTGCACGTGGTCGACGCGGCGAGCCCGGACCGCGACCGGCAGATGCAGGCGGTCGCCCGCGTGCTCGGGGAAATCGGCGCGGCGGGAGTGCCGCAGATCCTGGTCTGGAACAAGATCGACCTGCTGGGCGGAGCGGTCGGGCCGGGGGTCGAGCGGGACGAGTGTGGTAACATCGCGCGCGTTCGAGTGAGCGCCCGAACCGGCGCCGGGCTCGATCTGCTGCGGGCGGCGCTGGCTGAAATGTCGCGTCGGCTGGCAGCCCCCCTTGACCAAGAAACAGTAGCTCAACCAGCAGCTCAACCGTAGAACGACCCCATATCGAACACCATGATTACCGGCATACTGATGTCGCTCAATGACCACGGCTGGGGCAACGATCCCGGCCGCGGCCGCGGCGGCGGCGGACGCGGCGGCCCGCCCGACCTCGACGAGCTCTGGCGCGATTTCAACAAGCGGCTTTCCGGCATGCTCGGCCAGAAGCGCGGCGGCCCGTCCGACGGCGGCGGCGAAGGCGGCGGCGGGCCGCGCCTGCCGATGCTGACCCCCGGCCAGTTCGGCGGCGGCATCGGCCTGCTGCTGGGCCTGGTCGTCGCGGTGTGGATGGCCAGCGGCTTCTACATCGTCGATGCGAGCGAGCGCGGCGTGGTGCTGTCTTTCGGCAGATACTCCGAAACCACCCCGCCGGGCCTGCGCTGGCGTCTGCCCTGGCCGATCCAGTCGCACGAGGTCGTCAATCTCACCGGCGTGCGTACCATCGAGATCGGCTACCGCGGCACGGAAAAGAACCGGGTGCCCCGCGAGGCGCTGATGCTGACCGACGACGAGAACATCGTCAGCGTCCAGTTCGCCGTGCAGTATCTGCTCAAGGAACCCAAGGACTACCTGTTCAGCCACCGCACCCCCGACGAGGCGGTGATGCAGGCGGCCGAAACCTCGATCCGCGAGGTGGTCGGCAAGAGCAAGATGGACTTCGTGCTCTACGAGGGGCGCGACGTGATCGCCGCGAATACGCAGAAGTCCATCCAGGACATCCTCGACCGTTACCAGACCGGCATCCAGATCCGCTCGGTGACGATGCAGAGCACCCAGCCGCCCGAGCAGGTGCAGGCCGCCTTCGATGACGCCGTCAAGGCCGGCCAGGACCGCGAGCGCCACAAGAACGAGGGCGAGGCCTACGCCAACGACGTGATCCCGCGCGCGCGCGGCACCGCGTCGCGCCTGCTGGAGGAAGCCGAAGGCTACCGGGCGCGCCTGATCGCCACCGCCGAAGGCGAGGCGGCGCGCTTCACCAAGATCTACACCGAATACGCCAAGGCGCCGGAAGTGACGCGCCAGCGCCTCTATCTGGAAACCATGCAGCAAGTATTCGCCAATACCAGCAAGGTGCTTATCGACAGCAAGGGTTCCGGCAACCTGCTCTACCTGCCGCTCGACAAGCTGATGCAGCAGGCGGGCGCGCTGCCCGCACCGCCTGCGCCCGAAGCCAATGCGCGCCAGCCGGCCCCGGCCGCCGCCGCGCCGGACACCCGCGACCCGCGCACGCGCGGCCAGCTCGCGCGCGAGAGGGGAGAACGCTGATGCATCGCCTGCCTTTCGTCTTCGGTCTCCTCCTGGCGGCGTTTCTCGTCGCCGGGTCGATGATCTTCACCGTCGATCAGCGCCAATACGCCATCGTTTTCCAGCTCGGCGAAATCAAGGAGGTGATCACGGAACCCGGCATCTCCCTGAAGTGGCCGATGATCCAGAACGTGCGTTATTTCGACCGGCGCATCCTGACCCTGGACACCACCGAGCCCGAGCGTTTCCTGACGGCCGAGAAGAAGCCCGTGCTGGTGGATTCCTTCGTCAAGTGGCGCATCGCCGACGTGAACCAGTTCTACATTTCGGTCGGCGGCGACGAGATGCTGGCGCGCACCCGGCTTTCCCAGACCGTCAACTCCGGCCTGCGCGAGGAGTTCGGCCGGCGCACCGTGCATGACGTGGTCTCCGGCGCGCGCGACAAGATCATGGCCGACGTGCAGCGCCGGGCCGACACGGATGCGCGCCAGATCGGCGTCGAGATCGTCGATGTGCGCCTGAAGCGCGTCGATTTCCCGCAGGAGGTTTCCGAGGCGGTGTATCGCCGCATGGAGACCGAGCGCAAGCGCGTCGCCAACGAGCTCAGGTCGCAGGGCGGCGCCGAGGCCGAGAGAATCCGCGCCGATGCCGACAAGCAGCGCGAGGTGATCATCGCCGAGGCCTATCGGGATGCGCAGAAGATCAAGGGCGAGGGCGATGCCAAGGCCGCCGCGATCTATGCCAGGGCCTTCGGGGCCAATCCGGAGTTCTATGCGTTCTACCGCAGCCTGGAAGCCTATCGTCACAGCTTCGGCAGCAAGAGCGACCTGCTCGTCGTCGACCCGAGCGCCGAGTTCTTCAAGTATCTGAAGAGCGACGGCAGGGCCGGCGGCAGATAGTCTCCGCCGGAGCTTTCCGCATGACCACGCTGCTGCTGGCTCTCGGTCTCATGCTGGTGATCGAGGGCCTGCTGCCCTTCGTGGCGCCGCGTCTCTGGCGCAATACGTTCCGCAGGGTCACGGAGCTGGGCGACGGCCAGCTGCGCTTCGTCGGACTGACCTCGATCATCATCGGGCTGACGGTGATCCTCCTGTTCAAATGACGCACCCCTGGCTGTTGCCCGAAGCCGTCGAAGACCTGCTGCCTGCCGAGGCCGCCCAGGTCGAGGCCCTGCGCCGCTGTCTGCTCGACGAGTTCGCGCGCCACGGCTACGAGCTGGTGGCGCCCCCGCTGCTCGAGTTCGCCGATGCCTTGCTCGGCGAGGACGCCGCCGATCTCAACCTGAGCAGCTTCAAGCTGGTCGACCAGCTGTCCGGTCGCACCCTGGCGCTGCGCGCCGACATCACGCCGCAAACGGCGCGCATCGACGCCCATCTGCTCAACCGCGCCGGCGTGACGCGCCTGTGCTACTGCGGCAGCGTCCTGCATACCCGGCCGGCCGGCCTGTTCGCGACGCGCGAGCCCGTGCAGATCGGCGCCGAACTCTACGGCCACGCCGGTCTCGAGGCCGATCACGAAGTCGTCCGCCTGCTGGCGCGCGCATTGCGTCTGGCCGAGCTGCCGCCCAGCCGCATCGATCTGGGCCACGTCGGCATCTTCCGCGCCCTGGTCGCCGGCCAGGGGCTCTCGCCCGCCGCCGAACTCGAACTGTTCGAGGCCCTGCAGGCCAAGGATGTGCCGACGCTCTCCGAGCTGACCGCGCGGCTGCCCGAACCCGTGCGCGCCGGATTGCTCGCCTTGCCGGGACTCTATGGCGGCGTCGAGGTGGTCCGCGGCGCGGCCGCCTGCCTGCCGCTGCTGCCGGAAATCTTGCGCGCCCTCGGCGAGCTCCAGCGCCTGGCCGGCGAGCTGGCCGACCTGCCGCTGTCTTTCGACCTGGCCGACCTGCGCGGCTACCATTATCACAACGGCGTCGTGTTTGCCGCCTACTGCGCCGCCAGTCCGGCGGCGGTGGCGCTCGGCGGGCGTTACGACGGCATCGGCGCGCGTTTCGGCCGTGCGCGGGCGGCGACCGGCTTTTCGCTCGACCTGCGCGCCCTGGCCCGGCTGTCGAAACCGCGGCACATGCCGGGGGCGATTCTCGCCCCCTGGCCCGAAGACGCCGCGCTGCATGCCGAGATCGAGCGCTTGCGCGGCCAGGGGGAAATCGTCGTCGCCGCCCTGCCGGGTCACGAGGACAGCTGGCGCGGCGCCGGCTGCGACCGCCGCCTGGTCTGGCGCGGCGAGGCATGGATCATCGAATCTTTAGGGGAGAGTTAGCAATGGCCAAGAACGTCGTGGTTGTCGGCACCCAATGGGGCGACGAAGGCAAAGGCAAGATCGTCGATTGGCTCACCGACAACGCCCAGGCCGTGGTGCGCTACCAGGGGGGGCACAATGCCGGCCACACGCTGGTGATCGGCGGCAAGAAGACGGTGCTGCACCTGGTGCCTTCCGGCATCCTGCGCGACGGCGTGACCTGCTACATCGGCAACGGCGTCGTGCTTTCGCCCGATGCGCTGATCGAAGAGCTCGACGAGCTGAAGGCCGCCGGCGTCGATGCCGACGCCCGCCTGCGCATTTCGGAAGCCTGTCCGCTGATCCTGGCCTACCATCAGGCGCTCGACGTCGCGCGCGAAGCCGCCAAGGGAGCCGGCAAGATCGGCACCACCGGTCGCGGCATCGGCCCGGCGTATGAGGACAAGGTGGCGCGGCGCGCCCTCAAGCTGCAGGATCTGCTGCGTCCCAAACGCTTCGCCGAGAAGCTCGGCGAGGTGCTCGACCTGCACAATTTCACCCTCAGGAATTACCTCGGCGCCGCTCCCATCGACTTCCAGCAGGTGCTCGACGGCGCCCTGGCCCTGGCCCCGCGCCTGACCCGCATGATTGCCGACGTGCCGCGCTCGCTCTACGAGGCGCACAAGGGCGGCGCCAACATCCTGTTCGAAGGCGCGCAGGGCACCTTGCTCGACATCGATCACGGCACCTATCCTTTCGTGACGTCGTCGAACTGCGTCGCCGGCGGCGCTTCCACCGGCGCTGGCGTCGGTCCCGGCATGCTGCATTACGTGCTGGGCATCACCAAGGCCTATACCACGCGGGTCGGCAGCGGCCCGTTTCCGACCGAGCTCTACGACGCCGTCGACAAGCAGGATCCGGTCGGCAAGCACATGGCCACCCGGGGACGCGAGTTCGGCGCCACCACCGGCCGCGCGCGCCGCTGCGGCTGGTTCGACGCCGCCGCGCTCAAGCGCTCGATCCAGATCAACGGCGTCTCGGGGCTGTGCGTGATGAAGCTCGATGTCCTCGACGGCATCGAGGAAATGAAGATCTGCGTCGGCTACCGGCTCGACGGCCAGCTGACCGACATCCTGCCGGTCGGCGCCGACGAGCTGGAGCGTTGCGAACCGGTTTATGAGTCGATGCCCGGCTGGACCGGGAGCACCGTGGGCGTGAGGAGCTTCGAAGCCCTGCCGGCGGCGGCGCAGGCCTACATCAAGCGCATGGAGGCGGTCTGCGGCGTGCCGGTCGACATGATTTCCACCGGCCCGGATCGCGAGGAAACCATCGTCCTGCGGCATCCGTTCAAGTAGCGGCCGCGCAAGTCGGCGCCGGCGGGACGGCGCTGCGCCGCGCCGGCGCAATAAATTCTTACACTCTTCCGCGCCCGCGACACTTCCGGGTGCGCCGCGTGTGCTTCAATGCATCCATGGAGGGCAGAGGAGACGCCGCGATGAAAACCATCGGAAAACTCGGGCTGGCGATCATCTTGTCCGGCCTGCTGGCGGGCAGTGCCTGGGCCGATCGCTGGCACGGGCATCCGCACGGACATCCGCGCACCACGATTCACTGGGGCATCCACCTGGGTCCTCCGTGGATGTATCCGCCTCCCTTCCACCGGCCCTATGTCCCGATCTATGTCCCGCCTGTCGTGGTGGTGCCGGCACCGCCGCCCGTCCATTACGTCGAGCGGTTTCCGCCGCCCCCCCGACTGGAGCCGGGATACTGGTATTACTGCAACGAGGCGCAGGCCTACTACCCTTACGTCAGGCAGTGTCCGGGACCATGGCAGCCCGTCGCGCCGCAGCCGCCGCGATGAACGGAAAGGGGCGCGAATGAACGTCAAAGCCGCAATTTTCCTCGCGGGCCTGCTGGCCGCCGCCCTGCTGGCCGGTTGCGCCAGCGTTCCCACGGCGCCGGGCGTGATGGCCCTGCCGGGCACGGGGCGGACTTTCGACGAGTTCCGCGCCGACGACGCCTACTGCCGCGACCACGCCTTCCGGCAGATCGGCGGGAAGTCGCGCGAGGAAATTGCCCGTTCGTCGGCCGTGCAGGGCGCCGCGGTCGGCACGGCGGTCGGGGCGGTGGCCGGCGCCGCGATCGGCGGGCGGGATGGTGCGGGCGTCGGCGCCGGCATGGGCCTGATCGTCGGCAGCGCCACGGGAGCCGAAGCGGCGCGCGGCGCAGTCCGCGGCAGCCAGCGTCATTACGACCATGCCTACATCCAGTGCATGTATGCGCGCGGCCATCGCGTCCCGGTGAGCGGCGTCTATACCTCCGACCGGGCCGCGCCCGCCATCCCGCCGCCGCCGCCGGGGAATCCGCCGCCCCCGCCGCGCTGAGCGGACGCTTGTCCGGCGCTCCCCTGCGTCCTCTGTTGCCTCTGTTCTTGGAGGCGCGACCCGGAATCGAACCGAGGTACACGGCTTTGCAGGCCGCTGCATAACCACTCTGCCATCGCGCCGCGGGTGCGGAGGTGAAAAGGGGGAAAGCGACGGGGGGAAAGCGACGCTTTCCCCCCGAAGATTCTGGAGCGGGAGACGAGTCTCGAACTCGCGACCTCAACCTTGGCAAGGTTGCGCTCTACCAACTGAGCTACTCCCGCAGGAAGAGGCGCATTCTACCAACGGAATGCGCCGTGTCAACGCGACTCGCGGGCGTCCGGGTCCCCTCGGGCGCACAGCGCGGCGAGCGTGACGCGGTTGCGCCCCTGCTGCTTGGACTGGTAGAGGGCCGCATCGGCGCGCGCGATCAGGTCGTTCTGCGATTCGCCCGGTTGCCAGCAGGCGACGCCGAGCGAGATCGTCACGTTGGCGACGATCTCGTCGCTGCCGATCCGCTTGATGCGGCTGCATTCGATGGTCTTGCGGATCTTTTCGGCCAGATGGAGTGCGCCTGCGGCGGGGGTTTCCGGCAGGACGACGATGAATTCCTCGCCGCCGTAGCGGGCGGCGAGATCCTTGCCCTTGACGTTGTCGCGCAGGATCTTGGCGACGGAACGGATGATCCGGTCGCCGCACAGGTGGCCGTAGTTGTCGTTGATGCGCTTGAAGTGGTCGATGTCGGCCAGCAGCAGGCTCGGGCCTTGCGAGGCCGTCCCGTTGCCGTTCAGGTAGTCGGCGAAGACACGCTCGAAGCCGCGCCGGTTGGTGAGGCCGGTGAGCTCGTCGATCATCGCCTCCTCGCGGGCGCGCTCGACTTCCTTGCGCAAGGTTTCGACTTCCCGGTGGCTCTCTTCCAGCCGGTCATGCAGTGCCCGAACCGTCTGGTGCATGGTGCGCGAATAGTTCAGGAGTTCGCCGACGCTGTGCGAAGGCGTCGTGACGTGGCGGCCGGTGGCCAGATCGTCCGACCAGCGCTCGAGAGCCAGGCCGAACTGGCTCGCTTCATCGGCGACCTGCGACGTCGAGGCGGAAACCGCGTCCATCACCCTGCCGAAATTCTCGCTGACCCGCCGTGCGAGGCTGGCGTCGATTTCCGCGATATGGTCGCGAAACAGCCGATGCACCGCGCCATCGTCCAGCACCGCGCCGTCGCGGATCAGCGCGTCGATGCACCGGTGCAGCGCGGGATTGATCCCCGCGACATATTCGTACCAGACCGCATAGCTGACCGGATGCAGGCCGGCCTTGTGGCGCCCCATGTGGGCCAGGGCCAGGCGCAGGTATTCGGCGCTTTTCTCGACGTCGTCGCGGTATTCCACGAGTCCCTCCTTCCGATCGAGGGTCAACGACAAAAAACCTTCATGACTGTAGGGCTGCCGTGCGGTGTGGCTGGATCGTCTGCAGCAGCTGGGCGAACACCTTCGGCGTGCCGGCGACGATGTTGCCCGTGCGCAGGTAGTCTCCTTCGCCGGACAGGTCGGCGACCAGGCCGCCCGCTTCCTGGATCAGCAAGGCGCCGGCCGCCATGTCCCACGGCGCCAGGCCGAATTCCCAGAAGCCGTCGATGCGGCCGGCCGCCAGCCAGGCGAGGTCGAGCGAGGCGGAGCCGGGGCGCCGGATGCCGGCGCAGCGGCGCGTCAGCTCCTTGAAGATGGCCAGATACGCGTCGGCGTGGTCGAACATGCGGTAGGGGAAGCCGGTGCCCAGCAGCGCGGCGTCGAGCCTGGCGCATGTGCCGACGCGGATGCGCTTGTCGTTGAGGAAGGCGCCGCATCCCTTGCTGGCGGTGAACAGCTCGTTGCGGTTCGGGTCGAAGACGACGGCATGGGCGAGGACGCCGCGGTGGGCCAGGGCGATCGAGACGGCATACTGCGGGAAGCCGTGGATGAAGTTGGTGGTGCCGTCGAGCGGATCGACGATCCACTGGTATTCCGGGCGGGCGTCGTCGTTGCCGCTGCGGCCGGATTCCTCGGCGAGGATGGCATGCGTCGGGTAGACTTCGCGCAGGGTGGCGACGATGGCGGCTTCGGCGGCGCGGTCCACCTCGGTGACGAAGTCGTTCTGCTGCTTGACGCCGACCTTGATCTGGCCGAGGTCGAGGCTGGCGCGGCCGATGATGCTGCCGGCGCGGCGCGCGGCCTTGACGGCCGTATTGAGCATGGGGTGCATGGCGGTGACCGTTCTGTCCGAAAAAATTGGTGGATTCTAAACCCTGGGCCCCGCCCGCCGACGAACGCTGGCGGCGCGTGCGCGTCGTGCTTTCCCGCCCCAGCCATCCCGGCAACATCGGCGCGGCGGCGCGCGCCATGAAGACGATGGGTTTTGCCCGGCTGGTGCTCGTCGATCCGAAAATCTTTCCCGATCCCCAGGCCGAGGCGATGGCAGCCGGCGCCGGCGACGTGTTGGCCGCTGCGCGGGTGGTCGGCAGCCTGAGCGAGGCCCTGCGGGGTGCGACGCTCTCCCTGGCGCTGACCGCGCGCCGTCGCGACCTGGCGACCGAACCGCTGTGGGCGCGCGCCGGCGCCGCCGAGCTCGCGCACGCGGCCGCGCGGGACGAGGTGGCGCTGGTGTTCGGCAACGAGACTGCGGGGCTGTCCAACGAGGAGCTGGCGCTGTGCAGCCGCTGGGCGATGATTCCGGCCCATCCCGCCTACCCCTCGCTCAATCTGGCCGCCGCCGTGCAGGTCTTGTGCTACGAGCTGCACCTGGCCCTGCAGACGGCTGCGGGCGCCGTCGCGCCGGCGCCGACCTGCGGCGCGGCGGGCGCGCCGGCCACCCACGAGCAGATCGAGGCCCTCATGGCGCACCTGGAAAGCGCGGCGCTGGCGAGCGGTTTCCTCGATGCGGAAAAACCGGGCCGCCTGATGCTGCGTCTGCGTCGGCTATTTGCCCGGACGAGACTCGAAAAGGAAGAAATCGACATCCTGCGCGGCTTGCTGGCATCGTTTCGGCAGCCGACCGGCAAGCGTCATCGCGCGGCGGAGGGCGGTTGATATCGCCATTAACGATACTAAGTTGACCTGAGTTATCGGGAATTCTAGAATTCCCGCAAATTTCGTAAGGCCTCCCGGATTCCATGTTTTCCCGTCTGCGCGAAGATATCGCCTGCGTTTTCGAACGCGACCCGGCCGCCCGCTCCACCTGGGAGGTGATCACCTGCTATCCGGGGTTTCATGCCCTGACGCTGCACCGGGCGTCCCACTGGCTGTGGGGGCATCGGCTGCGCTGGCTGGCGCGGCTGTTTTCCCACCTGACCCGCTTCCTCACCGGCATCGAGATCCACCCCGGCGCGACGATCGGCAAGCGGGTGTTCATCGACCACGGCATGGGCGTGGTGATCGGCGAGACCGCCGTGATCGGCGACGAGTGCACCCTGTATCACGGCGTCACGCTGGGCGGCACCTCGTGGAACAAGGGCAAGCGCCACCCGACGCTCGAACGCGGCGTGGTGATCGGCGCCGGCGCCAAGGTGCTCGGCCCCATCACGGTGGGCGAGGGCGCGAAGATCGGCTCGAACGCGGTCGTGGTGCGCGAGGTTCCCCCCGGCGCCACGGCGGTCGGCATCCCGGCGCGCATCGTCGAGCCGGGCCAGGCCCAGGCGCGCCAGGAGAAAGCCGAGAATCTCGGCTTTTCGGCCTATGCGGTCACGCGCAGCGAGGACGACCCGGTCTCGATGGCGATTCACGGCCTGCTCGACCATGCCGTCGAAACCGATCGCCGCATCGAGGCCTTGCTCAAGTCGGTCGAGCGCGCGGGCGTGACGCTCGAGGACGACGTGGCGACGGCCGACAAGTTCGACCCCAACCGCCTGTCGAAAATAGTGGATTGAATACTTGACTAAATAAATCGGGAACTATATCTTCTCACCTACAGTCGGACAACAGGCTGCCCTTCCTTCAACGAGCGATCCAGACGAGGTAATCCCCCATGAGACTGACGACCAAAGGACGTTTTGCGGTAACCGCGATGATCGATGTGGCCCTGCGTCAGCACGCCGGCCCGGTGACGCTGGCCGGCATCGCCGAACGCCAGAGGATCTCCCTTTCCTATCTCGAGCAGCTGTTCGGCAAGCTGCGCCGCAACCAGCTGGTGGCGAGCACGCGCGGCCCGGGCGGCGGTTACACCCTGGCCAGACCGCTCGTCGCGGTGTCGGTGGCCGACATCATCAGCGCCGTCGATGAGCCGCTCGACGCGACCAGCTGCGGCGGGCGCGGCAACTGTCACGACGACCACCCGTGCATGACCCACAACCTCTGGATGAGCCTGAACGAGCGCATGCACGACTACCTGCGCTCGGTGAATCTCGACGATCTGGTGCGCGAGCAGAGCCTCAAGGGCTGCGCCGACGACGTCCGTCCGGTGAAGGTGAGCCGGGGTCATGCCGGGCGGCGCATTGCGGCGCTGGCGTCCGTCTGACATCGGCCGATATTCCTGTCCGCGATGTTCCCGTCCATTTACCTCGATCATAACGCCGCCACGCCGGTCGCGCCGGACGTGCTGGCGGCCATGCTGCCGTATTTCGCGCAGCAGCACGGCAATGCGTCGAGCCGGCACGAATACGGCCGGGCGGCGCGCCGCGCGGTGGACGAGGCGCGCCAGCGCGTGGCGCACGCGGTGGGCGCGCACCCGACCGAGGTGATCTTCACCAGCGGCGGATCGGAAGCGAACAACCTGTTCGTCAAGGGCGCGGCGGCGCGATTGCCCGCGGGCGCCGCGGCGATTTCCGCCATCGAGCATCCCTGCGTGCGCGAACCGGCCCGGGCCCTGCGGCGGCTGGGCTGGCGGCTGCGCGAGATTGCGGTGGATGACCAGTGCCGTCTCGCCGGCGCCGACTTTCGTGCGGCCCTGGCCGAGCGGCCGGCACTGATTTCCGTCATGCTCGCCAACAACGAGACCGGCGCCTTGCAGGATGTCGCGGCGCTGGCGGCGCAGGCGGCGCAGGCAACGCGCGGCGGCGCCTGGTTTCACACCGACGCGGTGCAGGCGCTGGGCAAGGCGCCCGTGGACTTCCGTTCGCTCAACGCGGCGGGCGTGCATGCCCTGACGCTCTCGGCCCACAAGCTCGGCGGACCGAAGGGCGCCGGGGCCCTGGTGGTCGACAAGCGCGTCGATCTGGCGCCGCTGATCGACGGCGGCGGTCACGAGCGCGGCCTGCGCTCGGGCACCGAGAACGTGCCGGCCATCGTCGGTTTCGGCGTCGCCTGCGAGGCGGCGACGGCCCGTCTCGCCAGCGAAGGCCCGCGCCAGCGCGCCCTGCGCGACGCGCTCGAACACGGTCTCGCCGCCCGCGGCGCGGTCATTTTCGCGCAGCGTGCCGAGCGCCTGCCCAACACGACCTATTTCTCGATTCCCGGTCTCGACGGCGAGACGCTGGTCGGCCGGCTCGACCGCGCCGGCTATGCCGTCGCCAGCGGGGCAGCCTGCTCGGCGGCCAATCCGCAACCCTCGCATGTCCTGCTGGCCATGGGCGTTGCGCCCGAGCTGGCCCGCGGGGCCGTGCGCGTCAGCCTCGGTACGACCACCACGGCCGCCGACATTGCCGGTTTCCTGCAGGCCCTGCAGGAAACCGTGGATCGATTGCAATCACTGACTGCCGTCGCGGCAGGCTGAAACCCCAGGAGCGAAACGCCATGCTGAAACTGCCCGTCTATCTCGACTACTCGGCGACGACGCCCGTCGACCCGCGCGTGGCCGCGAAGATGATCCCCTATCTGACCGAGCGCTTCGGCAACCCCGCCTCGCGTTCCCATCCTTTCGGCTGGGAAGCCGAAAAGGCCGTCGAGGAAGCGCGCGAGCAGGTTGCCGCCCTCGTCAATGCCGACCCGAAAGATATCGTCTGGACGTCCGGGGCCACCGAGTCGAACAACCTCGCCATCAAGGGGGCCGCCCATTTCTACGCCCAGACCAAGGGCCGCCACATCCTCACCGTGTCCACCGAGCACAAGGCGGTGCTCGACACGGTCAAGGAGCTCGAACGCCAGGGCTTCGAGGCGACCTATCTCGAGCCGCAGCCGAACGGCCTGATCACGGTCGAGCAATTCCGGGCAGCGCTCAGGAAGGACACCGTGGTGGCCTCGGCGATGGCGGTGAACAACGAGATCGGCGTGATCCAGCCGATCGCCGAACTGGGCGAGCTGTGCCGCGCCAACGGCACGATCTTTCACGTCGATGCGGCGCAGGCGACCGGCAAGATGCCGCTCGACCTGGGCAAGCTCAAGGTCGACCTGATGTCCTTCTCGGCCCACAAGACCTACGGCCCCAAGGGCATCGGCGCCCTCTACGTGCGCCGCAAGCCGCGCGTGCGCCTGGAGGCGCAGATGCATGGCGGCGGCCACGAGCGCGGCCTGCGCTCGGGCACCCTGCCGACGCACCAGATCGTCGGCATGGGCGAGGCCTTCCGCATCGCGCGCGAGGAGATGGCCACCGAGAACGAACGCATCCGCATGCTGCGCGACCGCCTGATGCAGGGCCTCCTGGACATCGAGGAAACCTACGTGAATGGCGATCTGGAACAGCGCGTGCCGCACAACCTCAACATCAGCTTCAACTACGTCGAGGGCGAATCGCTGATCATGGCGATCAAGGACATCGCCGTGTCGTCCGGCTCGGCGTGCACCTCGGCCTCGCTGGAACCGTCCTACGTGCTGCGCGCGCTGGGCCGCTCGGACGAGCTGGCGCACAGCTCGATCCGCTTCACCCTCGGCCGCTTCACCACCGAGGAGGAAATCGATTTCACCATCAAGCTGCTGCACGACAAGCTCGGCAAGCTGCGCGAACTCTCGCCGCTGTGGGAAATGTTCAAGGACGGCGTCGATCTCAACACCGTGCAGTGGGCTGCACATTGAAGGAGTGGCATCATGTCATACAGCACCAAGGTCATCGACCACTACGAAAACCCGCGCAACGTCGGCTCGTTCGCCAAGGAGGAGGAGGGCGTGGCCACCGGCATGGTCGGCGCGCCGGCCTGCGGCGACGTCATGAAATTGCAGATCAAGGTCGGCAAGGACGGCGTCATCGAGGATGCCAAGTTCAAGACCTACGGCTGCGGCTCGGCGATCGCTTCGAGCTCGCTGGTCACCGAGTGGGTCAAGGGCAAGACCCTCGACCAGGCCCTTGCCATCAAGAACACCGCGATCGCCGAGGAGCTGGCGCTGCCGCCGGTCAAGATTCACTGCTCGATCCTCGCCGAGGACGCCATCAAGGCGGCCGTCGCCGACTACAAGAAAAGGCAGGAGGGGCGGTGATGGGCGTGACGCTTTCTCCATCCGCCGCGCAGCATGTGGCCCGCTTCATCGCCAGGCGCGGCCGCGGCATCGGCATCCGGCTCGGCGTGAAAACCTCGGGCTGTTCGGGCATGGCCTACAAGCTCGAATTCGCCGACGCCGCCGATCCCGAGGACATCGTCTTCGAGAGCCACGGTCTCAAGGTGCTGGTCGATCCGAAAAGCCTGCCCTACCTGGACGGCACCGAACTCGATTTCGCCAAGGAAGGGCTGAACGAAGGCTTCAGGTTCAACAACCCGAACGTCAAGGACCAGTGCGGCTGCGGCGAATCCTTCAACGTGTGATGGAGTTCGATCGGGACCATTTTGCGCTGTTCGGCCTGCCCTGCCGGCAGGACCTCGATGCGGCGAGGCTGGAGACGGTCTATCGCGATCTCCAGGCGCGCGTGCATCCGGACAAGCACGCCCATCTGTCGGATGCCGAGCAGCGCCTGGCGATGCAATGGGCGACGCGCGTCAACGAGGCCTACCTGACGCTCAAGGATCCGCTCCGGCGCGCGCGCTACCTGCTCGAACTGGCCGGTCACGACGTCCGGCTCGAAACGAATACCGCGATGCCGGTCGATTTCCTCGCGGCCCAGATGGAATTGCGCGAGGCGGTGGCGGCAGCGCAGGAGGACGGCGACGGCGCTGCGCTCGACGCGCTGCAGCACCGCCTGAGAAAGGAAGTCCGCGCCGAGCATGCAACGCTGCAGGCCGCGCTCGACGCGGGCGATCTTGCCCGTGCCGGCGAGCTGGTGCGGCAACTCATGTTCCAGGAAAAGTTGCTGCACGAAATCGGCGACGCACTGGAAGCTATGGAAACCTGAACGCTTCCGCACAGGGAGCATACGACGACACGATGGCACTGCTGCAGATATCCGAACCCGGCCAGTCGGCCGCCCCCCACGAGCATCGCCTGGCGATCGGCATCGATCTGGGCACGACCAACTCGCTCGTGGCCACCGTCAGGAGCGGCATGGCCGTCGTGCTCAACGACGAGCTCGGTCGGCCGCTGCTGCCCTCCATTGTGCGCTATGCCGAAGATGGCAAGGTCGAGGTGGGTTACGACGCCCAGGCGCAGCAGACCGCCGACCCGCGCAACACCATCGTCTCGGTCAAGCGCTTCATGGGCCGCGGCCGCAAGGACATCGAGCATGTCGAGACCATGCCCTACGACTTCGTGGGCAACGAAAACGAGGCGGCGGGCATGGTCAGGCTGCGCACCGCGCAGGGCATCAAGAGTCCGGTCGAGGTTTCCGCCGAGATCCTGCGCGCCCTGCGCGCACGGGCGGAACTCGCCCTCGGCGGGCAATTGACCGGTGCGGTGATCACCGTGCCGGCCTATTTCGACGACGCGCAGCGCCAGGCCACCAAGGATGCGGCGCGGCTGGCCGGCATCAACGTGCTGCGCCTGCTCAACGAGCCGACCGCGGCGGCGATCGCCTATGGCCTCGACAACGCCGCCGAGGGCATCTACGCGGTCTACGACCTGGGCGGCGGCACCTTCGACATCTCCATCCTCAAGTTGTCGAAGGGCGTGTTCCAGGTGCTCGCCACCGGCGGCGATTCGGCCCTCGGCGGCGACGATTTCGACCACCGCATCTTCTGCTGGATCCTCGCGCAGGCCGGGCTCAAGCCGTTGTCGCACGAGGATGCGCGCCTGTTGCAGATCCGCGCCCGCGAGGCCAAGGAATACCTGACCGGCCATGGCGAGGCGCCGATCGCCGCGCGGCTGTCGACGGGCGAGTTCGTCGATCTGCGCCTGACCACCGGGATCTTCAACGAGATCACCCATACCCTGGTGCGCAAGACGCTCGGCCCGACCAAGAAGGCGCTGCGCGACGCGGGTCTGTCCCCCGACGAGATCGCCGGCGTGGTGATGGTCGGCGGCGCGACGCGCATGCCCTCGATCCAGAAGGCGGTCGAGGACTTTTTCGGCTGCGAGCCGCTCAACAACCTCGACCCGGACAAGGTCGTGGCGCTCGGCGCGGCGACCCAGGCCAACCTGCTGGCCGGCAATCGCGCCGCCGGCGACGACTGGCTGCTGCTCGACGTGATCCCCCTCTCGCTCGGTATCGAGACCATGGGCGGCCTGGCGGAAAAGATCATCCCGCGCAACGCGACGATTCCGGTCGCGCGCGCGCAGGAGTTCACCACCTTCAAGGACGGCCAGACGGCGATGGCGCTGCACGTGGTGCAGGGCGAGCGCGAACTGGTGTCCGACTGCCGCAGCCTGGCGCGCTTCGAGCTGAGGGGCATCCCGCCGATGGTGGCCGGCGCGGCGCGCATCCGCGTCAGCTTCCAGGTCGATGCCGACGGCCTGTTGGCGGTAAGCGCGCGCGAGCAGACCACCGGCCACGAGGCGCACATCGAGGTGAAGCCCTCCTACGGTCTTTCCGACGACGAGATCGCCGCGATGCTCAAGGACGGCTACACCCATGCTCCCGACGATGCCTTCCGCCGTGCGCTGCGCGAGGCCCAGGTCGAGGCGCAGCGTCTCGTCGAGGCCGTGCAGTCGGCGCTGCGCGAGGATGCCCACCTGCTGTCGATGCTGGAGCGCGCCCACATCGACAACTGCCTGGCCCGCCTGCAGAGCGTGCTGGTCGGCGACGACCGGCGCGCCATCGACGCGGCGATGGACGCGCTCTCGAAAGGCACTGCCGAGTTTGCCGCGCGGCGCATGAACCAGGGCGTGCGGCGCGCGCTGGCCGGCAGGAAGGTCGCAGAAATGGATCGGCTATGACGCAAATCGTCGTTCTCCCTCATGCCGAGCTGTGCCCACAGGGCGCGCTGATCGAGACCGAACCCGGCGTGTCGATCTGCGACGCCCTGCTCGCGAACGACATCGAGATCGAGCATGCCTGCGAAAAATCCTGCGCCTGCACCACCTGCCACGTCATCGTGCGCGCAGGTTTCGATTCGCTCGAACCGGCCGACGAGGTGGAAGAGGACTTGCTCGACAAGGCCTGGGGCCTGACGCCGGTCTCGCGCCTGTCCTGCCAGGCCGTGGTGGGCGATACGCCCCTGACCGTCGAGATTCCCAGATACACCATCAACCAGGTGAAGGAAGGAGGAGGGCGCAAATGAAATGGACCGATTCTCTGGACATCGCCATCGAACTGGCCGAGCGTTACCCGGACATCGATCCGCGCACGGTCAACTTCGTCGACCTGATGCGCTGGACGATGGCGCTGCCGGGCTTCGAGGAAGACGAGCAGCATTGTGGCGAGAAGAAGCTCGAGGCGATTCAGCAGGCCTGGATCGACGAAGTCCAGTGAGCGCCTGTGCGCTCGTCGACACCCATTGCCATCTCGACGCGGCGGAATTCGATGCCGATCGCGCCGAACTTGTCCGGGCCGCCCAAGTCGGCGCCGGCGGCACGGCGCTGGTGGTTCCCGCCGTCGAACGTGCCAACTTCGCGGC
Organism: uncultured Methyloversatilis sp.; assembly: GCA_964653505.1. GTDB lineage: Bacteria > Pseudomonadota > Gammaproteobacteria > Burkholderiales > Rhodocyclaceae > Sulfuricystis. The sequence goes on from CAZZFN010000003.1 coordinate 27,729, forward strand.
CGTCGCGCGCCTGTGCCGCACGTATCCCGGCTGCGCGCCGGCCTACGGCATCCATCCCCTCTACGTCGGGCGCGCCGGCCCCGAAGATCTCGCCGCCCTGCGCGCCACCCTGGCGCGCCAGCCGGCAGTGGCGGTGGGCGAGATCGGCCTCGATTTTTACGCGACGCCCCGCGACGAGGCGCGCCAGCGTTTTTATTTCGTCGAGCAGCTCGGCATCGCGCGCGAATGCGGCCTGCCGGTGCTGCTGCATGTCAGGAAAGCCATCGACACTATCCTTGCCGCACTGCGCAAGGCGAACGTTGCGGGCGGCATCGCCCACGCCTTCAACGGCAGCCGCCAGCAGGCGGACGAATTCGTCGGGCTCGGCTTCAAGCTCGGTTTCGGCGGGGCCATGACCCACCCTAATGCGAAACGCATCCGCGCCCTGGCCGCCACCCTGCCGCTCGACGCCATCGTGCTGGAGACCGACGCGCCGGACATTCCCCCGGCCTGGAAGCCCGGCGGACGTACCACACCGGCCGATCTGATGCCCATCGCGGCGGTGCTGGCGGAACTGCGCCAGCTGCCGTTCGCGACAGTTGCCGCCGTCACCACCCGCAACGCGCGGGCGGTGCTCGGGCGCCTGGACAGTTTTATCGCCACAAGAGGAGAAAACCCATGACCACCGTCACCCTGAGAGGCAATCCGTTCCGCGTCGAAGGCAGCCTGCCGGCCGCCGGCGGCGTCGCACCCGCGCTGACCCTGACCAACGGCGAACTCGCCGACGTCACCCTGGCGCACTTCGCCGGCAAGCGCAAGGTGCTCAACATCGTGCCGAGTCTGGATACGCCGACCTGCGCGACTTCGGCGCGCAGGTTCGACGAGAAGGCCGCCAGCCTGGACAACACTGTCGTGCTGGCGATATCCGCCGACCTGCCGTTCGCCGCCGGCCGCTTCTGCGCCGCCGAGGGTCTCAAGAACGTCGGCCACCTGTCCACTTTCCGCCATCCGGAATTCATGGCGGCCTGGGGCGTCAGGATGGCCGAGGGGCCGCTGCTCGGCCTGACCGCGCGCGCCGTCGTGGTGCTCGACGAAAACGACAGGGTGCTGCACAGCCAGCTGGTGCCGGAGATCGCCAACGAACCGGATTACGATGCGGCGCTGAAAGTCCTTTAGCGTGAAACGCCTTACGTGCCGACCGCCGCCGCTTGCCTTTCATCGACCGTGGGTGGCCCGAGGTCGGCGATGCGGCGTTAATCCAACACGTGCGAGACCAGCCCGTCGGCCAGCTTGGGCTCGAACCAGGTCGACTTGGGCGGCATGACCTGGCCGCTGTCGGCTACCGTCATCAGCTGCTCCATGCGCGGCGGATGCAGGGCGAAGGCCGCGGCCATTTCGCCCGAGTCGACGCGCCGTTCCAGTTCGGCGAGGCCGCGCATGCCGCCGACGAAGTCGATGCGCCGGTCGCGGCGCAGGTCGCCGATGCCGAGGAGCGGGCCGAGCACATGAGCGGAGAGCAATGAGACATCGAGGCCGGCGACCGGGTCCTCGACGAACAGGCACGGGTCGATGTTGAGGCGGTACCAGCGCCCGGGCAGGTAGAGGCCGAATTCGCCGGGACACTGTGGCGCGACCGCGTCGCAGGCGGGCGAGACGAGAAATTTTTCCCCGAGGCGGGCGAGGAACGCGTCGGCACTCAGGCCGTTGAGGTCCGTGACGACGCGGTTGTAGTCCATGATCTTCATCTGGCGGTGCGGAAAGATCGCGGCGAGGAAGGTGTCGGCCGCAGTCGGGCCGTCATCCCGCCGGCGCGCGGCGGCGACGCGCGCGGCCGCCGCCGAGCGGTGGTGGCCGTCGGCGATGTAGAGCGCCTCCATGCCGTCGAAGCAGCGCGTGATCGCCTCGATCTGCCGGTCGTCGGCGCACACCCAGATGCGGTGGCGCACCGTGTTGTAGGCGTCGGCGGCGGTGACGTCGGCCGCCGGCTCGCCCCGGGCGATGGCCTCAATGAGCGCGTCGGCGGCGGGCGCCGACGGATAGGCGAGCAGCACCGGGCCGGTCTGGGCGTCGAGCGCCTCGATCTGGCGCACGCGGTCGTCCTCCTTGTCCGGGCGGGTGAATTCGTGCTTCTTGATGCGGCCGCTGTCGTAGCAGGCGACGGAGGCCGCCGCGACCAGACCGGTCTGCACGTGGCTGCCCATGTCCAGCCGGTAGGCGTAGTAGCAGGGCGCGGAATCGCGCGTCAGCACGCCGGCCTCGATCATGCGGGCGAAAGACGCGGCGGCCTGGGCGTAGACGGCCGGCGCGTAGGGGTCGGTGTCCGCCGGCAGGTCGATCTCGGGCTTCGAGATGTGGAGAAACGACCAGGGTTTTCCGGCTGCGCGGATGCGGGCTTCTTCGGACGAGAGCACGTCGTAGGGGGGCGCGGCCACCTCGGCGGCCCGGCCGGGCGCCGGGCGCAGGCCGCGCAGGGGCTGGATCAGCGTGGCCATGCGTTGCGGCCCGCCAGGGGCCCGCGCAGGACGTCGTGGGCCTCCCGGATCATCTTCTCGGTGGTCGGCCAATCGACGCAGGCGTCGGTGACCGAGCAGCCGTACCTGAGCTGGGCAAGATCGTCCGGAATCGGCTGGTTGCCGGCCTCGATGAAGCTCTCGATCATCAGCCCGACGATGGAGCGGTTGCCCAGGCGGATCTGGTTGACCACGTCCTGCATGACGAGGGGCTGGAGTTCCGGTTTCTTGTAGCTGTTGGCGTGCGAGCAGTCGACCACGATGTTGCGCGGCAACGTCGCTTTCGCCAGGGCGGCCTCGGCCAGCGCGACGCTCACCGTGTCGTAGTTCGGCCGGCTGCCGCCGCGCAGCACCAGATGGCCGTAGCGGTTGCCGCGGGTGCGCACGACGGAGCTGCGGCCCTGCATGTTGATGCCGAGGAAGCTGTGCGGTTTCGATGCCGAAAGGATGGCGTTCACGGCGGCGTCGACCGAACCGTCGGTGCCGTTCTTGAAGCCGACCGGCGTGGACAGGCCCGAGGACATCTCGCGGTGGGTCTGGGATTCCGAGGTGCGCGCGCCGATGGCCGTCCAGCTCACCAGATCGCCGAGGTACTGCGGCGCGATGGGGTCGAGCGCCTCGGTGCCCGCCGGCAGCCCGAGCTCGTTTACCGCCAGCAGGAATTCGCGCGCCTTCTGCATGCCTTCCTCGATGTGGAAGCTGTCGTCCATGCGCGGGTCGTTGATGTAGCCCTTCCAGCCGGTGGAGGTGCGCGGCTTTTCGAAATAGACGCGCATCACCAGGAGCAGGGTATCCGCCACCTCGTCGGCCAGCGCCTTGAGACGGCGCGCGTAGTCGAGGCCGGCGACCGGATCGTGGATCGAGCAGGGACCGACCACGACGAACAGGCGCGCATCGTTGCGGTCGAGGATGCCCGCGATGGCGCGCCGTCCCGCCACGACCGATTTTTCGGCGGCCTCGGTCAGGGGCGCGCGGGCATGGACTTCCTCCGGCGTCGGCATGACGTCGAAGGCTTCGATGTTGAGGTTTTCGGTTTGTTGCATGGAATGGATTACCAGATGCGTTTGATGTGGTAAGTCGAAAAAATGGCGTCGGCGGTCGCCACGGACAGCTTGCGGTTCTTCGCCTGGGCGATCAGCAAACGGTCGAACGGGTCGCGATGGTGCAGCGGCAGCGTCTCGACGAGAGCGACGTCGGCCAGCTCGATGCCGAGCAGGCTGAAGCCGTTCGCCTCGACGTGGCGCGCCACATAGCGCCCCGCCGGCTGGCTGAGCCGGATTTTCCCCAGCGCCGCCTTGATGGCGAGTTCCCAGGGAACGACCAGGCTGACCAGCACCTCGTTGTTCATGTTGGCGAGCGCGGTGCGTGCCTTGGGCGACAGCGCGGGATCGTCCTCCACCCAGCGCAGGAAGGCGCTGGTGTCGAGCAGGATTTTCATCGGACGTAGTCGGCGAAATCGTCCGGGGTGGCGTCGAAGTCCGCCGCGATGAAAAGAACCTGTCCCTTTCCCGACCCCGGCGCGCGTTTTCTGACCGGCGGCCTGATCGGGACGATCCTGACCTGGGGCTTGTTGTCGCGCGCAATGACAATTTCTTCGCCCAGCACGGCTTTCTGCACCAGCTCCGAGAGGTGCGTTTTGGCTTCGGCGATATTGAACTGGGGCATGGCGGCAGGTTGGGCAGGTTTGACGTTGGCGTTGGTCATCTTACTTGACCAATGTCGGCGGGTCAAGCCGGGGCTGCTGGCGCGAGAAGAATGCCGGTTGGCGGGATGTGGAAGTCGGCTAGCAGCCCCGGGCGCCCTTTTGCCAGAGGGTGTCGCCCCGGCCGGCGTGGCGGTTGAGCCAGCGCGCCAGCACGAACAGCAGGTCGGACAGGCGGTTCAGATACTGGCGCGCGGGCATCGAGACCGTTTCGTCCTGCGCCAGCGCGACCGCCGCGCGCTCGGCGCGCCGGCAGACGGTGCGCGCGTGATGCGCCAGCGCGGCGGCGCGCGTGCCGCCGGGCAGGATGAATTCCTTGAGCGGTTCGAGTTCGCCGTTGAAGCGGTCGATGGTCTGTTCGAGACGTGCCGGCTGGGTGTCCTTGAGGAAGCTGCCGCCCGGCACGGACAGCTCGCCGCCCAGGTCGAACAGGTCGTGCTGGATGCCGGTGAGCAGCGCGCGCACCTCGTCCGGCAGTTCCTCGCAGAGCAGCAGGCCGACGATGGCGTTGAGCTCGTCCACATCGCCCAGCGCGGCGATGCGCGGGGCATGCTTGGCGACGCGCGAGCCGTCTCCCAGACCGGTCTGGCCGGCGTCCCCCGTTCTCGTGTAGATTCTGGACAACCTGTAACCCATCGGGGGAGCTTACATGAAAAGCGCTTCCGATATATTCTGCAACGCTGATAATCATGGCAGGCAGCAGACGACCGCCCCGACGACCGCCGATTGACGACGACCGCCGATTGCCGGGCGGCGTCGGCCTGGATTCGGGTTCGGGTAGATGATCGATCGGGTCCGCGAAGCCTATTACGCCAGGCAGAAATATCTGTTCGCGCTCGTCTTCGTCCTGGTTTCCGTGGTTCCCTTGCTCATCCTCAATTTCAATGCGTCGCGTTTCTATCAGAATTCCTGGCTCGAAGGAACCTCTCGCGAATTGTCCACCCTGGCCGGAGACCGCAAGGAGATCATCGACCGTTTCCTGGTCGCCGAGGAAGATCAGCTGTCGGGGTTCCTGTCATTCTTCGATCCGCGCTCCCTGGCGGAGGAAGCGCGTCTGGAGAAACTGTTCAAGGCCATGAATCGCAGCGGCGTGATCGCCGACATCGGCATCATCGATCATCTCGGGCGGCACCGCGCCTACCACGGTCCTTTCGCCGCGGAGCTGGCGGACAGGAATTATGCCGATGCCGAATGGTTTGCCGAGGTCATGAAGAGCGGTCGCTACGTCAGCGACGTGTTTCCCGGCTATCGCAAGGTGCCGCATCTCGTCGTGGCGGTCGCCGACGACGAGCGGCGCTGGATTCTGCGGGCGACGATCAATTCGGCGTTTTTCAACAGCCTGCTCGAGTCGGCCAATGTCGGCCCGGATGGCGATGCCTACATCGTCAATCGCCGCGGCGCGCTGCAGACGCCGAGCCGGCGGGGGCTGGGCGCGCCCAGCCCGGAACAGATGGAGCTGTTCGAGCAGCTGGCCGGCGCCGGCGGGGGGGTGGCGCGCCAGGGCGACCACCTGGTGACCGCCGTCGCGGTCAACAACGGCCAGTGGCTTCTGGTGCTGCAGGCCAACATGGCCGCCGCGCTGGCCTCCTACGACAAGGCGCGCCGGATGGACACGGCCGTGGTGGCGATCGCCACGGTGCTGATCGTCCTGGTCGCGGTGGCGCTCACCCATTCGATGATCGGCCGCCTGGCGCGCGCCGAACGGGAGCGCGGCATGCTGGTCAATCGCATGGGCGAGATGGAGAAGATGGCGCTGATCGGGCGCCTGGCCGCCAGCGTCGCCCACGAAATCAACAATCCGCTGCAGCTGATCGGGGATCAGGCCGGCCTGATGGGCGACCTGATGGAGGACGAGCGGCAGGATGCCCTGCTGCACGCCGCCGATTACCGCCGCGCCCTGGACAAAATCCGCATGCAGACCGGCCGCGCCGGCGCGATCACCCATCGCCTGCTCGGTTTTTCCCATGCGCCGGAAGGCAAGGACATCGCAACCGACATCAACCAGGCGGTCGAGGAAGCGGTGGCGATGTTCGAGCACGAGGCCCGGCGTCACCGCATCGTCCTGCAGCGGCGCTATGGCGCCGGCCTGCCGAAAGCGGTCGGCGATCCGGAGCGGCTGCAGCAGGTGATCCTGAACATCCTGCACAACGCCATCGATGCCATCGGCAAGGACGGCCGGATCGAAATCGCCAGCCGCCCGGACGGCGACCGGGTCGCGGTGGATTTCGCCGACAGCGGCCCGGGCCTGAGCGACGAGGTGCTGGACCATCTTTACGACCCGTTCTTCACGACCAAGCCGAAGGGCAAGGGCACGGGTCTCGGGCTTTACGTGTCGCGCGAAATCATGGAAAAGGGCGGCGGGCGGCTGACGGCGGCCAACCGGCCGGAGGGCGGCGCGGTGTTCACTTTGTATCTGCCGGCAGCGGGGCGCGGCGAAACGCCCGGCGCCGGAGCGGGAGTTTGATCTTTTTTTAAGGGGAGAGAGTACGCAATGGGGGCCTTCAGAGAGTGTTATGCATTGATGATGTATGGGGCGCGCAGTTTCGCGCGCTGGGAGATCGACGTTTCGCTGCGCATCCTGCACGACCGGCGCCGGATGTTCCTGCTGGTCCTGCTGCTGTTGCCCATCGTGGTGATCGGCACCAGCTACGCCGACCAGGTGAACGAGGCGCTGCCGGCCATGCTGGGGGGCAAGCAGGCGTTCAGCCCGGCGTATTACACGACCACGATCTTCCTCGCCTCGATCGCCGTCGGCGTCGTGGCCGGCCTGATCACCGGCTGCATCGGCGCCGGCGGCGGCTTCATCATCGCCCCCGCGCTGATGAGCGCCGGGGTCAAGGGCATCCTGGCCGTCGGCACCGACCTGTTCCACATTTTCGCCAAGGCGATCATGGGCAGCGTCCTGCACCGCAAGTTGGGCAACATTTCGGTGATGCTCGCGGCGACCTTCCTGGTCGGCTCCATCGGCGGCGCGACGCTGGGCGGCTACATCAACCGCAGCCTCTATGAAGCCAACCCGGTGCTGTCCGACGCCTTCATCACCACGGTCTATGTCTTCCTGCTCGGTTTCCTCGGCTTCTACGGCCTGTCCGACTACCTGCGCATGCGCAAGGCCAGCCGCAAGCCGGCCCACGCCGGCAAGGCCGAAAACAGCCATCGGACCGCCGCGCCGCAGGACGACATGACCGCCCTGTCGCGTAAGATCCAGTCGGTCAATATTCCGCCGATGGTCCATTTCGACGAGGGCGTGGTGCCGGGCGGCCGCAAGGTGTCCGCGCTGTTCCTGGTCATCAGCGGTTTCATCGTCGGCATCGCCGCCGCCATCATGGGGGTGGGCGGCGGTTTCCTGACCTTCCCGATCTTCGTCTATGTCCTCGGCGTTTCGGCCTCGACCACGGTCGGCACCGACATCCTGCAGATCGTGTTTACGGCCGGCTATGCCGGCATCGGCCAGTATGCGATCTACGGCTTCATCTTCTACACGCTGGCGATGGGCATGCTGCTCGGCTCCCTGTTCGGCATCCAGATCGGCACACTGGTGACCAAGGTGGTGTCCAGCGTGACGATCCGCGGCTTCTTCGCCGTTGCGGTGCTGGCCGCCTTCGCCAACCGGATCTTCGCATTGCCCGGAAAGCTCGGCAATCTCGGCTACATCCCGCTGTCGCCCGAAGCCGGCCTGCTCATCGAGCGCATCGGCATCGGCGTGTTTTTTGTCGTCCTCAGCACGTTCACGGTCTGGGTGTTCTGGACGTTCTTCAGCAACCTCAAGACGCTCAAGCAGGAGGACTGACCATGATCCACGACAAAAAGGAATTCGGCCTCGGCCTGGCGCTCCTGATCGCTTTCTTCCTGGTGCTCGCCGTCCTCTTCATGCCCCTGTGGCCGGGCGGCAAGAACACCATCGATTATCTCGACAACGTGTTCAACTCGATCTCGAAAAAATCGGCCTACTACATTCCCGATCTGGCCGAGAGCGCCGGAAAGCACGCCGGCGGGTCGGTGCGCCTGGCCATCGATGCCGCCAGCGCACCCCAGGCCGAGCGCATGGCCAGGCTGCTCGGCCAGGGCGGGGCTGCCGTCGCGCGCCAGGAGACGCAGCTGACCGTCGATGCCGATCCGGGCAGGCTGCTCGGCCAGGCGCTGGCCGATGCCGACCTGATGTTCGCCAACGACGGCGCGGCGGTGACCGCCAAATACGGCGTCGAGGGGCGCCAGGCGCTTTACGACTGGCATCGCATCCTGTCCGCCGCGGCGCAGGATCTCGATCGCCAAGGGCGCTATGCCGAGAGCAAGACGGTGCGGGATGTGATGACCAAGGGAATCGAGCCGGCCTACAATTACTACGGCATCGAGGCGATACCGATCATGGACCTGTTCTGGGTCGTGCTGGCGGCGCTGGTGGGCTATGTGGTGTATACGGTATGGTACGGATATGCCATCCTGTTCCTGTTCGAGGGGATCGGACTGAGGCTCGAACACTGACGATCCTGTTCCGTTCCGGCGCGGCGCCGGGGAGGCGTTCATGTTTGACTGGATTGCAGGTCTTTTCCGCCGGCGCGGCCGGCAGCGCGACGACCGCATCCAGTCGGCCTTCCAGACGCATTTCAAGAACTTCCGCGCCCTGCTGACCGCCAACAACGGCGCCCTCGAAGGCATGGCGCGGGCGGAGGCCATGCTGCGCTCGGGCAAGCCGTTCGGCATGACCTTCGTGCGCGGCGAGCTGACCGCGCTGACGGTCAATGTCTTCAAGATGATCCAGAGCCTGACGGTGCTCTCCGAAGGCCGCTACCGCGGCCTCAACGACAGTTTCGCCGCCGTCACCCACCGTATCGAGGCGATTCTCTCGCGCCAGCCCGAAGTCACGGGCAGGGTGTTTACCTATGCCATCGACGAGATCGACCGCAGCATCGTCGACCAGGTGGGCGGCAAGATGGCCAATCTCGGCGAGATGCGCAATCTCCTGGGCATTCGCGTTCCGGACGGCTTCGCGGTCACCGCCGCCGCCGCCAAGCATTTCATGGAGGTGAGCCACACCCAGATCGAGATCAACCGCCTGTTCCAGACGCTGGACCTCGACGATCTCGCCGCGCTGTATGCGGTCAGCTCGGAAATCCAGGAGCTGATCCGGGCGACTTCCTTTCCGGACGATCTGGAACGCGCCATCCGCGCACAGATCCGCGATCTGGTGGCGCGCCAGGGGAAAGACGACATCCGGGTGGCGCTGCGTTCGAGCGCCCTGGGCGAGGACAGCGATGTCAGCTCCTTCGCCGGGCAGTACCGCAGCCGCCTGCGGGTTGGCCTCGACGAGGTGCTGCCGGTGTATCGCGACATTCTGGCCGGCAAGTACCAGAGCCAGGCGATCGTCTATCACCAGCAGCGCGGCTTCCGCCACCAGGATGTCATCATGTGCGTGGGGTGCATCGTCATGGTGGATGCCCGCGTCAGCGGGGTCGTCTATACCCGGCCGCCCTCCGACGCCGACGCCGAGCATCTGACGATCCATGCTGCCGCGGGGCTGGGCGACCAGATCGTGGACGGGGCGGCCGCCTACGACCTCCTGCATGTCGAGCGCGCCCCTCCCCATGCCGTGAGCTGCCGGAAGGAGGCGCGGCCGGGCGCGGGGCCGTGTCTGGCTGAAGCGCAGGCGCGCGAGCTGGCGGAGGTGTCCCTGCGCATCGAGGCGCATTTCGGCGCGCCGCAGGACATCGAGTGGGCGATCGACGGGCGCGGGGAGCTGTATATCCTGCAGGCGCGGCCGCTCGAGATTGCCGCTGCTGCGGAGCCGGAGAATCCGGCCTGTGCCGTGGCGGTGGATGCGCCGTTGCTGGTGGAGGGCGGGGTGACGGCCAGTCCGGGCGTTGCCGCCGGGCCGGTATTCAAGGTCGGTTGCGCCCTGGACGTGCTCGAATTTCCCAAGGGGGCCGTGCTGGTGGTCGAGTCTCCCTGGCCCGAATGGGCCGTGCTGATCAGCCGGGCCGCCGGCGTGATCGGCGATACCGGCCAGAGCGCGACGCATCTGGCGACCGTGGCGCGGGAATTCGGCATCCCGGCATTGTTCGACACCGGCGACGCCTCGGCGCGCCTGGAAAACGGCCAGGTCGTCACGGTGTGCGCGGACACCCGCCGGGTTTTTGCCGGGCAGGTCGATGCGCTGCTGACGCGGGCGTCCCGGCGCCGCAACCTGATGGTGGGCAGCCCGATTCACGGCCTGCTCAAGGAGGCGCTCGCCTACGTGACCCCGCTTCACCTGACCGAACCGGATTCGCCCTTCTTCAAGCCGGCGAACTGTCGCACGCTGCACGACATCACGCGCTTCTGCCACGAAAAGGCCCTGCACGAGATGTTCAATTTCGGCAGGCGCCACGGCGCCCGCGACAAGTCGGCCAAGCAGCTGTATGTGGCCGACAGTCCTTCCCAATGGTGGGTGGTCGACCTGAAGGACGGCTACCGGGAGGGCGTCGACGCGTCGGCCCAGTTCATTCGCATCGAAGACATCGTTTCCGAACCGATGCGCGTGATCTGGAGCGGCATGACCGCCATTCCCTGGGAGGGGCCGCCGCCGGTGAGCGTGCGCGGCCTGGGCGCGATCATCGCCCAGTCGGCGATGAATCCCCAGCTCGATCCTTCGGTGCGCTCCAACCTGGGCGACCGGAATTACTTCCTGGTATCGAAGAAATACTGCAATCTCAGCGTGCGCCTCGGTTATCATTTCGCGCTGGCAGAGGCCAATTTCTCCGAATTGCTCAACGAGTCCTATGTCAGTTTCCAGTTCCAGGGCGGGGCGGCGGACGAGCGGCGCCGGCGCCGGCGCGTCGCCCTGCTCGCGGAAATGCTCAAGGAACTCGGCTTTCGGGTCGACATCAAGGCCGATGCCCTGATGGCGCGCATCGAAAAGAGACCGATTCCCTATCTGCACGAGCGCCTGCTGGCGCTGGGCTATCTGATCATCCACACGCGCCAGGTGGACATGGTGATGGACGAGGAGGGCTTCATCGAGCGGTTCCGCGCCAAGATCCGCGCCGATATCCGCACGATTCAGGAGCGTGCCGTGCGCACGGCGGCGGAGGCGCTCCATGCTGCCTAACAACATCCTGCTGGTCGACGACGAGGACGAGTTCCTCGAGACCATGGCGCGCCGCATGCGCCGGCGCGGTTACCAGGTCAAGACCGCCCCCGACTGCGCCGCGGCCCTGCCGGAGGTGAAGGCGGGCTGGCCCGACGCGGTGGTCCTCGATGTCATGCTCGGCGATGCCGACGGCATCGAGTGTCTATGCCTGATCAAGCGCGCCGCGCCCCGCCTGCCGGTGGTCATGCTGACCGGCCATGCCTCGCTGCAGTCGAGCATTCTCGGCATGGAGCAGGGGGCGAGCAACTACTGCCTGAAGCCGATCGACATCGAAGACCTGATCGAAAAGATCATCATCGCCTGCAAGGAGGCGGGCGACTAGCAGCCTGTTCTCGATCGCCCGGCAGCCGGCGATTCCATCAGCGTGCGCCAGGAAAATGCCCGACAGCCGCTCGAGTCGAATGAATGATCGCCGCCATAAATGATCCACGGCGGCAGCGCCTCGGCGCCTGCGAAGTCGAGCCAGCGCCGCGCGGCATCCAGCCAGTCGGCGGCAAAGGTCATGCCGGACTTGATCTCGATGGCCTGGAGCTTGCCGCCTGCCTCGAACAGCAGATCGACTTCATGACCCGCCGAATCGCGCCAGAAATACAGGTCGGCAGGCTGGCCGGCGTTCCAGCGATGCTTGACAAACTCGCCGACGACCATGGTTTCGAACAATGCGCCGCGCAGGGCATGGATGGACGCATCGGCGCTGCCGCGGATGCCCAGCAGCCAGGCGGCCAGCCCGGTATCGAGGAAGTAGAGCTTGGGCGACTTGACGAGGCGCTTGCCGAAATTCCGGTGGTAGGGACGTAGCAGGAAGACGAGATAGCTCGCTGCCAGCACGGTGAGCCATTCGCGGGCGGTGACATGGCTGATGCCGCAATCGCTTGCCAGCGACGAAAGGTTGAGCAATTGGCCGGTGCGTGCTGCGCACAGCGCGACGAAGCGCCGGAACAGCGACAGGTCGCGGATCTCCAGCAGTTGGCGCACATCGCGCTCGACATAGGTGGCGACGTAATTGGGGAACCATTCCTGCGGCGCGGGCGGGGGAGATTGCAGCACCGGATAGCCGCCGCGCCAGAGCGCCGTATCGACGGCGGGCGCGCCTGCCTCGGCAAGGGTCAGCGGGGGCAGCTGAACGAGTCCGGTGCGTCCGGCAAGCGATTGGGCGATCTTCGACAGCAGGCCGAACTGTTGCGAACCAGTGAGGATGAAGTCGCCGCGGCGCGCGCGTGCGTCCACCAGCCCCTGCAGCCAGGAAAACAGCTCCGGCAGGCGCTGGGCTTCATCGATGATCGCCCCGTCCGGGAAGCCGGCCAGGAAGCGGCGCGGATCGCGCGCCGCCAGCATGTGCAGGTCGGGGTCTTCGAGGCTGACGTAGGGCTTGTCGGGAAACGTCGTCCGCGCCAGCGTCGTCTTGCCCGACTGACGCGGTCCGGTGATGGCCAGCACGGGAAATCCGCGCGCGAGCCGCAGCAGGGTGCCATGGGCCAGACGTTCGATCATGGGCATGAAAAGCTCCGCCGGTCAGTTCATGCAAATTGTAGTTACAAACTTCAAAATGTCCAGAACTGCCCAGAAGCCGGTCTGGCGCGTAGCGGGGGTGCGACCGTTGGAGCAGTCCCTGCCCGGATCAGGCCTGATTGCGCACCGCGGCGAGCAGCGCCTCGGGTTCCGGCGGGAGCTTGACCACCAGCACCGCGCACTTCAAACCGCCGACGATGCGGTCGGTGGTCTGGCCGACGAGCTTGCGCG
>CAZZFN010000004.1:0-38746 GCA_964653505.1 uncultured Methyloversatilis sp.
AAATGCCGCAAAACCAGCAGGCTACGAATTTACAGAAGAGATGTTGCACTAACCGAGAACTTGAGGCCTTTCTCTTTCGCTCGCCCTTCCATCACACTACGGTGGGCCTCCTGGGTCGCCTTGCATTCCTCGTAGGTCTTGACTTCGTTCATTTGCGCTTGCCAAGCCGTCCGTTCTTCCGACGACATCAGCGTCCAGCCTGGCGTGTGATCCTGATTCCAGCCGAAGCGGCCTTTACCACCTTGGCCACCAGGCCCCATGCCGCCGCCCGGACCCATTTGCGCGAAAGCGGATGCAGCGACAACGGCAGCCGTAAGGAAGGAAGCAGTCAGTGCAAGTTTTTTCATGATGATTCTCCTTTGGTGGATGAAAGATTCGACGTGTCGTCGACTTGCTTCAATCTAGTCTTTTCCACAGGAAGCTCTATGCAATTCGTGTAATCGTGTGTAAGCGATTGTTGCGAACGTCACATCAGCGCGCTGGAATCGTCAACAAGGGCGCCTGTGGCGTCGTGCCGGTTTCGGCCAGCGAGGAAAACATGGCGAGAAAGCGGAAGCTGCGCTTGGAATCCAGGTCGCGGTCGTCGATCCAGAACCAGCCGCCGCGATAGGCCACGGCCGCATAGGCATCCGTTGGTTGCTCGGTGCTGTAACGCACACGGATCAGCGCCTCGTCGTTGCCGCTTTGTTGCCCATGCTGCGTGGCGCGGCCTTCGGCGACATCCTGCGGCGGCACCTCGACGCCGGCGGCCAGGTCGCCGATTACGCCCTGCATGGTGCGGGTCAGCATGACGATTTCGTCGGACTTGCCGCGCGCCGCGCCGAAGCTCAGGAAGAAACTGTCGCGGTCGGCATCGAGACCGAGCAGCGCCTTGAGACGGGCGACATCCTCAGTCGATTCGGCGTCGACCGGGCGCAGCACCACCATCGTCCTACCGCCGTTCTCGCGCGCTTCGATGCGCAGGCTCAGGCCGCCGTTTTCGGCAATGCGGCCCAAACGCTCGCCGACTTCCAGGAAGCGCGCATCGCGCTTGCGGCTGCGCGTCGGCGCACTGGCGATGTTGGGGATGCCGTTGATCGCCTGCACGGTGGCACGCAGGATCAGCTCGGTACGTCCGCCGCCGGCGATGGTGGCGAGCACCGTTTCCGGCGGAATCGGCGTGTGCATGCTCTTGACCAGGCGCTCGCCCGTCAGCGGTACATAGGACACCGTGGGCGACTCGCCGTACCGGCCGGTGGCACCGATGCCGCGGCTGTTCTCGATCCGGTTGTGTGGGAAGAGGGTTCCCGTCAGCCCCAGCTCGGTTTCAAAGGTATAGGAACTGATAACCGAGGAAACATCGAGATACACCGGTGGGTCAAGATAACGCACCTTGACGATGTTGAGCAGCATCTGTTCCTTCCACGACGTAGCGATGGCCTGCGTGAAACCGTGGCGGTCGCGCGGCAACTCGCGGTAGCCGATGTTCTGGCAGCCTGCGAGCAGCAAGATGGCAGCAAGGACGTGAAAGATTCGATATGACATTTAACGTTCATAACCCGAGCAAGAAATGCACACATGCTTCTCACCAACCACGCGCAGGTAGGCGCGCGCCGTCAGCTCGTGGCAGGCGGCACAGGGCACGAAGCCCATGATCTCCGGCAGCCAGTCTCGGTCGAACTGAAACACTGGCTCGACCGTCAGCACGTCGGCCTCGGGTGCATTCCAAACGAGGTCGACGAGTTCCATCTGCTCGGCCTCGGGGATATCGTCCGGCTCGATGCCCTGCCCGCGCTTGGTCATGAAGGGCGATTCGGCGATGGCCTTTTGCAGCGTCGGCTTGTAGCTGACGCGCACCGCACGATTGGTGTGACGCTCGATCAGCGTCACGGCCAGCTTGCCCAACGGCGTTTTTTCCATGTTGCCCTTGCCCAGCGTGCAGCCGGTGACGAACTGCACGCCGTCGCCGAAGCACATGCCGCCATGATCTTCGCCGATCTCGATGAAGGCATGCAGTTGCCGGCCGCCGGAGCGCTTGACGCCCAGTGCACGCAAGGCAGCAAAACCAACACGCACACCGGCGACGGAGGCCCAGCAGCGGTGGCCGTGGAAGTCCAGCGCGTTCATCAATACTTTTTTCGGATCGTTCAAGTCCATGACGGTCTCCTTTTCAAAGAATGTCCCAGATCAGCTTTGCTGCGACCAACAAGAGCAGTACGCCGTAAAGCGTTTTCACCCAGGCCGGCTTGGCACGACGCGCCATGTACCAGGCACCGAGTTGCGAGCCGGCAATGGCGGCGGCCAGCGTCGTTACGGTCAGAGTCGCATCGAGGCTGCCCGCCGTTGCATGCGCCGCGAAGCCGGAAATCGAAGCCAGGGTGACGATGAAGCTCGTCGTCGCCACCGCACGCTTGGTCGGAAAGCCAAGCGCCATCAGCATCGGTGCAACGATGAAACCCCCACCGACTCCAAGCAGGCCACCAATGAAGCCATTCGCGCCGCCCAGCCCCAGTCCGATCAAAAGTCGGCGCTGGCGGGACGGCGGTTCGGCCGTCTCGCTGGTGCCGGTCTTCAGGCTGTAGAAACCGGCCAGTGCGGTGAAGGCAGCGAACAGCAGCAGCAGCGCATCGCGCGGCACATACTGCATGCACAGCGCACCAAGCGGCGCGGCGATCACGGCGGCCAGCGCCGCCGGCAGGCCGCCGCGAAAATCCACCAGACCCTCGCGCCAGTAGCGCAGGAAGGCCGAGAACGAGGTAACGCCATTGAGCAGCAGGCCGAGCGGAATCGCCGTGGTTTTCAAGGGCAGTTCGAGCCACTTGAAGGCAGGCACATAGAGCATCGCCCCGCCCAGGCCCAGCATCGAAAAGACCATCGCGATGAGAAACACCACCGTGGCGGCCAGAGCGATGGTCGACGCATCCATGCTTATGCCGTCCCGGATGCGCGCGTGAGGCGCGCTGCCACGAAGGTGATGCCCAGCGCGATCGCCAGCAAGGCCGCCGTCACCACGAGACTGTTGAGCCAGTGCGGCACGAGGGCCAGCACCAGCCCGAGTTCCAGCATCATCGCGCCCGACATCAGCTTGAGCAGGCGGCCTTCGCGCTCGGTCAGCTTGTGCGTCGCCAGGGTGCCGACGAAGGCGAGCACGATCAGCGTCAAGGGCACGACATAGATGACGTTGTAGAGGGCCAGCCAGGCATAGCGTGCCGATTCCGACGGCTCGTGCAAGGTGAGGATGCGCGTGTAGACCATGGGAAAGCCGGCAGTGCAGAGCAACTCGTAAAAGTTCGCCGCGATGGCGAGGAACACGGTTGCGAGCAGCATCGGCCCGGTGCGTTCCGATTGCAGGATGGCGCGCGCCCGCCGATAAATGTTCGGCTTGGCGGATTCGGGAATCGATAGCGTGATGCCCTTCTCGAAGGCAAAGAAATCCTTGACGTTCACCGCGCCGACGAAAATGGCGAGGATGCCGGCCCCCAGCGTGATCCAGCTGAGTGCGCCGAGGAGCTGGAAGACATTCAGCCACGCGGCCATGAAGGCGAAATACATCAGCCCCGAGGCGACGATGAAGATGGCACCCACCGTCAGCATGCGACGGCGGTCTTTCTGGTTGGCCAGGAGGCTGAGCAGGAACAGCAGCACGAAGAAGGCGCAGGGGTTGAAGGCGTCGAGGCTGGCGATCACCAGCGTGAAGACGGGCAAGGACAAGGTAGTGGCGTCGACTTTGCCCAGCAGCGGCAGGTCAATGGCGGGTTGGTCTGCGGGCACGACAGTTCCGGCACCGCCGGCTCGGCAGGCGTCGAGAGTGCGCAGCAAGGCTGCTCCGCTGCTGGCCTCATCCTGCCAGCCGACCTCCATCCAGCCGCACACCATGAAAGTTGGCACCGCCTCGGCACGCTGACCGATGGCTTGCGCCATGGCCTCGAAGCGCCGCGCGTTTTCCTCGCTGCGCGAAACCTCCAGCGCATGCAGCACGACCCAGGGCCGCTCGCGCGGAATCGCCTCGATAAACGGATGTGCCTCCTGGCAGTGTGGGCAGGTTTCCGACCAGAAGAAGTAGAGGTGGACGCGCTGATTACCGTCACCGTCCTGATCGACCCAGAGGGGCTTGGCAGACTCGGCAAATGCCGTCCCGGCAAGCACGAGGAAGGCCAGCAAGACTATTCGTATGGTTTGAAATGCGCGCTTCATGAAAAGTCGGCGTCCCGTAAAGGGGACTTCCTTCGGTCGCTGGTGGGACGGCGCTTAACCGAGCCAGCCGTCGATCTTGTCCTTGCTCGGAATGCCGCCAGCGTGCACCACCTTGCCATCGATCACCACGCCCGGCGTACTCATCACGCCATAGCCCATGATGTCCTTGATCTCCTCAACCTTTTCCAGTTGGACGGGAACACCCTTGGCGGCAGCGGCTTCCTCGATCAGCTTCAGCGTGGTTTTACAGTTGGCACAGCCGGTGCCGAGAACCTTGATGTTTTTCATGATGTGACTCCGTGGTGAATGATGCCGAAGGAGACGAACCGGCATGGAAAAGGATGCATCATTGCGCCTGCCGTACCAGCGGCGCCCAGGGGATAGTCTCCGGCTGGAAGGTGGGATGGCCGATGCCATGTTCCTCCGCCTCGTGTTGCAGGCCTTGCAGGATCGCCGGCCAGTCGGCGAGATCCTGGACACGCACATGCGCGGTGAGCGCCAGACGCTCGCCGGAGAGCGACCAGACATGCAGATCATGTACCTCGATGACACCCGGCACGCTTGCTAATTCCTTGCCGAGATGATCGAGGTCAATGGCAAAGGGCACGCCGTCCATCAGGCCATGTAGTGCATCGCGCAGCAGGCGCAGGCTGGCAGCCAACACCAGGCCGCCGATCAACAGCGACAGCAGCGGGTCGATGGGCGTCCAGCCAGTGAGCCAGACGACGACACCGGCAATGATGGCGGCGACCGAGCCGAGCACATCGCCCAGCACATGCAGGAAGGCGCCGCGCACGTTGAGGTTTTCCTGACCGTGCGAGAGCAGCCATGCGACGAACAGATTGACGCCCAGACCGATGAGCGCAACCACGCTGACCAGCAGGCCATCGATGGGTCGCGGTACGGAAAAGCGTGACCAGGCTGCCACGGCAATGCCAGCGACAACGGCAAGCATGGTCAGGGCATTGATCAGCGCCGCGAACAGCTCGGCGCGACCGAAGCCATAGGAGTGACGTGTCGAGGGTTTGCGGGTTGCGAACCAGGCGGCGAGAAGCGCCAAGCCAAGTGCCGCACCGTCCGTCACCATGTGGCCGGCATCCGCCAAGAGCGCCAATGAGCCGCCCCGCCAGCCAGCCAATGCTTCGACCAGCGCGAAGCCCCAGGTTAGCGCGAGCGCTATAACCAGCCGGCGGCGCTGGTCGGGCGACTTGGCATCGCCATGATGGTGGTGATCATGAGTATGGCTACTCATGGCCCAGCATGCCGAACTCGACAGGCGTCTTGGTGAAAAAGACTTGCACGTTCTCTTGGGCAAGACGTTCAAACAGTAAACCTGCCTTGTCTGCGGTAGCGGTCATTCTGACCTCCATGCACTGATCCATCAACTTGGGGAAATGGCCTGCGTGAGGCTTATGCCGATGCGCGACATCGACTTCCTGATCCAGCAGACTGACGCCACACAGGTTCATTTCGTGTGCAAGATCGACCAGCCACTGTGCCAGCGGCTTATCACCGTAGCGTTTATCTGGACTGGTCAAAAAAACTGATTTGATAACCGTGCATGAGCTTCTCCAGATGGGGGACGCCAAGTGGACAACTTCCCCGAAAAAGGATGCAGTCCTGGGCAAACCTCAGGAAAAACGGCGAAACCGCTACGGTCTCGCCGCAACCTGTGGGGCAGGATGATGAAAACGATAGTAATTACTTCTTCTGGAGCCTGAACACATATTCGACCAAGGCCAGGATACGGCTGCGCGCACCCGACTCGGGATCGCCCGCATAGTTCTCGAAATAGCCCGAAGTCTGACGGCGGAAGGCCCCGCCCCAGATTGGCATTTCGCGCGAACCGTGCGCCTTGATCTCGGCACGGCCGTCAATGATCTGATAGACCCTGTCGAACGGGAACACGCCCTGATTAGCATTGGCCAACCCAGTTAAATCGGGCACTTTCATTTTCATCTGGTCGGCCGCTGGGCCATCGCCCGTGCCTTGCAGGCCATGGCAACTGGCGCAGGCAGCGTTGTACTCGCCCTTACCGACATCGACCATCTTGTCGCCTGCAAACACCGGGGCTGAAGCAAGCAGGAAGCCTGCGGCGAATAATTCGATCATTCGTGGGTTCATGGTGTCGTCTCCTTGTCAGATTATTTCCAGCGCCAGCGCGATGCCCTGTCCGCCGCCGATGCACAGCGTAACGATACCGCGCTTCAGGCCGTCGCGCTGCATCGAGTGGAGCAGCCGCGTGGTCAGCACCGCGCCGGACGCGCCAATGGGGTGGCCGTGAGCGATGGCACCGCCCTCGACGTTCACGACGTCTTGCGCGAAGCCCAGTTCGCGCGTGCAGGCGATGGCGATGGCGGCAAAGGCTTCATTGACTTCCATGCGGTCAACATCGCTGACCTGCCAGCCGGCGCGCGCCAGCGCTTGTCGTACCGCCGGCACCGGACCAATGCCAAAGAAGCCAGGCTCGACGGCAGCGACACCGTAGGACGCCAGACGCGCAATGGGTTTCAATCCATTCCCCTCGGCCCAGGCACGCTCGGCGACAATCATCGCAGCCGCGCCAGTATTGAGGCCGGGGGCGTTGCCGGCGGTGATGGTGCCGTCTTTACGGAAAGCCGGTTTGAGCTTGGCGAGTGAATCGGCCGTGGTTTCTGGGCGGTTATGTTCATCCTTGGCAAAGAACTCAGGTCCCTTGCGGCCCTTGACCTCGACTGGCACGATTTCGGCCTCAAACTTGCCGGCGGCTTGCGCGGCGGAAAAATTCTGCTGCGAGCGCAAGGCCCAGGCATCCTGATCGGCTCGACTAATGCCGTATTTCGTGACCAGATCCTCGGTATGCCAGCCGGAATGTTCGTTGCTGAAAGCATCATTCAGGCCATCGAGAAGCATGCTATCGAGCAGCGCGACATCGCCCATGCGCGCGCCCCAGCGACCTTGTGGCAACAGATAGGGTGCCCGATCCATGTTCTCCATGCCGCCAGCGATGGCGCAATCGACATAGCCTGCCATGATCTCCATCGCCGCTGAAGCGATGCCCTGCGCGCCGGAACCGCACACGCGGTTGACCGTCAGCGCCGGCACCTCCACCGGCAAGCCGCCGCCGATGCCCGCCTGGCGTGCCGGGTTCATCTTGCTGCCGGCCTGGACGACCTGACCCATGACCAAGGTCTGTACCTTCTCCGGCGCAAGGCCGGAGCGCTTCAATACTTCACGAATGACGACAGCGCCCAATTCGGTCGCCGGGGTGTTTTTCAATGTGCCACCGTAGGTGCCGATGGGGGTACGGACGGAGGTGCATAAGACGATTTCGCGGTTTGCCATGATTGCCTCCCGATAGCCGGGCCGCGACATGCGGCCTCCTTAATCCGGTAGACGTAAAACCTGTTTCAAGGATGCAGAAAAAAGTCGGCGCTGGCTGGACGGCGTCAGACCATCCAGCCCTGCATTTCGGTGACCAGATACAGCGCATAGCCAACCAGCAGCAAGCCGGCCAGCCGCGTAAACCCCCAGTTGAAACGCTCCGCCCAGCGCGCGCGGGCGAGCCACTGCGCGAAGCCGATCGAGCTGCCCGCCGCGAGCAGCAGCGCGCTGTGGCCGAGCGGATAGAGGAACATCAGGCCGGTGCCGAACAGCACGTCCTGCTGGTTGCCGATCAGCGCGAGGATGCCGACCATCACCGGCGTGGCGCAAGGCGCGAAGACGAAGCCCGAGAGCGCGCCGGTGGCGAAGGCGCCGAATATGCCGCGCCAGTGCCGCGTTTGCGGTGCGGTCACGCCGCACTGGCCTTTGCCCAGTCCGGGTAATCCCTTGCCACTCAGCAGGCTTGCGCCAGCAGCCAAGGCCAGAGCGATCAGCACCCAGCGCCAGAAACCGCCGGCCGGCAGGAACATTGCCCCGGCCAGCGCGACGGCCAGGCCGATGGCGGTAAAGGCTAGCGCCATGCCGAGCGCGAAGGCGGCGGAATAGGCGATGGCGCGGCGCCGGCTGCCGTCGGCGTAGCCGCCGACATAGCCCACGACCAGCGGCACGGCGGCGACCGTACAGGGCGAGACCGAAGAAGCGATGCCGGCCAGCAAGGCCGTTCCGGCGGCGGCGAGCGGATAGGCGGCGATCAGCGCTGCGCTTTCGCTCATGGACGCAGCCCAAGGCGGGCGATAACTTCAGCCTCGGAAAGCTTGCCCATGTGCCGGCCAGCTTCGCGACCCTGCGCGTCGAAAAAGACCTGCGTCGGCATCAGGCGGATCTGGAAGACTTTCGCCGCTTCGTAATCCTTGCTGATGTCGATGACCAGTACATGCGCCTTGCCGACCGTCTTCTTCGCCACGCTGTCGAGAATCCCCTCCATCTCGCGGCAGGAGGCGCAGGTCTTGGCGCCGAATTCTGCGATGGTCGGCAGGCCGCTTGAAGTTGCGTTTGCAACCAGCGCAACGCCAGGGGATGGCGGGAAGGATTCGGCACGACCGCAGCCGGCAAGCGCGATCAACATCGCCAAAACGGCGACTCTGGATGCGGTCATTTGAACTTGTAAAAGTCGCGATTGAGATAGGCGACCACGTCGTCGACGTCCTGCGGCGAAAACGCCGGGCTGTAGTAGTCGCCCCAGCGCAGCGTTTCCTTGCGCAGTTGATCGAGCGACTTGACCTTGCGATCCTGTTTGACGTAAAGACTTGTGCCATGGCAATCGAGGCAGACCTCGTGGATTTTTTCGCCGCGCGCCGCATCGCCCTGGGGCACCTCGCTACAGCCGATCAGCCCGAGGACGGCGACGCCGACCAGCATCGTGTGCGGTTTCATCGCCGTCCGCCTCCCTGACCTTGGCCGGGACCATAGCCTTGACCGGCGCCGGGTCCTTGGCCCTGCCGGGGTTCGCATTGCCCCGCGACACCCTGGCTGACCGCGCGCGCCTGCATGGCTGTTTGGTGGTCGGCCCGGATCTGCGTTTTTTCTTCGAGCGTTCGGGCAGCCTGCATCTTGGCCCGGTATGCCTCGCGTTCCTCGTGCGTCATCAGGTCGGCGCAGTAGATCAACTCGCGCTTTTCGACTGGCGCCCCCGGCTGCTGTGCAAGCACGGGGAATGCCAGCGACGACAGTATTGCCATGGCCAACAGTTTCGATTTCATGTTCGACTCCCTACAAGATTGCGTTGAACACATAACCCACCAGCAGGATGCCCGCCGCGACGACGCCCGCGAAGGTGGCGATCAGTTGCGGCTTCAGCACCTTGCGCAGGATGATCATCTCCGGCGCGGAGAGCGCGATCACCGCCATCATGAAAGCCAGAACGGTGCCCAGCGCCGCGCCTTTGCCCATCAGCGCCTCGACAATGGGGATAATGCCGGCGGCGTTGGTGTACATCGGCACGCCGATGGCGACGGCGGCGGGGACGGACCACCACGGCGCATCCTTGCCCATGATCGAGGCCATGAAGTCTTCCGGCACGTAGCCGTGAATGCCGGCGCCGAGCGCGATACCGGCGAGGATGTAGGGCCAGACCTTACCGACGATCTCGCGCACGTGGTGAAGGCCGCTGTCGATGCGCTCGCCCCAGTGCATATCGGTGCCCTCGAAGGCGACGACCTCCTGGGTATTCTGCATGGCGCGCACCCAGTCTTCGAGATGACGCTCCATCTTCAACTCGCCGATCACCAGACCGGCGACGATGGCGACCAGCAGGCCCATACCCAGATACAGCGCGGCGACTTTCCAGCCGAACATGCCGAACAGCAGCGCCAGCGCCACTTCATTTACCATCGGCGCGGAAATCAGGAATGAGAACGTCACCCCCAGCGGCACGCCGGCCTGCAGAAAGCCGATGAACAGCGGCACCGCCGAGCAGGAACAAAACGGCGTGACGATGCCCAAGCTTGCCGCCATCGCGTTGCCGACGCCCAGTCGCTTGCCAGAGAGCAACGCGCGGGTGCGTTCGGGCGAGACGAAGGTATGGACGATGCCCATGACGAAGACGATGCCGGTCAGCAGCAGCAAAACCTTGGGCGTGTCATAAAAGAAGAACTGTAGCGCACCGCCCAGATGACTATCGCGTGCCACCGGTAGCAGGCCAACCAGCGCTTCCGAGAACGGAATCAGGGTCTGGTAAAGCGCAAACCAAAGCGCAGCAGCAATGACCAGGAAAACATAAGGCTGGCGAGCTGGCCAGCGCTTGAGTTGCAGGACTAATTCGGACACAAAATGTACTCCCGAGATGGATTACCAAGGGAGACGAAGCTGCGTTAAAAAGGATGCAGGTCAGGCAAGCGGTGGGCGAGGCACGAAGGCTTCGACCTGGCCAGCCGTATCGAAACTGACCTGGCAGACTTCGCTCATGCGCGCCTTGAGTCGGATGCGTGCCCGTTGCACGCGTGACTTGGCAGCGGGTAAGGAAAGTCCGATGCGTTGGGCGTAGTCCTGCTGGGTCATGCCTTCGATATCACAGAGCGTAATGGCTTCGCGATCCTGCGGCGACAGTTCGGCGAGGACGCGTGGCAAGCATTGAACCAGGCCATCAACCGCAGGACTCGCTTCTTGCACCTCGGCCGCCAGATCATCGGGCAAGGGAACCTGTTCTTTGGTCAGCCGCAAGCGGTCGATCAGCAGATTGCGCGCCGCGTGAAACAGCCAGGCACGTGGATTATCGATGCCGCACAGGCCGTTTTGTTGTCGCAGCACGCGCAGGAAGACTTCCTGCAGCAGGTCGTCCGCCGCCGCATCGTCGCCGGTGCGATGGTGCAGGAAGCGGCGCAGTTCCGCTTCGTGCTTTTTCCAGGCGTCGGCCACACAGCGCATGTCAGTTGACGATGCGTGCAAGTCCGGCGCTGCCCACCGGTGGCTCGGCCAGCCACGGCAACAGGGCGGTCTGGGGAGAAAGCGCGGTCGCCACGCGACGGATGAAGGGCAGTTCATAAACCCCGCGCTGGTGCAGCAGCGGATCGGCGGTGCCGCTGGCATACAGACTCTGGTTGATGATCCAGGCGTAAGGTTTGATGCGGGCGCGGGCCAAGTCAGCTTGCAGACGTTCTGCTTCATGCACCGGTGTCGCCTCGGCCAGCGTAACGATAAAGACGTGCGTGTAGTCGGGGTCGCGCAGGCGCGGCAGCAGCTCAACCACGCTTTCCGGCATTTCGCCCCGCGTACGCAAGACTTCCCGGTGATAGGCTTCGGCGGCATCCAGCAGCAGCAGGGTATGCCCGGTCGGGGCCGTATCGAGTACGACAAAGCCATCCCGTCCTGCATGCACGGCCTGGGCAAAGGCGCGGAAAACGGCGATCTCCTCGGTGCAGGGCGAGCGCAGGTCTTCTTCCAGCATGGCGCGTCCCGCTGCGTCGAGCTGGCTGCCAGCCTTGGCGAGCACTTCTTCCGTGTAACGCGCGACTTCGGCGGTCGGGTCGATGCGGCTGACCGTCAGCCCGGCGATGCTGTCGCCGACGGCAGCGGCGACATGGGCGGCCGGGTCGGTGGTGGAGAGGTGCACCTTGTGCCCGCGCCGCGCCAGCGCAAAGGCGATGGCCGCCGCCAGCGTGGTCTTGCCGACGCCGCCCTTGCCCATGGTCATGACCACGCCGCGGCCGGGGGCGGCGATGGCGTCGACAAGTTCCTCGATGGGCGCGAGATTGGCGGGCAATTCCGGCACCGGATCTTCGTTCGCGGCGGCGGTTGGCGCTTCCAGCGCCAATGCCCGCAGGGCGTCGAGCCCGACCGTGCCGCGCGGCACGAAGGGCGTGGTGCTGCCCGGCAATTCGGCCAGCGCGGCCGGCATGGCGGCGAGCGCGGCGGCGGCGCGGCGCGTCATCGCATCCGCGATTTCGTCGCCCGGCACGGCGGCGGCGAACAGGCCGTTGATGGCGAGCCGCAAGTTGCACACGCCGAGTTCGGCGAGTTCCGCGCGCGTGCGCTCGGCCTCGGCGAGCGCGGCGGTTTCGGCGCGGCTGACCAGCACGACGGTGGTTTCGGTCGGGTCGGACAGGCGCGCGACGGTGGCGGCGTAGAGCGCCTTCTGTTTCTCCAGCCCGGCCAGCGGGCCGAGGCAGGAGGCACCGCCGGTGGTGGAGGCGATGAAGCCGCTCCAGGCCGAGGGCAGGGTGAGCAGGCGCAGCGTGTGGCCGGTCGGCGCGGTATCGAAGACGATGTGGTCGAAGCCGGCGGTCGCAGTCGGGTCGCCCAGCAGCTTGGAGAATTCGTCGAAGGCGGCGATCTCGACGGTGCAGGCGCCGGAGAACTGTTCCTCCATGCTCTGGATTGCGGCGGCGGGCAGCAGCTTGCGATAGGGCGCGACCATGCGCTCGCGATAGTCGGCGGCGGCGGCGACCGGGTCGATGTTGAGCGCGCAGAGGTTGGGCGCGTCGGGAATCGCCGTCGGCGTACTGCCGAGCCTGGCACCCAATACCTCGTCGAGGTTCGAGGCTGGGTCGGTGCTGACGATCAGTACGCGCTTGCCGGCTTCGGCGAGCGCGAGTCCGGTCGCGCAGGAAAGCGATGTCTTGCCGACGCCGCCCTTGCCGGTGAAGAACAGGTGGCGCGTGTTGATTTCAGGCAGCGCCATCAGCAGCAGCCCGATTTCGGCGTGCAGCAAGATTGCGTGGATGCGGCCGCCGTCTCGCCAGCGCCGACTTTCAGGCCGAGCTTCTGTGCCAGCTGCGCACGCGAGGGATACAGGCCGGTGGACATGATTTGTCCATCGACCAGGATCACCGGCAGGCGCTCCATGCCGGCTTCCATTTCCTTCACCACCGCCGGGTTCGCGGCGAAGGCGGCGGGTTCCTGGCCGAGGTTGTGGCGGCTCACCGCCACGCCTTGCTCGCCCACCCATTGCAGGTCGGCGGCGAACTGGGCGAGCACCGGATCGACCTCGACGCCGCAGACGCCGGTGGAACAACACAGGGCGGGATCGAAGACTTCGAGTTTTTTCATGATTTCACTCCTTGTTCATACCAGGGTTTGGTGGCATTCACCACCTTGACGACCAGCAGCATCACCGGCACCTCGATCAGCACGCCGACCACCGTCGCGAGTGCCGCGCCGGATTCGAAACCGAACAGCGAGATCGCAGCGGCCACGGCCAGCTCGAAGAAATTACTGGCGCCGATCAGCGCCGACGGGCAGGCGACGCTGTGCTTCTCGCCGACCTGCCGGTTGAGCCAGTAGGCGAGGCTCGAATTGAAGAACACCTGGATCAGGATCGGCACGGCCAGCAGCGCGATGATGAGCGGCTGCTCGATGATGGCCTTGCCCTGGAAGGCGAACAGCAGCACCAGCGTGGCGAGCAGCGCCGTGATCGACCAGGGGCCGATTTTTTCCATCATGGCGTCGAAATGCGCCTGCCCCTTGTTCAGCAGCGCCCTGCGCCAGAGCTGCGCGACGATCAGCGGAATCACGATGTAGAGGAAGACGGAAGTCAGCAGCGTGGCCCACGGCACCGTGATGGCCGAGATGCCGAGCAGCAGGCCGACGACGGGCGCGAAGGCGAACACCATGATGGTGTCGTTAAGCGCGACCTGCGAAAGCGTGAACAGCGGGTCGCCGTTGGTCAGCCGGCTCCAGACGAACACCATCGCCGTACAGGGCGCGGCGGCGAGCAGGATGAGGCCGGCGACGTAGCTGTCGATCTGGTCGGCGGGCAGATACGGCGCGAACAGATGGCGGATGAACAGCCAGCCCAGAAAAGCCATCGAGAAGGGCTTGACCAGCCAGTTGACGAACAGCGTGACGCCAATGCCCTTGACGTGACTTTTAACCTCGGCAAGCGCGCCGAAATCGACCTTGATCAGCATCGGGATGATCATGATCCAGATGAGCAAGCCGACCGGCAGGTTGACCTGGGCAACCTCCATGCGGCCTAGCGTCTGGAACGGTGCCGGGAACCATTGTCCGAGGCCGATGCCGACGAGGATGCAGATGAACACCCAGAGCGTCAGCCAGCGCTCGAAAAAGCTCAGCGGTGCTCCCGCAGCGGCTTTTGCCGTGACTTCGCATTGGGCGGACATGTCAGCCTTCCTCGTGGATGCGTCGGGCGGCGGCCAGCGCCTCGTCGCGGGGCATCGTTTCGAGCGGCAGGGCGAGGAAAGCGGCGATGCGCTTGTACAGCGACTGGTAGGCCACCTCAAACGCTTCGCGCCGCGCTTCCATCGGCTCGACATGGGCCGGGTCGGGAATCGTCCAGTGCGCGGTGGTCGGGTGGCCGGGCCAGACCGGGCAAGTTTCGTTGGCGGCGTTGGAACAGACGGTAAAGATGAAATCGAAAGTCGGCGCTGGCGGGACGGTGCTGGCACCGAATTCGTCCCAGGATTTGCTGCGCGCGCCCTCACAGGGAATGCCGTGCTTCTGCAGGGTTTCGATGGCGACTGGATTCACCACGCCACCGGGTTTGCTGCCGGCCGAGTAGGCCTTCACGCGGCCCTGACCGAGATGGTTGAACAGCATTTCGCCGAGGATGGAGCGGGCGGAATTGCCGGTGCAGAGCACGAGAACATTGAAGGTCATGGGAGGTCTCCTCAGGCGGCCTTGCGGCGCTTGGTGGTGGTGGCAACGGCGGCGGTCTTCGGCAGGCACTGCCCGCCGCCCTGGCAGCAGTTGTCGGTGAGATAGGCGATCAGTTCGTCCATCGCCGCAAAATCGGCTGCGTAAAAGATGAAGCGACTTTCCTGCCGCGCCGACACCAGCCCTGCACGCGCCAGATGGGCGATGTGGAAGGACAGCGTGGCGGGCGGAATGTCGAGCGCCGCCGCGATGGCACCGGCGTTCATGCCTTCCGGGCCGGCCTCGACGAGCAGGCGGAAGATGGCGAGGCGGGTTTCCTGCGCCAGTGCGGCGAGTTTTTCGACAGCAGGGGCGCTGTTCATTTTTATGATTCCATGATTATGGAAATACCCAAGCAATTCTACTGCTCAGAAGCGAGCAGTCAACCCAACTATTGCGTTTGGCTGTAGTAGAGCATCAGGGCCGCCAACTCTTCATCGGTAAATGGATTGGCGTAATTCGTTGCGCGCGTGCCGCGCACGCCGAGCCAAAGGCGAGCGGCGAATTCCGCGCGAGGCATGGAGGCGAGTTGGGCGGGGAGAACCTTGGCGGGCAGCAGCGTGTCGCCCCAGTCGGCAGCGTGGCAGGCGGCGCAGACCTCCTGGTGCAAAGCGGCACCTGCGCGAACACGCTGCGGTGTCGCGGGAATGCTCAGGAAGCCGGCCGTGAAGGGATGGCGCTCCGTGAGCGGTGCCAGCGTGGCAAGAAAAGCGCGCCAATCCTGGCGTTGCAGACTTGCGCGCAATGGCGCGACGGATTGCGGATCTGCTCCGGCACGCCGTAGCGTCAGCGGCAGTGAGGCGAGCGCCCCTTGCAGGCGCTCGACCAATCCGCGGCGCTCCTGGGGACCGATCTCGCCAACGGAAAGCTGGCGCGCGTCGCCGGCCATGATGGCCAGCTCTGCCGCCAGGCGTTGGGACGATTCATCTGCGGCCTGAGCGGCGGCACAACAGGCCGCCGCCAGACCGAACAGCCAATGACGGAAACGCACTCAGTCGATATTGATCTTCTGCTCGACCGGGCCGGCCTTGGTCAGCGTCCATTCGACCATCGAGCCGTCGTACATGCGCGACTTATTGTTGCCCATCAGTTCATGGGTGACGAACCAGCCGATCGACGAGAGATGGCCGGTGTTGCAGAAGCTGATCTGCTCGCCGCTGGTCGGCACGTTGGCCACCTTGAAGAGCTTCTCGATCTGTGCCTTGGTGCGGAACTTGCCGCCGCCGTTTTCGGTGGTCCAGGCGGCGGGCAGGTTGGCCGCGCCGGGCAGGGTGCCGTTCTGGCTGCCTTTCGGATTGCGGTTGATGCCGACGTGCTGGTCGTGCGGACGATGGTCGACGAGCAGGGTCTTCTTGGCGAGGGCCGCCTTGACATCCTCGGCGGTGATGATCATCTCGGGACGCGGGTTCGGGGCAAAGGTCTTGGCCGTCACCTTGGCGGCACCGGTTTCCAGCGGGTTGGCCTTGTCCTTGGTCCACTCCTTCATGCCGCCATTCAGCAGGGAAATGTTGTCGTGACCGAGCGCCTTGAAGGTCCAGTAGATGCGCGTGGCGTAGCCGACGTCGCCGTGATTGTTACCGGGCGGCACGAGAACGACATGCGTGTTGTTGTCGATGCCGAGGCTGCCGATATGGGCGGTGAGCTTGTCGAGCTTGGCCGGGAACATGTCGGGCACCTTGTCGGCGCGCTCCTCGATCCAGCCGGACTTGGCGAAATCTGTATTGCCCGCACCAGGGATGTGACCGCGCAGGAAATCGCTGGTCGGTTGGGTATCGACGATGGCGATGCCGGGTTTGCCGAGGTTGGCCTTGAGCCAGGCAACATCGACGAGCGGTTCGGCTGCCCATGCGCTGCTGGCGAGGCCAAATACGAAGGCCGTGGCCAGCCAGAGCGAACGGCCCAATTGCATTGTTGATTGTGTCATTGTGTCTCCTCCATCAGGATGTGGTTCAAATGCTGACGATTTGATCGGCGGTGAGGATGCGGCGCATGACCTCGTCCCAATCGCCTCCCCCCATGTCCCGGCGCCTGAGATCGACCGTTTCGACATGATGCATCGAAGCGATCTGCCGCAGGGCGGCATCCACGGTCTGGGCGTCGGGAAACAGACCGGTATTTAGTTGCAGAATTTTCATGATGTATTCCTTACAGCGAAATGACACTGTCGGCATCGCGCAGTGCCGTTGCCAGTGCGGCGGCATCAAGCAATGGCAGGTCGGCGGACATCGCGCCGACGGTGGTCCTGGGCGCGATGTCGCACATTTCCAGCAATTCGGCATTGGCGGCGTTTTCCGCCGACTCTTCCACCGGTCGATCCATGAAGATCAGATCGACACGGTGGCCGAAGATGGTCAGCCCGGCGGCGACGCGCATGGCCTCGGCGTGGTCGCGCCGGGCCAGTACCAGGATATTTTTCTCGCTCACAGGCTCACCACTTTCTCGGCTTCGCCCATCAGGGCGCTGTTGATCGTCTGGCTGCCGTTTTCCACCGGGCAGTTGATGTCGGGACAGAAGCGGTGCCAGGATTCCTCGCAGACTACCGCACGGCTGTCGGCGAGTGCGGCGACTAGTTCGGCATCCTTGAGGTTCATTACGCCTTCGTGGGTGAAGAAGGCGGCAAAGCTTGCATTCGCACGCCGTGCAGCGAGCGCCAGCGGCTTGAGCAAGGCACCGCTGGCAGCGGTCGTGACATGGAACAGAAGATTCATGGTTTCTCCTTGGCTAGCGCCCAGCCCACCCGCAAGGCTTCGCCGTGGGCAAGCAGATGCCGCGCAAAGCGGCGGATCGCCGAATAGGCATCGGGGGCCAGAATGGCTTTGGAATTGGCGATCTCATGCGGTCGCACGATCCAGAGGTGGTCGCGCATCGGGGCGGTAAAAATGACGGCACGGAAGAGTGCGCGCATCTGGCCCGGCGCGGCACCGCTCCGCGACGCGATCAAGGGGGTGAGTGCGGTATCGAGAATGCGCACCTCGCGCTGGCCGGCCAGATACAGCAAACCGGCGACGAATTCGCGCGCCCCGGCGCTGTCCCCGGCCACCACGACGCGTTCGCTGCCATCCAGCCCGGCGGTGCCCAGCAGCCAGAGCAGGTCGCGTTCGTTCGGCAGTTCGCCGTGCGGGCCGAGGAATTCGGACGGCGGCAGGCAACGCGCGCCGGGCAGGCTGGCAGCCTGGCAGTTCGTCAGCGGTCGGGTGTCGATCACCGTCTCGCCAGCGCCGACTTTCTGCGTGCTGACGAAATCAGCCGCCGCCCAGGCGGGCAGGGCGACACAGGCGAACAGGACGGCCAGAGTGCGCATCGAAAGTCAGCAACCGCCGAAACGCTGGGCGGGAGCCGCCGCCGCGCCGCTGGCCGCCGGTGCGGGCGGGTTGTCGATGTAATAGCCCATCAGGTCGATGACGCTGACCGTGCCGAAACCCGGCAGATCGAGTTCGGGCAGGGCTTCGGGCGGCGCGGGCACCTTGGCCGCCCGGACGGTTTCCGGCGGCAGTGCGGTCAGTGCGAAAGCCGCAGCACAGGCCGCAGTACCCAGAACAATACTCACGGAACAGAAAATCCAGCTCGTACGATTCAGCATGTGCGTTTTCCCTTCACAGCGTTTCGCCGAAAAAGGCCAGCGCGATCACGCCGAAGGCGAGACAGAACAGCAAGCCGTGGGCGATGACTTGTGCATCCATTATTTTTCTCCCTTGTAATGACGTACCAGGACTTCGAGGGAAATGGCCTCGCCGCTGATCGGATGCACGACAGGCGGCGTGAAATACGGCACACCATCGCGCGTCAGCTTGAGCCCCGGCGGAGGGGCCAGGGTCATCCATAAGTAGCCGCCGATGCTGACGATGGCGGCAATGCCGACGAACAGGCGCATGAGTACTTTTTGCCACATGGCCTCAGTCCTTGCGGATGTAGATGCGCCAGCAGTTCGACGCCTTGATGGTTTCCAGATGCGTGGCATCGAGCTCGTCGCACATCGGCGGCAACGCCTCGACCGACGAGGGATTGTCGGCCAGCACCTCGATCACCTCGCCGATGGCGATCTCGCCGATGGCCTTCTTGGTCATCAATTGCGGGCGCGGGCAGGAGACACCCAGGCAGTCGACCTGGCGGGCGATCTTGATCTCGCTACCGTTCGACAGTTTGGCCATGCCGTCAGTGGCAGCTTCCTCGGTTTTCTTCTTCGATCCGAACAGTCCCATGATGTCTCCTCAATTGGTTGCGACGGCGGTTTCCGCCTTGGCTTTCTTGTGTTGCTTCTGGTGCTTCTCGTGCTCGGCGTGCTGCGCCTGCTCGCGGCGCAGGATCGCTCGGTAAATGACGAGCAGGATGGCGGTTTGCACCAGGCCGAAGACGATCGCCGGGATGCCCAGCTTGTCCTGGAGCGTCTGGGCGTTTGAGAAACCGAGCTGCAAGGCCGCAGTATTGATTTCCCCGGTCATGCTCGGGGGCGCGGGCGGCCACCAACTTGTCGACCAGATGGCCGAGAAGAGGAACATGCCGACGAAGGTGAAGATCAGCGCCCACAAGGCACCGAGGTTGCCCTCGCCGGTCTTGACCCAGGTCGACACCGTGCAGGCACCCGCCAGCACCATGCCGATACCGAACAGGAACAGGCCGGCGAAGGTGTTGAGGCCGACATCGAAACGTAGCGGGTGGCCGGCACCGAGGGACATGAAGCCGGTGAAGCCGACGGTGAGGATCATCATCGCCACCAGCATGGCCTTGGTGTTGCGATAGGTCTTGAACATGATGGCGTCGCGTAGGGCGGCGGTGTTGCAAAAGCGCGAGCGCTGCATCAACAGGCCGGCCACGGAACCGAAGATGAAAGCGACGACGCATTCGACGACAGGTGTCAACATTTTTTCAGCCCTCCAGAATTTTCTTGTAGATCATCGAACCGACATACGCGCCGGCGAGGATGCCGGACATCGCCAGGTAGCCGCCCATGTTCATCTCCGGCATCAGCCCGAAGAAAGTGGAGACGTTGCAGATGTAGGCGAGGCGGATGCCGAAGCCCATCAGCAGGCCACCGATGGTGATGAGAATCCACTCGGACAGGTGGCGCGGCACGCGCCAGTAGAACTCGCCGGACAGCACCGCGCCGACGAAGGCACCGAACAGCATGCCGAAGCTGATATAGATCTTCCAGTAATCCCCGGCAGGCGGGAAGACGATGTTCCAGAACGGCATGCGCTGGAGATCGTCGCCGAGCACCGCCTGCGCAGTGAGGCCGGTCATCATGGTCTCGCCGCCGCCGACGGTCCAGGCACCCATCAGCAGGAACATGAAAATGTTGAGCACGGCAAGCGCAGCGAGCGCGATGACCGGGTCCAGAGTTTTCTTGAAAAACTCCATGGTGTCTAACCTCCTCTATGTCGTTATGGGGAGAACTTTAGGGCCTGCGTTTCTGTCTGAGGTAGTATCTATTGCCAACAGGCAACCAATGCGAAATCGGCAAGAGGGAAGGCAATGAACATCTATAGTGAACCGCGCGACTTTCTCGACCATATGTTCAACTCCTGCACCACGGCGCAGATCAGCGAGTTCATCCCCGAGAAGCGCGGATTCCGTCTGCATGGTCACAGCACTACAGTGGCGCTGGAGCGCGCGTTCTGGAACGTCCTCGAAGCGATGGCGCAGGATTGCGGCCTGACCGTGCCGCGTCTGATCGAGCGCGTGCTCGACGGCTGCCTGGTGGCGAACGACAAGAACCTCTCGTCCTGCCTGCGCGTGATCTGCCTCAAGTATCTCAACATCTACGCCATGAGCGACCTGCCGGCGCAGGCGGAGAGCGTCGGTACGTTGGCGGCGTAGCACCCGGCCAAAGTCGGCGCTGGCGGGACGGCGTCGTTCCATGCCTATGCAGCGATTACGGCATTCAGGGTTTTCGATGTCTGGGAAAGTTCGTTGCCAACCACCCCGAGCATCGCTTCCACCAACGTATCGACGGTTTTCAGGCTTGCCAGCAGTTCCTGTATATCGGCTTTTTCCAGGGAGTGGCCGGGAGGTGTCGATACGTTGGCGAGAGAGGCCAATATCTCCTTCCTCAGTTGCATGACCAGATTGGACATGGCAGGGAACAAGCTGGAGAGCTGATGTAGACGCATTGTCTGGAGATGCATGTGCTCGGCGATAGCCATTTTTTCCATAGGGCATGCCTGCCGCAGCTTCGCATCCACGACATTGATTTGCTTGTACGCTTTGGCATAGCTCTGCCCGGTCGCTTCGATCTGCCGCACCATGCGTGACAAGCTGTCTTCAATTTCGAGAAGCTGCGTACCCACATGCGTCATGCCATGCTCATCTGTTGGGCATGCAGGCTGCGCAACATGCGTAAGCATCACACATGAAAATGCTCTACGGAGGCCGAAAGGTTGCCGGCCATCTGCTCCAGCGTCCGCACCATGCCCAGGGTTTCCTCCATTGCCGCCCGGTTGGCTTCGGCGGTAGAGGCAACCTGTTCGAGCAGGCTGGCGGCATCGGCCACGGCACGGCGCTGTTCGCCGGCTGCGCCCGAGACGGCACCGACCTGGTTGGCCATCTCGCGCGTGCTGGCGGCGATTTCGGCAAAGGCGGTCTGCACGCGGCCCATCAAGTCTGTGCCTTTCTGTGCGCTGGCGTGCGTGGCCTGCATGGCGGTGACGGCTTCGCGCACCTCGCTGCTGGTCGCGTCGATCAGGGTCGAAATATCGGCGGTGGATTTCGAGGTGCGCTCGGCGAGTTTGCGCACTTCGTCGGCGACGACCGCGAAACCGCGGCCTTGCTCGCCGGCGCGCGCTGCCTCGATGGCGGCGTTGAGTGCCAGCAGGTTGGTCTGGTCGGCGATCTCGCGGATCACGTTGACGATGCCGGCGATTTCCTGCGAGCGCTGGTCAAGGGCGGCGACGGTGGCCGAAGCGCTCGCCACCGCGCTGGCAATGGCGTCGATTTCACGCGCCGCATCGCGCGTCACGTTCTCGCCCTCGCGGGCTTTTTCGATGTCGGCACGCGAGGCGTCACGCGACGTTTCGGAAAGATGCGCGACCTCTTCGGCGCTTTCCTGTACGCGCGTCATCGCCCCGGTGATGCTTTCGACGGTTGACACCTGCTGGCGTGAACTGTCGGCGACCTCGGTGCTGGTTTCCGCGAGACGCACGACATTGGCGGTCAGATCGGCGTTGCTGTTGCGGATGTCGTGTACCACGCGGCCGAGCGACTCAACCAAGCCGTCGAAGGATTTCGCCAGCAGGCCGACCTCGTCGCCGCGTCCGTCGTAATAGCGTTTCGTCAGGTTGAAGTGGCCGCCGCTGCCAGCCATGCCCTGGATGGCACCCGTCAGATCGGTCAAGGGGGCGGTAATCAGCCGCTTCGAGAGGACGCCGAAGACGACGACCGCAAGCGCCAGCAGGGTGCCGCCGATCAGCGCCAGCGTGCCGCCCAGTCGCCAGAGCGGGCCGAGCAACTCGTTGGCTTCCTGTTCGACGACGATGGTCCAGCCCGAATCGTAGAAGGGCATCGAGGCACCGATCATCTCCTTGCCGAGCGGCCCCTTGTAAAAGCCCATCGCTTCCTGGCAGCCGGTCGTGCATTGGGCATTGGTGCGATAGGTTCCATCCTTGCCGCAGACGATGTCGGATTTCTTCTGGGTCAGTTGCCAGGGCATTTCGCTGCCCTGTCCCTTGAGCATCTGGCCCGGGCGGCTGCGCGCCTCGGTGATGAGACGATTGTTCTCGTCGACGATGTAATAGTCGAAGGTCTTGCCCACGCCCGCAAGGTAGAAGGCTCCGGTGTCGCCCTCAAGGTTGCCGATCTCGCCATTGACGATATTGGTCAGCATGCGCGCATCGGTATGAACGAACAACTGCGCACCATCGGCCGTTTTTGCCCCGAACGTCAGCACGGGGGTCTTGCTGTCTTCCCAGACGTTGGAGTACCCCGGCGCGAGATTGAGCTTCTGGTCGAATGGTTGGCCTTCGCGCGCCGGGTCGGAGGAAACGGCGATCTGGCCGTCGCGCACGAGATCGATGGCATGGTAGACCCGCATCGTCGCGATGCTGCGCTTGCCGGCGGTGATTTCGTCCTTGAACGGATGGTCTTCGAGCTTGAAGACATCGGTCGCGACAATGTTGGTGAAGTGATTGCGCGCCGCCGCCGGGCCAGCCGCGTCGACCAGCAGGGCCAGCTGCTTGGCGAGTTTCTCGTTCTGGCCAATGAAGCGGATGACGCCCTGCTGCTTGCCATCGACGAAGTTCATCAGGCCGTTGAGCGAGGTGGTGACGGTCAGCCAGTAGGTTTCGTAGAAGAAGAAGGCCGTACCGCCCAGCATCGCCGGCACAAATACGGCGATCGTGACGACCAGGACTTTCAGGCGCAGCGAGAGGTGGCTGAAGGTGGCGGTGAGGTTCATTAGTGGTTACTCCTGGTCAGTCTGTTTCTGGCTGGCCGTACTTAGTCCTCACCGGATGCGCAGCCAAGACCGAGCATCTTCGGATCGGGTGCGACATAAGACGGCAAGGAATTGCGTAGAGCCTTGCTTTTTGGCGATGTTGCGCGCAGTTTGTGCTTTGGTTGCCGGGGCGCGTTCGTGTCGGCCGGCTTCTTTGTGGCCGCTTTCTTTTGGGGAGCTGTTTGCGGCTCTCCCGCCTGCAGGCAGGGGACGCCGAAAGCGAGAAGCAGCAGCAGGCCGATGCGCCGTATCCGATATTTCATGCCTTGCCGACCTCGATGATCTCGACATCGAAATGCAGGCTGTGCCCGGCGAGCGGATGGTTGCCATCCAGGCGGGCGCCGTTTTCGGTGAGTTCGATTACCTTGAGGTGGAAGCGCCCGTTGCTGCCGCCGGGAGACAGCATCGCTCCGGGGACGAGCTCCATGTCCGGCGGCAAATTGCTGCGCACCGCCTCGAACACCAGCTCCGGACGATATGCCCCATAGGCATCTTCCGGCGGACAGGCGAATTGCACGCGCTCGCCGGCCTGGCGCCCGAGGAGTGCGCGCTCGATGCCCGCCAGCGTTTCGTTTTGGCCGACCGTGAAACGATGGGGGCGTTGGTCGGCGAGCACGATTTTGCCATTTGCATCGCGCGCGACGCCGCGCATCACGACTTGGCATCCAGCTTCGATTTGCATGACTATGCTTTTCCCTTTCTGAAGCGGCGAGCAACCTGCACCATGCCAGACAGAAGCGCCAGGCCAAGGATGGGAAGTCCGTATTCGGAGACGATCTCCTCGCCACGCGCCGGATAGGCTGCGGCCAAGTGGCCGGCGATGACGGTTTGTTCCTCCGGGGCGATGAAGGCAGCGTTGAGCCAGACCATGCGGGCGACCACCAGACGCCAGTAAAGCCAGGTGTGATGCTTGCTCGTGTAGTTCTCCGGCGAATGACAGAGGGTGCAGCGCTGTGCGGTGAGCCGCTCCGGGTAGGGGCGGGCTGCTTCACGGGCCAGCGCTTCGGCACGTTCCCTTTCCCGTTCCGCCGCTTCCTCCGCCTCCCGTTGTCGTTCTGCGTCGATGTCCCGCGCGAAGTTGGCAAGCATGCGCCGGCGTTCCTCGTCGCTGCGCACGGCACCGACTGCCTCATAAGCCGATTCGTCGATATCGGCATGCAGCGGGAACGATACTGACATCATCAGCAATGCCAGGCCCGTCAGACGCCTCATCCGAGGCGGGAACCCCGCCGTGGCGAAGGCGGTACCTTGCGTGTCCAGCCGTGCGCTTCGTCGCGCAGTTCGGGCGGGGTTTCCAGGTGATCGGTGGCCAGCCCTTTCTCGCGCAGGCACTGGGCAATGAAGGCCATGTCTTCCGCACCGATGCCTTCGAGCGCGCGCGCATGGCGGGCCTTGTCCAGGGCAATCTGCTGGCGCGGCTGTACAGGCAGGGTGGCGCTGGCGGCATCCCGCAGGACGGCAGCCTGAAGCAATCGC
Organism: uncultured Methyloversatilis sp.; assembly: GCA_964653505.1. Taxonomy (GTDB): domain Bacteria; phylum Pseudomonadota; class Gammaproteobacteria; order Burkholderiales; family Rhodocyclaceae; genus Sulfuricystis. The sequence continues at coordinate 24,587 of CAZZFN010000004.1, forward strand.
GCCAGGGGCAGCCAGGGGTTCGGCCCCACATCCATGCGCTCCAGATCGGCGATGAAGGGGGGCAGCCAGCGGGCGACGAAGCTGGCGAGAAATTCTGCCGCGTCGGTATCTGCGCCTCCGCCGTCCATCCGCAGCAGATAGCGACTGGCAACGAACTCGAGCTGGATGGACAAATGATCGGAAAGATCCCTGAATTCCTCGCTGCGCTGAAGGCCGGCACCCCGGTAGGCTTCTTCCATCGCGAGCACGCTGCCGCCATTGAGCGCGCCATCGAGATAGGTACCGGTGTTGATCGAAACCCGGCGCGGCGGCGCAAGGAACAATGCGCTGTAGATGCCGAGCAGGGTCGGCTGGTCGGGAATCGCGGCCATGGCGGCACGATAAGCGGCAATCTGGGCATCGATGCCGAGGCCGAGCGTCGCATCGAGGTCGTCGAGGTCGTCGGCCAGCGCATCGCGCAGTCCGCTCCACGCCATTTCGCTGTCCGGTGTCAGGAAGGCATGGGCGAGGCAGAAATAGAACTCGGCACGGGATTGAAACTGTTCGCTGTCAGGCATCATGGATGATCCGAAAAAAAAACTGACGGGGCTGCAGGAGGAAGCAGCCCCGCCGAACGTCAACGGGGACAAGGGATGGCCAACCCGTCGAACGAGGAGGAAGGCCGAACAAAACCGGACCCGCCGGGACAAGCGTCGTTACTGATTGGGTGCATCCGAAAGGTTCAGCTTCTTGTCGCCGAAGGCGTAGAGCAGGATGCCGATGGAGATGGCCAGCATGATCACGCCGATTTCCGTCATCGACGGGGTGTAGGGTGTCAGATCGTCGAACCACGCCCCCTTGAACATCGGAATGAGCTGACCGCCAACCACATATTCGTAGCGGCCGATGAACAGCGCGACGATGACCAAGCCCCCTGCTATGACCTGCACTTTCGCGTTGTGGCGCAGGTCGGTGAGCATCAGCACGAAGGGCAGCACCATGCCGATCCACAGTTCGAACATGAACAACGGGGTCGAAACGATGTGCTGGGTGACGATCCTGTTCTCCGGCACGTTGCTCCACAAGCCGGTGATGGTCTTGGCGACGGTGAAAACTATCACCAGACCGAGCACGATGGCGAAGATCGTCGGCAACTGGCGGCTCATCGCGCGTGCCGCACCCGACGACATATTGGCCTGATTCACGCCATAGTCCAGGTTGATGAACAGCATGATGAAAGCCAGTCCGGAGAGGAAGGCGGTGATCAGGAAGTACACCGGGACCATCGGGCCGTACCAGAACGGGCGCATCGCCATCATGCCGAACACCGAGCCGAGGGTGGCGTGGGCGAAGATCACGGCGACGAAGGAGGCGATGCCGATGAGTTTGCTCTGGCTGCTGCTCCAGTCGCCCTTGTTGATCAGCAGGAATTTCCAGATCAACAGCGCCATGTAGGTGGTGTAGAACAGGCCCATCCACCACATCGGCGAACTCGTCGCAAAGTTGGTCGGGATCACCCACAGCATGCGCAGCGGATTGCCGATTTCCAGCCCCAGCGAGATGAAGCCGACGATCAGCGTCACCACGGCGCCCCAGACGCAGCGCTTGGCGAGCGGATAGAAGTCCTTCATGCCGAACACCATCGCCAGCGAGGCGACAAAGGTCAGTCCCGTCGAAGTAAGGACGAAGAACACGTAGGTCGACACCGGCAGGCCCCAGGTCAGGAGGCTGTTGGTATTGAAGGTTTCGTGTCCGCCGCTCAACATCCCGGCGATGGCGATGAGGCCGACGATCAGGCCGATGGCCCCGACACCCAGGCGCAGCGTGGAGATTTTCGAGATGCAGTCCGGGCAGGGTACTGCTTGAGTTGTATTGCTCATGTCGTTTTCTCCCTGGCTCAGGATTTGTTGTCGGGACGTTCGAAGGCCGGCACCACGCCGTGGTCGCCGAGGTAGTACACCTGCGGCTTGTTGCCGGTGTGCTCCAGCAGGCGCGTGCCGCGCCGGTCGGAGATCAACCGGCTGACTTCGGAGTTCGGGTTGTCCAGGTCGCCGAAGTAGCGTGCCGTCGGCGCGCAGGTACGCACGCAGGCGGGGACGTACTCGCGCATGGCCGCATTTTCGTTCGACAGGTCGGCGGTGCCCTTGGGCGCCTTGCTGATCTTGTGGTAGCAGAAGGTGCACTTGGATACCACGCCATGCGGCTGGATGCCGACGCCGTGCGCGTTGTCCTGCTGCGGCCCCTTGTAGGGCGGGTTCCACGAGAGGTCGCCGGTGCCCTTGAAGACATCCTTGATGTTCGGCTCGATCAGCGGCTTTTCGTCGGTGTAGAAGCGTACGCCGTACGGGCAGGCGATCATGCAGTACTTGCAGCCGATGCACTTGTTCCAGTCGATCAGCACCACGCCGTCCTCGGTCTTGAAGGTGGCCTTGGTCGGGCAGACATGCATGCACGACGGCTCCTCGCAGTGCATGCAGGGACGCGGGAACCATTTCAGGGTCGGCGTCGGCTGCTTGCGCTCGGTGTAGTACAGGACATCCTGGTAGTTCTCGCCCGGCAGGCGGTTGTTTTCCATCTGGCAGGCGGTACTGCAGGCCTGGCAGCCGGTGCATTTGGTCAGGTCGATGACCATTCCCCATTTAGCCATTTCGATTTCTCCTCCTTAAGCTTTCTCGACCGACACTTTGCCGGTGTAGAAGTTGGCCATGCCCGAGATGCGGTCCGATTGCTGCGCGGTGATCGAGTCCACATGCGAGCCGCGATCCTTGGCCCAGCGGCCGTGCGCCCAGTGGCCGAAACCGAAAGGCAGCACGACGGTGTCCGGACGGGTCAGCTCGGTGACCTTGGCGATGGCGAAGATTTCCCCCACGCTCGACTTGATCTTGATGCGGTCGCCGTTCTTGATGCCCTTCGGCTTGGCGACGCTGGGGTGCACCTCCGCCACCGTCCCGTGGCGACCGCCGCCCACCGCCGGCTGATACTGGACTGCCGCATGCGGCAGGTTCGCCGAGCGCCCTTCGGCGTGCATCGCGGTCTTCGGCGTAACGAAGTGCAGGTCGCCGCCGCCGGTGTGCTTCGGCTCCTCCCAGTGCGGCATGTTGTATTTCGCGGGATCGCGGCCGGTCGCCGCGAGAATCCAGTCCTTCTTGTGATCCATGTAGGAGGAGACGAACTCGAACTTTCCGGAATCGGTCTTCAGCAGCTTGGCCTTGACCTCGTCCGGCGTCATTTTCTTCTTGTAGTCTTTGCCGTCCCACTCGAAGAACTCGCCGCGCACCTGACGCCAGTGGTAGGGCTTCTTGAACCACACGCCCTTGGCCTTCCAGGTCTCGAAATCCTTGACGCCGTTGTCGCCCGGATTGGCCTCGAAACCCTTGGCGAGGTGGCGCAGGATGTTTTCCACGCTTTCGAGTTTCTTGTAATACTCGCCGGTCGGGCCGTTGATGCGCTTGCCGATCTCGATCAACACGTCGCCGAAGGTCTTCACGTCGTAGAGCGGCTTGATCGCCGGCGTGCGGATCTGTGCCAGCGGATAGCCCTGGAACGGATAGGTCGGCGCATCCTGCCAGCGTTCGATGTAGGTAGTGTCGGGCAGGATCAGGTCGGCCATCATCGCGGTTTCGCCCGGGAAGGGCGAGGTGTCGATGACGAACATGGTCTTCAGCGCCTCCTCCCAGTCCCTGGCATTCGGCGTCGAGAAGCACGGGTTGGTCATGTAGAACATCGCCGTGTCGAGCTTGTAGCCGGCCTTGCCTGTGAGCTGGTTGGTGCCGACTTCCTGGATCATGTTCTTCGCCATCAGGTAGCCGTCCTTGTGCCCCTTCATGTCGATGCGCGGATGTTTCTTCCAAGGTCCATTCTTGGCGTAGTCGTCCATGAAGTCGTTCGGATCTGCGGGTGCAGGGCCGTAGGCCGGTCCCATCTGATAGGCCAGGCCGCCTTCGGCGAACAGCGAGCCGACCAGCGCGTTCAGCGAGTGGATCGCCATGCCGTTCAATACGCCGTTGCTGTGGGTATGCGCGCCGCGCTCGAACAGGGCGATCGAGGGGCGCGTGGTGCCGAAGCGGCGCGCCGCCTTGAGAATTTCGCTCACAGGAATGGTCGTGACGCCCTCGGCCCACTTCGGCGTCCGGTCCTTGAGTTCGGTGTTCCACCACTGGATCAGTCCATGCGTCCATTTCTCATCGAACAGCGCGGCATCGACGGTTTCTCCGGATTTGAAGCGATTCTCGCCATCCTTGAAGTCGCCGACGAAGCTGCGTTCCCACAACCCTTCCGTGAGGATGACGTGGGCGATGGCGAGCGCCAGTGCGCCATCGGTGCCCGGCTTGATGAGAATCGCCTGATCGGAGGCCGCCGCCGTCGCGTTCATGTGCACATCGACGCAGGTCACGCTGGTGGGCGGCGACTTCTCGCGGCGGATGTAGCCCCACACCTGCATGTTGTTGTTGTAGGGACGGAAGGCTTCGAGGAAGTTGGCGCCGAAGATCAGCAGGTGATTGGCATGACGGTAGTCGTAGGAGCTGTAGGAGGCGTTGCCGTCGGTGCATTGCTTGGCCAGCACGGAGCCGTCGGAGCAGATCGACGAGTGGCCGATGCCGACGTTCTGGCTGCCATATAGCGAGGAGAACGGCACGATATTGACGCCGACATCGGTCGCGCCCCAGCCGCGCCCGAAGAACAGGCCGAAACGATGCGACTCGCCCTTGTCGCGCAAAACATTGAGGCGGTCGGCAACCGTCTTGAACGCCTCGTCCCATGAGATCGGGACGAACTTCGGGTCTTCGTTGCGCCCCTTGTTGGGATTGGTCCGCTTCATCGGCCCCTTGAAGCGGTCCGGGTCGTAGAGGATGTAGGTACCGAGGTGGCCCTTCGGGCACAGCTTGCCGTTGGCGATCGGATGGTCGTTGCTGCCGTAGATGGCATGCACGCGGCCATTGGTCGTGTAGATGTCGATGCCGCAGCGCGCGGGGCACTGGCCGCAGATGCTCTTGTTCACGACGGTCTGTCCGCCGCTCTCCTGCGCATGCGCCTGGGACAGGGTTTTCAGTCCCGCCACCTGCCCGGCGCCGACGACGGCTCCGGTCGCACCTGCTGCGCCACTGGCCTGCAGAAAGCGCCGACGCGTCAACTTCGTTTTCAGGATTTCCATCCTCGTCTCCTCTGGTAGTGACAACTCATGCCGACGGCTGCAACAGCGCCGTCATTCCTTGAAACAACTGCTGATGCTTGCTGCAATCGGGGCAGCTTTCTCCCGCCCCGAAAAAAGCTTCGCCGCATGTCGTGCATTGGCGCGCCCGCCAGCGGGCCAGCACCTCGACGATGGCGCTGCCTCCCGCCGCAGAAATATGCAGGGCCTTGTCCGGGCAATTGCGTGCGCACTGACCGCAGGCGATGCAACGGGCGGCGAGAAACCTCAGCTCGGCCGTCTCGCCGCTTTCTTCGCGCACCAGCGCGCCGGTCGGGCAAACCTTTGCGCAGACGCCGTGGGCATCGCAGTCCGCCAGCGAAGCCATGGGCAATACCCGACTGCTTACCGCGCGTCCATGGCGGGCTGCTATCGACGTCAGCGCGGTCACGGTGCGCATATGCTCCAGCGGGGCTACCCTGTCGCGCAGCACGTTGGGCGCGCCACCGGTGCCGGTAGTGGCGCGTACGGCAGCGATCTCGTCGACGCCGCGCGCCACGCCGCCCATCAGGCCGCGAAAGAAATGCCGTCGCTCGATGCGAATTTCGCCCGCCGATGTCGGAATGGTCGGCGCCAGCTGGCTTTGCGACGGCAACGCCGCAAAGCGCGGTAGCCGCTCATCGGCGACCCCGCAATCGGCCAGCAGTTCGCGGACCTCGCCAAGGACCGCATGTAGCGCGGCCATCCCGCTCCCGGCAGCACATTCGGCACAAGCGCCGCGATCCAGGAGCAGGATGGTGCGCTCTCCTTGCGCGGCGGCAAGGTCAAACAGGACCAGCAGCCAGCCGGCGCCGATGCCGGCGAGACACGGCACGCGCAGGGCGCCCGGCGGCGATTCCGCGAACGGGACGCGCCAGCAGTCGACCTGAACGGACTCGCTCCCGCGCGGCAACGCGGCAGGCAACGCGGCAGGCAGGGCGAAGCCGTCGACGCTCGGCGCTCCGGTTGGACAGACGGCCGTACACTGGCCGCAACCGATACAGCCTTCCTGAAAGTCGGGAGCCGCATCGCTCAGTTCGATGGTGCCGACGGGGCAGGCGGACACACACAGTCCGCACGCCTGTTCCGGAAAGCGCACCGGCAAGCAGGCGGTAGCGTCGAAGTAAAGACGCTCCTTCCGCTCCGCAGAACGCTGGCGATTCTCCCGTTTCCCGGCCGCGCGAAGAAAACTGTCCATGTGCATGATGCCTTTTACGCAACATCCAGGCCACGCCCCCCTGCGTCACGTAAAACATTAGTCATAGCCTAGGATTGCGCCGACAATCGGTCCGCACAGGGCATGAAGAAGCGTTACGCTGGCGTAACATCCTGGCCGGATGCTGCAATGCAGCGTGCTACGGGAGCGTAACGCCATGAAAGTCGACGCTGGCGGGACGGCGGCACTGCTCTATCATTTCGGCCATGAATACGCCACCGCGCTCTTGTCCCCGACCGGAACGCCGCGATTTCCTGGTACGCGCCACCGGCCTGTCGCTGGGCGTACTGCTGCCCAGTGGCGCGCCGGCGAACCCCACCAGGGATGAGCTGCGCATCGGCTTGACGCCCGTGTTCCTCGACGATCAGGCAAGCTTCACCGCACGCTGGCGGCACTGGCTCGAGGAGCGCATCGGCCGTCCCGTGAGCTTCGTCCAGCGCGGCAACTATCGCGAGGTGGTCGATCTGGTACGTGGCGGCAAGATCGACTTCGCCTGGCTCTGCGGCTATCCCTACGTACGCCATCGGCGCGAGATGCGGCTCGTCGCAGTACCGCTCTGGCGCGGCCAGCCACGCTACCAGTCCTACCTTATCGCCGATGCCCGCAACATCGGCATCCGCAGCCTGTCCGACCTGCGCGGCACGGTATTCGCCTATTCCGACCCGGATTCCAATTCCGGTTTTCTGTATCCGCAATACAGCCTGATGCAGGCAGGACATAACCCGGCCACCTATTTTTCGCGCACTTTCTTCACCTGGGCACACCGCAAGGTGGTCGAGGCGGTCAGCATCGGCCTCGCCAGCGGCGGAGCGGTCGACGGGTATGTCTGGGAAATGCTGGCCGAGACGCATCCCGAGCTGGCACGTGGCACGCGTGTCATCGAAAAATCCCCATTCCTGGGTTATCCGCCCTTTGTCGCGCGACACGATATTCCGGAAGGCGATCTGAAACGTTTCCGTGCCGTCTTGCAGGGCATGCCTGACGACGCAGCGGGTGCGGCCCTGCTGGAGCGTCTGCGCATCGACGGCTTTGTGCCCGGCAGCCCGGACCTCTACGATGGCATCGCCCGCATGGCCGACAAGGTGCGGCGCTCGTGAATTTTTTTCCCAATCTTTCGCTGCGCTGGAAGATTCCGCTGCGCGTCATGGGTGCCGTCCTGGGTACCGCACTGGCCGTCACGGTGGCCCTGCTGGTGAAGGATTACGAGGACATGCGGCAGAACCTCGAATCGCATGCCAAAAGTCTGGGGCGCGTGCTCGCCAACACGCTGGTCATGCCGGTGCTGCACGACGATCTCTGGCGTGCTTTCGAGATCCTGCAATCGGCGCGCGAGGCCCATCCCGCCGCCGCCGAGATGGAGGCCCAGATGATGGTGGTACTGAATGACGAACGTCGCGTATTCGTCGCCAGCCGGCCGCGCGACTATCCCGTCGGTGCGGAGCCGAACCAGCTGGGTGGCAGTCTGGCCAGGCTGGCGGAAAGCATTGCCTGGGGAGAGACCGTCGAACAGCAGATACTGGAGCCGGCCGGCGCCGCTTTCTACTATGTCGTCTCCCCGCTCGTGACAGATGGCGAACTGTTGGGGCATGTCGTACTCGGTTACTCGAAATCCGCCTTTCTGCCGCGTTATCTCGATCTCGTCGCGCGTGCCGCGCTGGTCACCTTGCTGGTGCTGATGGTCCTGTTGCCGGTCTCGTGGTTCTGGGCGCGGCGCACCGGCGAACCGCTGCTGCAACTGGCCAGGGCCATGGAAGGCGTACCGGCAAACCCCGAATCCGCCGACCTTGCCACCCTGCCGCATTCCCGCGACGAAATCGGCCTGCTGGCCCAGGCGTTCCGGCACATGGTCGATAACCTGAAACGGCAACGAGAGCTGGAAGCCCAGATGCTCGCTTCCGAGCGCCTCGCCGCCGTCGGGCGCCTGTCGGCCGGCATCGCCCACGAGATCAACAATCCGCTCGGCGGCATGCTGACGGCGATCAAGACCTGGCAGCGCCACGGCGGCGGCGACCCGGTGGCCAGCCAGACGCTCTCGCTGCTGGAGCGCGGCCTGACGCAGATCCGCAACACGGTGGCAGCACTGCTGGTGGAGACGAAAATCCAGGATCGCCCCTTCGAGCCGGCCGATATCGACGATCTGCTGATCCTGATCGAGGCCGAGGCGCAGGCGCGTGTGGTGCAGATCGCACCCGAAGGTGGGCTGACCGTTTCCTTGCCGCTGCCCGCGACCCTGCTGCGGCAAATCCTCCTCAACTTGCTGCTGAATGCCATCGCGGCGGCAAACGAAGGGGGGCGCGTCAAGCTCGGTGTGGAGGCAAGCAACGGCATGCTGAGGCTTTCCGTTTGCAACGACGGGCAGCACATTCCAGACGAGCAGATGGCCTACCTGTTCGAGCCTTTCGCCAGCGGCCGCGCCAAGGGGCACGGTCTCGGCCTGTGGGTCGTCTATCAGATCGTGCGTCAGCTCAATGGCGGCCTGACCGTGGATAGCGAACCGGGCTGCACCACATTCAACATCGAGATTCCCTATGCCGAAACCCAGTGAATCCATGCCGCGCCTGTGTCTCGTCGAGGACGACGAAATCATGGGCGAATCGCTGATGCAACTCTGCCAGCTCGAGGGCTTCGAGGTAATCTGGTGCCGCACGGCGGCGGCTGCAGAGAAAAGCATCGAAACGCAGCGCTTTGGCGTCGTGGTGAGCGACATCCGCCTGCCGGATCGCGATGGCGGCGACCTTTTCCTCGCGCTGAAGGAAAAACATCCCGGCCTGCCGCCCTTTCTGTTCATGACGGCCTACGGCACCATCGACCGTGCGGTCGAGTTGCTCAAGGCCGGGGCAGCCGATTACCTCACAAAGCCCTTCGATGTCGATGTGCTGGTACAAAAAGTCCGCGGCCTCGCGGCGAGCTACGGTGCGGGCGGCGAAGGTGCCGACGACTCGCTGGGCGGGTCGCCTGCCATGCGGCGCGTTGCCGAATCGCTGCCGCGCCTCGCCCGTCACGTCGCGGCCCTGCTGATCACCGGCGAGTCGGGCGTTGGCAAGGAGCATGTGGCTCGCCTGTTCCACCGGCATGCCGTGGGCGCTGCCGGCGAATTTGTCGCCGTAAACTGTGCCTCGATCCCCGAATCCCTGATGGAAGCGGAACTCTTCGGTTACGAGAAGGGGGCCTTCACCGGCGCGGTCAAGGCCAAGCGCGGCTATTTCGAGCTGGCCCACCACGGTACGCTGTTTCTCGACGAGATCGGCGAGATGCCGCTGTCGATGCAGGCCAAGTTGCTGCGTGTCGTTCAGGATCGCCAGTTCACACGGCTCGGCGGCGAGAAGCCGCTGACGAGCGATTTTCGCCTCGTCTGCGCCACGCACCGCGACCTCAAGGCGATGGTCGAGGCCGGCCAGTTCCGCGAGGATCTTTACTATCGCATTCATGTCATCCACCTGCGCATCCCGCCGCTGCGCGAACGACTGGAGGACGTCCGCTGGTTCGTGCGCCACTTCGTCGAGGAATTCAATCGCCAGCATCCCGACGAAAGGCGCCGCCTCGATCCGCGCACCGAGCAGACGCTGCTGAGCTACCCCTGGCCTGGCAATGTGCGCGAACTCAAGCATGCCGTGGAGCGTGCCTGCATCCTTTCCAGCGGACCGCTCCTGGAGACCGAAGCTTTCTTCAGTGAAGGGCTGGCGGATACCCCGTGCAGTCTCCCTGCTTCCGAATCCCTGACTAACTATCTGATGGCTTGCGAACGCGACTATCTGTTGCTAACCCTTGAACGTCACGGCAATCACATGACTCATGCCGCAGAAGCACTGGGGATAACCCGCAAAACGCTATGGGAGAAGCTACGGCGCTTGGATATAAAAACGAAAATAGACAGCTAGCAAGTTATCAGTTTTATTTTGATTGATTACAGCCGTTTCTGCAGATTGCCGACCCACAACCAAACTGAGTAAGCCCAAAAGACCGTCAGGCAAGGCGCTATCAACCCAGGCAAAGAAATGGGAAGAAACAACCAGCACGTCAGTCCGATTATCACGACCCACCCCACACGGCCCCCCAGCTTGTGCCGAATAGGGCTTTGGGCCACAAAGGAAAACTTCCGAATCTCCCTCACATAGTGTCCATCGAGATACGCGACGATTGCCAATGGAATCCCAGGCAACAGCCACACCATCAGGACATGCAGCCGGTAGATCACCAGTCCTAGCCAAAGCCAGGTAGCTTCGATACGTGAGCGGGTCCATTGACTGAAGCCAACATTGCCTAATTGCCCCTGCCCCATGGCGTCAGCATCCAGCAGGAAATTCTGGAAGTCTCGCGACATCGTCTGTTGCAGGCTCGTAATCACCTGCACGAAGACACGATGCTCGCCTTCGCCTGCAAGTGCATAAACCTCACCGCGCTCTGCCATCCAGGCTCCGCGTATTACTGAGGGATGAATGAAGAGCCAGGTCGCCAGCACGACCACAAAGACGCCTATGGCAAGGGCTGTGCCGAAGCCGGAATCTGCCCGCTTGGCCATTACCGATCCGTCACCAGAATGGGGATACGCCCCTTAAGCGTTCGTCCTCCAGACAATCGGGCAATGAAGTGCAGGGGCGGCAACTCTCCCAACATCGCCGCAGGGAACAAGTCAGCCTCCTCTTCGAGAATCTGCTCCTGATAGGACGCGCTGTATTCGTCGTAAATGTGAGTATCGACGTTGTGCCCATAGCGAAGCGCCATTGACCTTACCTTGGTTTGCGGCATACCTTCGGCAATGTATTTCTGAGTCTCGGAATCGAGCACACGCAGGGCGATCTTGTTGTTGGTGTTGGCCAACACCTGGCGTGCCTTGTTCTCATCGCCCAGTCGGCTCGCGAAGTCGGCAAAGGTTTGCGTTGCGATCGTCACCCGGAAATCTGCGCCGCCGCCTTTGTTCATCAGCTGAATGGCGGGTTGATTCAGTACCTCGGCCGCCTCATCGATGAAGAGATTGACCGGCGTCAGGGTGTCGATTCCGTAGTTGTACCGATCCCCAGCCACGGCGGCGAGGTCCGCCAACATGATGGAACCAATCGCACTACCGACGGTTGAGTCGGCAAGGGAATCGAGGCCGATATAAACCACCTTGTTGCCTCGAATGATCTTGGACATATCCGTCACCAGTCGTTGATGACCAGGCTCAAAATCGGGTGACAACAGTTCCAGCAATGGATCGCTGGTCAGCATCGACAGAATCGGTATCAACGATGCCACCATCTTCTGGAAGTGATCCCGGTTATGTTCGTACGTGGAGATCAATCCATCCAGATCGACTGATTGCGCTTCATGAATCGCCACCTCGTGATAGAAGGACACATAAGCTTGAAGTAGACGATCCTTGTTCCTCCGTATATAGGAGGACGCGCGAGACTCCCAATCCCTGACATTCGCAACGAAATGAATTTTGAGCGCCTGCTGCAATAGATTTTCCGGACCGCCTTCCACATAGCGGCGCAACTGAACCAGATTGGGACGACGACCGGTTGCAATCATGCCGTTGGTGATGTCGTTCAGTACCTTCCAGCCGAATGCGGTAAAGGGATCCGCTCCTGTTTCAGAAGGGATCAATGCCGCGACACGACTCGCCAGCTCTGTTTTTCGGTTCCAGTTGCGAAGTGGGTCGATACAGGCCGACCGATCCGGGTGGGCCGGATGAAAATAGACGAAGCGATCATCCTCTCCGCTGGCATCGCAGGCGGCGCGCGCATTCTGCGCCAGGCCATGATCGCCTTTGGGATCGATGATGATCACGGTCTCGCCGCGAAAGATGGCCTGGGAAATCAAAATATCGAACAGGCGCGTCTTTCCGACCCGCGTACTGCCAACGATCAGCGTGTGGCCCACGAGGTTAGCCAACTCTGAATAGAGATCCTGCTCCGGAGCCAGGCCATGGACCCAGTAGGAGCCCTCGGGGTGCTGGGCCGCCTTGCCGATGGTGCGAACTACCCCCATCGACATCAAGGTATGCAGTTTGGTGGCTTCGATGTCACTCCAGGGGAATCCTCGTCCCAACCAGTAGGACTTGGTTGCACTCGCTTGTCTGGACTTCGCCTGCAGCGTATCCAGATCGATGAACTCTTTTCCGAAAAACCTCAGGCGCTGATCGACGATCATTCGGCGGTATCCCTGCACACTGCGAATCACCGCACCGATGGCACAGCCGATGCCGAGGACTACATCAAAGCCACGGAATATCGGCGCTACGGATGCCAAGACGAGAATCGACATAGCTCCCAGGCCCCAGATAAGCGCCATTCGCGCCTCGAAATTCGGGCGCCATGGAACTTCGAATTCATAGGGTGTAGCCGACCTTGTCATGGTCTCAAGGAATTCCTGCTCAGCGCCAGGCACCGGCCCCGTCCTGAGAGGCTTGGGATAGCAAATGCATGATGGCGATACCCGCCCATATCGCGATGGGCCACTCGACGGCAGGTAGCCAGGACGCCAACACCAAGCCTCCTTGAATGACGAGCGAAAGGATCCCCAACGCGGAAGCAAGGCGCCTGTTGATCCGCCCCTCTTTGGCTGATGCCCACAGCAGTAAGGCAAGCCACGCTACCGTCACCCCGAGAGCGATCATCAGTGAACGACCGCGTGCAAACTGCTCGGCCATTCCGCCAAGGAAGACCAATCCCAGAACCACACCCATGAAGCTGGTGGCGTCCGGCATGGATTTCCAGTCGCCACGGAGTCGCAACAGATTCCAGCCATGCCAGGCCAGCGATGTCATCAGTCCAGGTTTTGTTTGTCCCATCATGCTTCCTTTCCTTGAAAATCAAGTTGCCCCGTGTCGTGGGGCGGACGATGCGATCAGTCGGATGGAGGCACCGTTTTCGCGCTTGGTCACGTCCTCGCATAGCCGGTGTTGTTTGCGAAGCACCGCCGGCTGACTTCAAACGGCTTAGAAAACCGCCGAGTGAAATTCATCTTACGGATTTCCAAAAATATGCAACATCCGAAATCGATCCAAATCGGTCACATTTCGAACTCCGGTTATCCACAGGTCGCCTACCGATGCAGAAGTTATCCACGTGAAATCTGTCTCACCGCCGAATTCATCGGAATCATCGACAGCCAGGGGGATCTCCGGCATCACGAAATTTTCCCCACGTGAAATCTGTCCCGCGATCATGTGACATCTGTCCCCGGATTACGTGACAACTGTCCCGGCCATCAGCGGGAATCCCTTATGGGACAAGGCATACAGCCTGCCTCAAGTAGTTGCTTGTAGGTTTACAAGTAGATTGCAAGTAGAGTCCCCCTTTTCCTGTGGAAAGAATCATCAAAAACCGGCACGGGGGAAAGACCACTGATCTGTCAGCAGGACTACGCCCAAAACCCGTCGTCAGAGTCTGGATAGTTTGGCGACACCGGTATGCCTGGTATGCAACCGGCTTGCACCCACAAACAGGCCGGCATCATGCGGCGTGGCATTGGCTTCTGGATAGAACAACTGAGCCTCCTTCAAGCGAAGAAGAAACCGCTTCTTGAAATCGATCAGGCCTCGTGGACTATCGCCGTAATCCGCACCGAATTGAAGCTTCAAAGCGGCCCATGGAATCATCACGCCAGGCCGATTTTTCACCCGCAACAGAAATATTCGATAGACCAGCCAGGAATAGATATCCATTGCCAACGGCGATTTCGACAGCGCACGCAACACGCGCATGTCGATCGGTACGGGAGAGTCGGTGATGTTCTTAAAGAAGGAATTGGACAGCTTGAGGCTACTTTCCCAAAGCATCCGATCATCCGGCCGGTGCGGATCCCACAGCAC
>CAZZFN010000005.1:0-37116 GCA_964653505.1 uncultured Methyloversatilis sp.
CCGGCGGTGAGCGCGACGGTCTCCTCGTCGTTCATCGCCATGCGCGCGAAGGTGACGCGCACGTCGCGGGCCGTCTTGAGCGGGTCCGGCTTGCCATCGACGCCTTCCGGGTTGACGTAGATCAGGCCCATCATCACGGCGGCGAGCGGGTTCTCCAGATCGCGTTCGCCGGAATAGCGCGAGCCTTCGCTGCCCGTGGGCGCGAGCCACTGCTTCTCGGAACCCCAGTAGATGTCTTTCTCCGGATGCCAGATGTCCGCGCGGCCGAAGCCGAAGCCGAAGGTCTTGAGGCCCATCGATTCGTAGGCCATGTTGCCGGCGAGGATGATCAGGTCGGCCCACGAGATCCTGTTGCCGTATTTCTTCTTGATCGGCCACAGCAGGCGGCGCGCCTTGTCGAGGTTGGCGTTGTCCGGCCAGCTGTTAAGCGGCGCGAAGCGCTGGTTGCCGGTGCCGCCGCCGCCGCGCCCGTCGGCGATGCGGTAGGTGCCGGCCGCGTGCCAGGCCATGCGGATCATCAGGCCGCCGTAGTGGCCCCAGTCGGCCGGCCACCAGTCCTGGCTGTCGGTCATCAGCGCCTTGACGTCCTTCTTGAGCGCTTCGATGTCGAGCTTCTTGAGTTCCTTGCGATAGTCGAAGCCCGCGCCCAGCGGGTTGGTCTTGCTGTCGTGCTGGTGCAGGATGTCGAGATTGAGGGCCTTGGGCCACCAGTCCTGCGACATCTGGTTCGAGGTTGCTCCCCCGTGCATGACGGGGCACTTGCCTGCGTTGCTCATGGCGACTCTCCTTTCGCGTGCGGGTTACGTGAGGTTTTCGTTCGACACCGCAAAGCTTACTTGCGCACGGGTGCGGGCGCCATTGAATCCTCGCTATCGGGGCGATAGCGCGCCCCGCAACGGCGGTCCGGAAAACTATTGCGCACAGGGACGATGACCACTATAATGAGAGGTATTCTCATTATTATCGGGCTCTGTGCTTTGGTCATGCATTCGATCGGGGATCGCAGCGAAATGGGCAGGGCGGCCGATCGGGCCGGAACCAAACCCGTCGTCCCGGCGCCCGACCCGCCGGCCCTCGATACCCGCAGCCTGTTTGCGCGCGGGAACGAGGTGCTGATCGTGCATGAGGGAGAGACCTACCATCTGCGCCTGACGCGCCAGAACAAGCTCATTCTGACGAAGTAGTGCAAGAAGAGGAAATGCCGTGACACTGGGCGAATTGAATGCGGGCGAGAGCGCCCGGGTGAGCGCTTTGAGCGGATGCGCCGCCGAGGACGCGGCCTATCGCCATCAGCTCCTGGCGCTCGGGCTCACCCCCGGCGCGCGCGTCGAGGTGGTGCGCTTCGCCCCGCTGGGCGACCCGATGCAGCTGCGGGTGCGCGGCTCCATGCTCTTCCTGCGCCGGGACGACGCGGCGGCCGTGGTGGTGGAGAAACTCTGATGCAGGCCGACCTTCGCATCGCCCTGGCGGGCAACCCCAATTGCGGCAAGACCACGCTGTTCAACGCCCTCACCGGCGCGCGCCAGCGCACGGGCAACTGGCCGGGCGTCACCGTCGAGAAGAAAAGCGGCCGTTACCGCCACGCGGGCCAGTGCGTCGAGGTCGTCGACCTGCCGGGGGTGTATGCCCTCGATGCCGTCTCGGGGGGGCTCGACGAGCGCATCGCCCGCGATTTCCTGGCCGGGGGATCGGCCGATGTCATCCTCAACATCGTCGATGCGTCCAATCTCGAACGCAATCTCTACCTCACCACCCAGCTGGCGGCCCTCAACACGCCCATGGTCGTGGCCCTCAACATGGTCGATGTGGCCGAAGACATGGGCCAGATGCCCGACGCGTCGGTGCTGGCGGCACGGCTGGGCTGCCCCGTGGCGCCCGTGGTGGCCGCGCGGGAACGCGGCATCGACGCCCTCAAGTCGGCCATTCATGCGGCGCTCGAGCGCGGCGCCGCGCCGACGCTGGCGCCGACCGGCGAGGCGGAAGCCAGCAAGGTTGATAGGTCTGACAAGGCCGATGTCGATCTGGCCACCGCCCGTTATGCCCTGGCGAGCGATCTGGCCCGGGCGGCGGTCGGCGCACCGGGTAGGGGCAGAGGTGGAGGCGGGCATGGGCTCACCGAGGCCATCGACCGCGTCGTGCTCAACCGTCTGCTGGGCATCCCGATCTTCCTCCTGGCGATGTATCTGCTCTTCCTGTTCTCCATCAACATCGGCGGGGCCTTCATCGATTTCTTCGACCAGGCCGCCGGCGCACTGTTCGTGGACGGCTTCGGCCACTGGCTGGCCGGGCTGGGCGCGCCTGCCTGGCTCACGCTGCTGCTGGCGCAGGGAATCGGCGGCGGCGTGCAGACCGTGGCCACCTTCATCCCGGTGATCGCCTGCCTCTATCTCTTCCTGTCGGTGCTGGAGGATTCCGGCTACATGGCGCGCGCCGCCTTCGTGATGGATCGCCTGATGCGCGCGATCGGCCTGCCGGGCAAGTCCTTCGTGCCGCTCATCGTCGGCTTCGGCTGCAACGTCCCGGCCATCATGGCCACGCGCACCCTGCAACACCGGCGCGACCGCCTGATGACCATCGCCATGGCCCCCTTCATGTCCTGCGGGGCGCGCCTGCCGGTGTATGTGCTGTTCGCCGCCGCCTTTTTCCCCGCCCAGGCGCAAAACGCGGTGTTCGCCCTCTACCTGATCGGCATCGCGGTGGCCCTCCTCACCGGGCTGGCGCTGCGGCACACGCTGATGAAGGGGGAGGCGACCGCCTTCGTCATGGAAATGCCGCCCTATCACCTGCCGACCCTCAAGGGGATCCTGATCCACAGCTGGGATCGCCTCAAGAACTTCATCCTCAAGGCCGGGCGCATCATCGTGCCGATGGTGCTGGTCATCAACGTCCTCAACGCGGTGGGCGCCGACGGCAGTTTCGGCAATGAAGACAGCGACCGGTCGGTGCTGGCCGAGCTGGGGCGCAGTGTCGCGCCGGCCTTCGCGCCCCTGGGCCTCACCGAGGAGAACTGGCCCGCCGCCGTGGGCATCTTCACCGGCATTCTGGCCAAAGAGGCCGTGGTGGGCACCCTGGATGCGGCCTATGCGGCCCTGGCCGAGGACGCTGCGGCAGCGGGGGCTGCGCAAGAGGAGGCTTTCCGGCTCGGCAGCGCGCTCGCGGCGGCCGTGGCCACGATTCCCGCCAATCTCGGGGATGCCCTGGGCGCCTGGGCCGACCCGCTCGGGCTGGCCGTGGGCGATCTGACCGATCCGGCCGCCGTCGCCGAGGCCCAGGCAGTCTCGACGGGGACTTTCGGGGCCATGGCGGAACGCTTCGACGGCACGGCCGGCGCGTTCGCCTATCTGCTCTTCATCCTGCTCTACACGCCCTGCACCGCCGCGCTGGCGGCGGTCTATCAGGAAAGCGGCCTGCGCTGGATGTTCTTCGTGGCCGGCTGGACTTTCGGCCTGGCCTACGGCGTGGCCACGCTCTACTACCAGGTTGCCAGTTTCGGCGCCCAGCCGCTGTCCGCAGCGGTCTGGATCGGCCTGGTCGGGACGCTGTTCGCCACGGCGCTGATCGTCCTCAAGCGCATGGGCGAGCGCGGCGCGGGCGCGCTCCTGCCCCTGGGCGCGGCCCCGGCGGACGCCTGCGGCGCTTGCGGCAAGGCAGGACGTTGCGCAAAATGACGGCCATGGACACACACGACCTGTCGGCCTGGCAACACGGCCACGACTTCGGCACGGCTTCCCAGCGTCATGCCGAGCGCCGCACCCTCTGGGTGGTCGGGCTCACCTTCGCGGCCATGGCGATCGAGCTCGTCGCCGGCTGGCTCACCGGCTCGATGGCCCTGCTGGCCGACGGCCTGCACATGGCGAGCCATGTCGGCGCGCTCGGACTGGCCGCCTTCGCCTACCGCTTCGCGCGCCAGCGCGCGGGCGATGCGCGCTACACCTTCGGCACCGGCAAGGTCACCGCGCTCGCCGGCTATTCGAGCGCGCTGTTTCTCGGCGCCGTGGCGGCCTGGATGGTGTGGGAATCGGTGCAGCGCTTCCTGGCGCCCGTCGACATCCGTTACGGCGAGGCGATGATCGTCGCCGCCTTCGGCCTCGCGGTGAACCTGGTTTCGGCCTGGCTGCTCGACCACGACCATGACCGCGAGCATGTCGATCACAACCAGCGCGCGGCCTTCCTGCACGTGCTGGCCGACGCGCTCACCTCGGTGCTCGCCCTCGTCGCGCTGGGCGGCGGCATGCTGTTCGGCTGGGCCTTCCTCGACCCGCTGATGGGCATCGTCGGCGCCATCCTGGTCGGCCGCTGGGCCGTCGGCCTGGCGCGCGACAGCGCCGGCGCGCTGCTCGACGCCGAAGACCACGGCGAGGTCGCCGCGCACATCCGGCGCATCGTCGCAGCCCTGCCCGATCACGAGATCGCCGACCTGCATGTCTGGCGCATCGGCCCGCAAAGCCGTGCCTGCATCCTTTCCCTGGTCACGCACGGGCCGCTGCCCGTCGAGGACTACCGCGCGCGCCTGACGGCCATTCGCAGCCTCGACCACGTCACCATCGAAATCAACCAGTGCCGGACCTGCCACCCGGCTGCCTGAATGTTTGCGCCCGCCCTGGACGGATTCGCCCTGCCCCGCCTTTCCCCGGCCGGACTGGCGGCAGTGGCGACGCTGCACGGGGTCGTCTTCTACCTGCTCATGCAGATGGAACTGGTCAGGCTGCCCGAACCGGCGCCGGTGCTTCAGGTCGCCCTGATCGCGCCCCCCGCACCCCTGCCACCCGAGCCGAAGATCGTCCCGCCCAAGCCGAAACCGGTGGAGAAGCGCCCGGCGCCGCGCCCGCTTCCGCACACCGCGCCGCTCGTGAGCCTGCCGGTCGATGCGCCGGTCGAGGCGCACAGCGTCGTGCCGCTGCCGCCCGAGGTTCCGGTCGCCTTGCCGCCCATCGCCGCGCCGGCCCCGGTGGCGCCGCCACCGCCGGCGCCGCCCACGCCGCCGCGTTTCGACGCCGCCTATCTGGACAACCCCAAACCGGCCTACCCGCCGCTGTCGCGCCGCCTGGGCGAGGAAGGCCGCGTGGTGCTGCGCGTCATGGTGAGCGCGGAGGGTCTGCCCACCTATGTGCGGCTGCACGCCTCCAGCGGTTCGGCGCGCCTCGATCAGGCCGCGCTGGAGGCCGTGAGTCGCTGGCGTTTCGTGCCGGCGCGCCAGGGCGAGGCGTCCGTGGCCGCCGCGGTGCTGGTTCCCATCGTTTTTTCACTGCAAGGTTGATCTCATGGACAACACCCCCGGTTTCGCCCACTTCATCGCCCAGGCCGACGCCGTCGGCCATTTCGTCCTCGTCGTGCTGCTCGTCATGTCGATCGGCTCCTGGTACCTGATCGTCGCCAAGTTCGTGCAATTGCGGCGCGCGCAGCAACGCGGCGCGGCCTTCCTGGCGTTCTTCTGGCAGGCGCCCAGCCTCGATGCGGTGGCGCGCCGCCTGCGCGAGGCCGGCGTGACCGATGCCTTTTCCCATCTCGTCCATCACGGCTTCACCGCGGTGGAGCAGCATCGCGCCGGCCAGCAGGCGAGCGGCGCGCTGATCGAGACCGGCACGCCCGACGCATTCCTGACGCGCGCCCTGCGCCGCGCCATCGCCCAGGATCGGGCGCGCATGGAATACGGCCAGACCTTCCTCGCCACGGTCGCCTCGTCCGCGCCCTTCGTCGGCCTGTTCGGCACCGTCTGGGGCATCTACCGCGCGCTGATCGCCATCGGCATGAGCGGCCAGGGCACCCTCGACAAGGTGGCCGGCCCGGTCGGCGAGGCGCTCATCATGACCGCCCTGGGCCTGGCGGTGGCGATTCCGGCCGTGATTGCCCACAACGCCTTCGCGCGCGCCCACCGCAATCTGCTCGCCGAGCTCGATTCCTTCGCCCACGACGTGTTCACCTTCCTCGCCACCGGGCTCAAGACCACCCCGGCCGCCGAGTCGGTGCGCGCCACCTCCGAACGCATCCTCGCGCGCGTGGCCGCGCAGTCCGCCTGAGGGAGGCTGTCATGGCTTTCGGCACCTTGTCGGAGGGCGACGCCGGCAGCGACATCGCAGAGATCAACATGATCCCGCTGATCGACGTCATGCTCGTCCTGCTCATCATCTTCATCGTCACCGCGCCGCTGTTGACCCACGCGGTGAAGATCGATCTGCCCAAGGCCAGCTCGGCCCCCAACCTCACCCAGCCGGACAACGTCCAGCTCGCCATCGACGCGGCCGGCCAGGTGTTCTGGAACGGCGAGGCGGTGGACGCCCACGCGTTACAGACACGCCTGGCGGATGCCGCCGCGCGCCAGCCGCAGCCGGAACTGCACCTGCGCGCCGAGGCCGCCACCCCCTACGAGAATGTGGCGCAACTGATGTCCGCCGCCGCGCGCCACGGCCTCACCAGGCTTGGTTTCGTCACCGAACCGGTGCGACAGTAGCGCGGCACGGGGTTGACCGCCGGCGCAGCGCCGCATTCGGCCGCCCGCCGATGGATGAAACGTGGGCAATAGCGGTCAGCACGTGAGGTGTCTCACGTTAGGCCCCTTGACGCGCATACAGGAATCGTTATCATACGTCGACGGGGGCAGGCCGCCAGGTCGCCCCCGTCCGTCCGGTTCCTCAGGTTTCCAATCCCGCTCTGCCGCCTGTGAAATGCGAACCCTCCCCTGCAGCCTGCTGGCGCGCGTGCTCTCCGCCCTTCGCGTCCTGACCCTCGCGCTGCTGCTGCCGGTCGCACAGGCGGGCGCGGGGATTCATGCCCTCGACCACCTGGGGGATGCCGATCACCACGGCATGCCCGAAGCGGTCTGCGAGTGGTGTGCGGCCTATGCGTCGCAGGGCGCCGCCGCGCCCGCCGCCGCCCCGCCGCCGCTTGCCGCGGTTCGCGCGGCGGCGTTCTCGCCCGCCCTCTTCCCGCTGCCCGTTCCCTTTCCCCCGCGCCACGCTTACCAGGCCCAGGGGCCTCCCGTCCTGTCCTGATCCCCTCCGGCAGCCGCGCCCGCCTGGCACCAGGCGGGCGCGGCGCGTTCTTCTTTGACATCGAGGACACAGGACATGCAACGACCCAAGCTCATCGCCGCCGCCCTGGCGGCGGCCCTGGCTGCGCCACCGGCGCTGGCCAACCCGGACGTGGAAAAACTGCGCGCCGAATTCGAACAGAAGCTCAGAGCCCTGCAGGAAAGTTACGAGACGCGCCTGAAGGAGATGGAAACGCGCCTCGCCAAGACCGAAGGCCAGGCCCGCTCCGCCGAACGCATCGCGGGAGAGGCCGCACGCACCCCGGCGAGCCAGTCCGCCTTCAACCCGGAAATCTCGCTCATCCTGCAGGGGCGCTATCACAACGCGAAGGGGGACGGCCATATCACCGGCTTCCTCCCCGCAGGCCATGACCACGGCGGCGGCAAGGGATTCTCGCTCGATGCCAGCGAGCTGACCCTGGGCGCCTCGATCGACCCGTATTTCCGCGGCTTCGCCAACTTCACCGTGGCCGGCGGGGAGATCGAAACCGAGGAAGCCTGGGTGCAGACCACCGCCCTGGGTCACGGCTTCACGGCCAAGCTGGGACGCTACCTTTCCGGCATCGGCTATGCCAACGAGCGGCATCCCCATGCCTGGGACTTCGCCAACCAGAACCTGGCCTATGCCGCCATGCTGGGCGAGCACTACCTCCAGGACGGCGTGCAGCTCAGATGGCTGGCGCCGACGCCGCTGTTCCTGCAATTCGGCGCGGAGCTCGGTCAGGGCGCCGACTGGGGCGACCGCAACCGCCTCGGCAGTCACGCCCTGTTCGCCCACCTCGGCGACGATGTGGGCGACAGTCATTCGTGGCGCGCCGGACTGTCCTGGCTGCGCGCCAGGGCCGGCGGCCGCAAGGGGCATTGGGACGACGCCGCCGGTGTCGAAGCGGAAACCCTGTTCTCCGGCACGAGCAAATACTGGATCGCCGATTTCGTCTGGAAGTGGGCGCCCGGCGGCAATGCCAAGTACCGGAACTTCAAGTTCCAGGGCGAATACCTCAAGCGCAACGAATCGGGCAGTCTCGCCTGTGTGGACAACACGAAGGACGGCGGCGCCTGCACGGGACTGACCGACGGCTATCGGGCGCGCCAGTCCGGCTGGTATGCCCAGGGCGTCTACCAGTTCATGCCGCGCTGGCGCGCGGGTTACCGCTACGACCGCCTGAACGTGGGCACCCTCGACTTCGGCGCGGGCTATGCGGGCATCTTCTCCAGGCCTGACCACACCCCCGACCGCCACACCTTCATGGTGGACTACAACCCCAGCGAGTTCTCCCGCTTCCGTCTGCAGCTGGCGCGCGACAGGGGCAAACAGGGGTTGACCGACAACCAGGTCACGCTGCAATACATCCACAGCCTGGGCCCGCACGGCGCCCACAAGTTCTGACACGGGAGAATCGACATGAAGCGACTGATTGCCTTTTTGACGACCGTGGCGGCGCTGGCCGCCGCGGTGGTCGCAGTGCCCGCGCAGGCCGCGCTCAACGTGCTCGCCTGCGAGCCGGAATGGGCGTCCCTCGTGCACGAGATCGCCGGCGAGCGGGCGAAGGTCAGCTCCGCCACCACCGCCATGCAGGACCCGCACCGCATCGAGGCGCGCCCCAGCCTGATCGCCCGCGCCCGCGCCGCCGACCTGCTGGTGTGCACCGGCGCCGACCTCGAGATCGGCTGGCTGCCCCTGTTGCAGCGCGAATCCGGCAACGCGAAAATCCAGGCCGGACAGCCCGGCCACTTCGAGGCCGCCGCCTTCGTCGCCCTGATCGAGAAGCCCGCCGTGCTCGACCGGGCGATGGGCGACGTGCATGCCGCCGGCAACCCGCACTTCCACCTCGACCCGCGCAACCTGGTCAAGGTGGCCGATGCGCTGGCGAAACGCCTGGCCGAGCTCGACCCGGCCAACGCCGCGCATTACGAGGCCCGGCGCGCCGACTTCGCCGCGCGCATGCAGGCGGCGATCGGCCGCTGGGAGAAAGAAGCCGCCGGGCTGCGCGGGACGCCGGTCGTGGTGCACCACAAGAACTGGTCCTATCTCGCCCAGTGGCTGGGACTGAGGGTGGTCGCCGACCTGGAACCCAAGCCGGGCATCGACCCCTCGGCGGCCCACCTTGCGCAGATGCTCGACAAGCTCAAGGCCCAGCCGGCGCAGATGGTGCTGCGCGCCGCCTACCAGTCGCCCAAGCCGAGCGAGTGGATCGCGCAGCGCACGGGCATGAAGGCGGTGGAACTGCCCTTCACCGTGGGCGGCGCGCCCGCGGCGCGCGACCTCTTCTCCCTGTTCGACGAGACGCTCGCGCGCCTCAAGGCGGGTGCGCAATGACGATGGTAGAGGGACTGGAGGCGGGCATCCTGCTGCCCGCATTCGCGGCGGGGCTGCTGGTGCTCGCCACCCATGTGCCGCTGGGCACGGAGGTGCTGCGGCGCGGCATCATCTTCATCGACCTGGCCATCGCCCAGATCGCCGGCCTGGGGATCGTCGCCGCGCACATGTTCCTGGACATGGAGGCCCACGGCTGGCAGGCGCAGGCCGCGGCGGTGGCGGCGGCGCTCGCCGGCGCCCTCCTGCTGCACTGGCGGGAAAAACGCAACCCCGAGCGGCAGGAGGCCGTCATCGGCGTGGCCTTCGTCGCCGCCGCCTGCGCGGCCATCCTGATCATGGCCAAGGACCCCCATGCCGGCGAACACCTGAAGGATCTGCTGGTGGGCCAGATCCTGTGGACCACCTGGGCGGACCTGATTCCGCTCGGCCTGGTCACGGCGGCGGTGCTTGCCGCCTGGTTCGGCCTCAAGCTCAAGGACTCCCCCCTGGGCTTCTATTTGCTGTTCGCCGTCGCCATTACCGCCTCGGTGCAGGTGGTGGGCGTGTATCTGGTGTTCGCCAGCCTGATCGTGCCGGCGCTCGCCGTGGCCGCCTTCCCGCGCGGCCGGCTGCCCTTGAGCTACGGCCTGGGCGCGGCGGGTTACGCGCTGGGCCTGCTGGCCTCGGCGCTCTTCGACCTGCCCTCGGGCGCGGCCATCGTGCTCGCCCTCGTGCTGTGCGCCGTGGCGGCGGCGGGATGCGCCGGAAAAGGCCCGGGGAAAGCCCCCTTGACGCACATATAGGAATCGTTATCATTATCAGATGTTAGATGTCGATGGGGGGCAGGCCGCCAGGTCGCCCCCGTCCGTCCGGTTTCCCCGGTTTCCTATCCCAGCCAGCCACCGACAGGCATCCGCCTCAGGCAGCCAGCCATGAATCCCCGTCGTATCGTTCATGGAGGTGGCACATGTCGCGCAGCAAGCCCGCGAACCGTCGCAGCACAATCGCCCTGCCCCTGCGCGGGCTGGCCGTCCTGATCGCCTGTATCGGCACGGCGCAGGCGGAAACCAAGCTCAAGGAAGTGGTGGTCTCGGCCACCCAGTCGGAACACGAAGCGCGCACCGCGCCCGCTTCGGTTACCGTCATCACGCGCGCGGAAATCGAGACGCGCAACCCCATCGACCTGTTCGATGCCGTGCGCGGCACGCCGGGCGTCACCCTGATGGGGCGCGGTCTCAGCGGCCGCAAGACCCTGTCCATGCGCGGCCTCGAAGGCAAGCATGTGCTCAACCTGATCGACGGCCGGCGCATCACGCCCACCGACGACGTGGTCGGCCACTCGGATTATCAGTATGGCTGGTTGCCGATGTCGGCCATCGAGCGCATCGAGGTGATCCGCGGCCCGATGTCCACGCTGTATGGCTCGGAGGCGCTCGGCGGCGTGGTCAACCTCATCACGCGCCAGCCCAAGGATCGCTGGATCGGTTCTTTCGGGGTAACCGGCGCCGAGCTGCTCGATGGCGATGGCGGCGGCCGCGCCGGCGCCAGCCTGTTCGCGGCGGGGCCGGTGGGCGAGTCCTTCGGCCTGCGCCTGACCGGGGAAACCTCTCGCCTCGGCGCCGTGCCGCGCAAGGAAGACCCGCGCTTCTCCGAACTGGAAGGCCGCAAGACGCAGACCGTCGGGGCAAGCGGGCGCCTCAAGCTTGCACCGGGGCAAACCCTCGAAGCCGGCTGGATCGACGGCCAGGAAGAGCGCTGGCGCGACGATGTGCGGACTACGCCCCCGCCGGCCCGCCCCTACCGGGACCGCTACGATCTCGAGCGCTCCCACGGCTATCTTGCCTGGCGCGGCGAATTCGCCGGCTGGCGCGCCCAGGCCAACGCCTATCGCAGCGAGTTCGACGTCAAAAACGTGCGCACCAACAACGTGGCGCCGACCACGCCGCAGAACTTCCGCGACGTCGCCTACGACGCGCTGGCCACCACCCGGATCGGCAGCCATCGCCTCACCTTCGGCGGCGAATACCGCACCGAGACCATGATCCATCCGCATCTCGCCAACGGCAAGGACGATGCGACCCACCAGGCGCTGTTCATCCAGGACGAGCTGCCGCTCGGCAAGCAGCTGGCGCTCACCGCCGGCCTGCGCGCCGACAACCACGAATTCTTCGGCACCGAATGGAGTCCGCGCGCCTACCTGGTCTGGGAGGCGACCCCCGCGCTGATCGTCAAGGGCGGCTATGGCCACGCCTTCAAGGCGCCCACGCTCAAGCAGGTCTCGCCGGTCTATGTCGGCACCGCCGGGCCGCACTCCTTCTACGGCAATGCCAACGTCAAGCCGGAGAAGTCCGACTCGGTCGAGATCGGCGCCGACTGGCAGCGCGGCCCGCTCAACCTGCGCGCCACCCTGTTCCATACCAAGATCGAGGATCTGATTTCCTTCTTCCTGTTCCAAACCGATCCGCCGCCGACCAACCGTCGGCACTTTCGTTACGTGAATCTGGACAAGGCCGAGGTCACCGGACTGGAAACCGGCTTCTCCTGGAACCTGAATCCCGCACTGTCGTGGCAGACCGACCTGACCCTGCTCAGGACGCGCGACAAGGTGAAGGACAAGGAAATGTATTCGCGCCCGCGCACCAGCGCCGCCTCGCGGCTCGACTGGAAGGGCGGCAACGGCTGGAGCGCCCGTCTCGGCGTCGAATACATCGGCAGCCAGCTCGTCGCCGCGACGACGACGACCGACGCCCGCCTGCCGGCCTACAGCCTGTGGAACGCCAGCGTCGCCCGGCAGTTCGGCAAGGCGCTGACGGCGCGCGTCGGCATCGACAACCTGACGAACGTGCGGCTCGCGGAAGAGTCGCCCAACTTCAGCTACGCCGAACGCGGCCGTACGCTGTCCGCCAGCCTGCGCGCCGAGTTCTGATGCGCCTGCGCCAACTGTTGCTGGCCGCGCTGCTGGCCTGCGCGAGCCTGGCCGCCCACGCCGCCAGCGTGCTGTTCGTCGCCACCGGCAACGTGCCGCCGGGCAAGTTCCGTCATCTGGCCGAGATCGCCCGGCCGCACGGCATCGCGGTGGAGGTGCGCTATGTCGGTCGGCTGCCGGCCAACGTGGATGGCGGGCTGTTTCGCGGCCACGACCTGGTGTTCTTCGACACCTACCACATCGAAGACGTGCAGGGGCGGCTGGCGCGCGCCCTGCCGGAGCTGAAGGCGCCGCATGTCTGGCTGCACGATGCCCGGCCGGCCTGGGCGGGCCTGCCCGACGCCCTCGCGCAGCGGCTGGTGGCCTACTACAACAGCGGCGGGCGGGCGAACATGGAAGGATTCTTCGCCAGCCTGGCGGCCCATCTCGGCGGCCGCCCGACCGACGGGATTGCCGCCCCCGTGGTGTTTCCCAAGTCCGCCATTTATCACCCGGGCGCGCCCGGGCTGGTGTTCGCCGACAGCGCCGCCTACCTGGCGTGGAAACAGCCGCCGCCCGGCGCGCCGGTGGTCGCGCTGGCCCTGCACCAGCAGCACATCGCCTCGATGCTCACCGATTTCATCGACGACCTGGTCGCCCGCATCGAGGCGGCTGGTGCCGTGCCTCTGCCGGTCTATGCGCCGATGGTCGATGGCCCGGAGCTGTCCGCCTTGCTCGCCCCCCAGGGCAAGCCGCTGGCTCAGGTCCTGATCAACACCCAGATCATGGTCAACCCCGAAGGGCGGCGCAAGGCGTTCGAGGCCCTGGGCATTCCGGTCATCCAGGCCATGCCCTATCGCCGCGGCGATGCGGCGGACTGGGCGGCCGATCCCCAGGGCGTGCAGCTGATGGACGTGCCCTTCTTCCTGGCCCAGGCGGAATATGCCGGCGTCACCGATATCCAGATCGCCGCCGCGGTGCGCAAGGGGGACGAGCGCATCGTCCCCATCGCGCCGCAGGCGGCGGCGGTGGTGGCCAAGGCGATGAATCTGGTCGCCTTGCAGCGCAAGGCCAACGCCGACAAGAAGGTGGCGGTGATGGTGTGGAACTATCCGCCCGGCGAGAAGAACATCTCGGCCTCGTTCATGAACGTGCCGAGAAGTCTCGAACACACCCTGGCGGCGATGAAGGCCGCCGGCTACGCCACCGAGACGCCGCAGGAGCTGGAGCTGATCGGCATCCTGCAGCAGCTGCTCTCCCCCTTCTACCGCGCAGGGCGGCTCGACGCGCTGCTCGCCTCGGGTCTGGCCGAGCTGTTGCCGATGCGGGTCTACCGGGCCTGGCTCGCCGGCCTGCCGGAGACGGTGCAGCGCGAGCTGGAGCAGCACTTCGGCCCGCCGGAGAAGTCGGCGATGGCGCTACGGCGCAACGGCGAGTGGTTTTTCGTCATTCCGCGCCACCGCATCGGCCATATCGCGATCCTGCCGCAGCCGCCGCGCGGCGAACCCTGGCAGGAGCGGGAGCGCGCCCTGTATCACTCCACCAAGTCGCCGCCCTCGCACTTTTACCTGGCCGCGTATCTGTGGACGCGGGAGCGCTTCGCCAGCGACGCCATCGTCCATTTCGGCACCCACGGTTCCCAGGAATGGCTGCCGGGCAAGGAACGCGGCCTGTCCGTCTACGACTATCCCATGCTGGCGGTGGGCGATGTGCCGGTGGTCTACCCCTACATCGCCGACAACATCGGCGAGGCGCTCCAGGCCAAGCGGCGCGGACGGGCGACCATCGTCAGCCACCAGACGCCGCCCTTCCAGCCGGCCGGCCTGCACGCGGCGCTCACCCGCATCCACGACCAGCTGCACGACTGGAAGGCGCAGGACGAGGGCGCGGTGAAGGAGAAGATCAAGGCCGGCCTGCTCGCCGCCGTGAAGCAGGAACGCATCGAGCGCGACATGGGCTGGACCAGCGAGCGCGCCAGCGCCGAGTTTGCCGATTTCATCGTCGCCTTGCACGACCACCTGCACGAGCTGGCCGAGACCGCGCAGCCGCTCGGCCTGCACACGCTGGGGCGCGCGCCCGACGAGCGCCACCGCCTGGCCACCGTGATGCTGATGCTGGGGCGCGATTTCTGGCAGGCCGCGGCGCGGCACGCCGGCATCGCCGCCGCCGAGCTGGACGAGACCCTGGTCGGCGACTACGAGCGGATGACCGAATCCATCCCCTACCGGCTGCTGCGCGCGCACCTGATCGAAGGCGCCCCCGCCGACCGACTGCCCGCCGCACTGCGCGAACGGATCGACAAGGCGCAGCGATGGTACGCCGACATCGGCGCCGGCAACGAGCTGCCCGCCCTGCTGGCCGGGCTGGCCGGCCGCTATATCCCGACTTCCTACGGCGGCGATCCGATCAAGAACCCGGACGCCTACCCGACCGGGCGCAACCTCTACGGCTTCGACCCCTCGCGCGTGCCCACCCGGGCCGCCTGGGAGGCCGGCAAGGCGGCCGCCGAGCAGCTGCTCGCCGAGCACCGGAAACGCAACGGCGCGCAGCCGCAAAAGCTCACCTTCTCGCTGTGGTCGGTGGAGACCATGCGCCATCAGGGCCTGCTGGAAGCGCAGGCGCTGTGGCTGATGGGCGTCGAGCCGGAGTGGGACGCCGGCGGCCGCGTCACCGGCGTCAGGCTGGTGCCGCGCGAGGCGCTCGGCCGGGCGCGCGTGGATGTCGTGCTCTCCGCCACCGGGCTCTACCGCGATCACTTTCCCAACGCCATGCGCCAGCTCGCGCGCGCCGTGCAGCTGGCGGCGGAAGCGACGGAGGCCGACAACCCGGTGGCCGCCAACAGCCGGCGCATCGCCGCCGAGCTCGAACAGCAGGGCATGAGCGCGGCGGCGGCCAAACGCGCCGGCCAGACCCGCCTGTTCTCGTCCGAGACCGGGCGCTACGGCACCGGGCTGGACGATGCCACGCTCGCCACCGACACCTGGAAAGGCAAGCGTGAGGGCGACCGCAAGCTCGCGCAGTTGTATCTGGCGCGCATGCAATACGCCTACGGCCCGGAGGAGGCCGACTGGGGCAAGCGCGGCGACGAGCTGATGGGCGGCCGGGCGCTCAACCTCTACGCCGCCCACCTCAAGGGCACCGAAGGCGCGGTGCTGTCGCGCACCTCCAACACCTACGGCATGCTCACCACCGACGACCCCTTCCAGTATCTGGGCGGCATCGGCCTGGCGGTGCGCTATCTGGACGGCAAGCCGCCCGATCTCTACATCTCCAACCTGCGCGGACAGCAGGGCCGCATCGAGGGCGCGGCGCCGTTTCTGGCGCGGGAGCTGGCGACGCGCAACTTCCATCCCGGCTACATCAAGGGGCTGCTCAAGGAAGGCTATGCCGGCACCTTGCAGGTGGTCGACAGCATGAACAACTTCTGGGGCTGGACGGCCACCGCGCGCGAGGTGGTGCGCGACGACCAGTGGCAGGAATTCGTCGACGTCTATGTGAAGGACAAGCACCGGCTCGGTCTCAAGCAATGGTTCGAGCGCCACAACCCGCACGCCCTGGCGCAGACCATCGAACGCATACTCGAAGCCGCGCGCCAGGACTACTGGCAGGCCGACCCGAAAGTGGTGGCCGAACTGAAGGCGCGTTACCGCGAGCTGGCGCGGCGCTTCGACGTGAAAAGCGACAACGCCGCCTTCGAGAAATTCGTTGGCCTCGCTGGCTATGGCCTGGGGGCCGCCGTCCCGCCCGCGCCGACTTTCGAGCCGCCCGCCGCGGAGGCCGCAGCGGAACCCGCGCCGCCGCCCCCGATCCAGGGCATGCGCCTGGACAAGGTGGCGCCGCCGGTCGCCGCGCCCTCGCTGGCGCTCGCCGTGCTGCTCGGACTGGCCCTGGTGATGGCCGCCGGCGGCTGGCGGCAGGGCAGGAGGATTGGCGGGTTGCGCCTGCCTGGAGGTATCCGATGAGCCCGAAAATTCATGTCCTGGCTGCCCTCCTGTTTTTCTCCGGCAGCACTCTGGCGACCGATCTGCGTATCGAGGCCGACATCGACCGGCACGCCCGCGCCTGGCTGGTGCCCATCGACAACCGCGATCCGGATGCCGCCTGGGAATCCTCCAGCGAGCTGATGCGATCGACGGTGCCGAAATCCGATTGGGAAAAGGCCCTGAGGCCGATCGCCGCCTTCGGCACGGTCAACCGGCGCACGCCCACCTCGGTCACCTTTTCCGTCAAGCTGCCGGGCGCGCCGGACGGCCAGTATGTCGTCATCAACTACGACACGGCCTTCAGCGGCAAGGAGAAGACGGTCGAATCGGTGATCCTGCGGCGCGAGGCCGACGGCCTCTGGCGCGGCGTCGGCTATCGGGTGCAGTGATGCGCGGCGGCTGGCGCGCGCGCTGCGCGGCGAACGACGATCTGCTACTGGCCGGCATGCTGACCATCCTCGTGCTGACATTCGTCGGCGGTTTCTTTCTGTTCGTCGTTGCGCTGGCCGGACTGCTGACCGGCG
Organism: uncultured Methyloversatilis sp.; assembly: GCA_964653505.1. GTDB lineage: Bacteria > Pseudomonadota > Gammaproteobacteria > Burkholderiales > Rhodocyclaceae > Sulfuricystis. The sequence continues at coordinate 16,736 of CAZZFN010000005.1, forward strand.
GGACGGTTGGCGGGTGATGCGCTCCCCGCTACACCCAGTTTTCCAGCCGCAGTCCGGCGATGCGCGCGGCCTGGCTGTTGCCATTCATGAAGACGCGACTGCTCGCTGTGGCCATTTCAATTCTCCCAACTGTAAGTGAGTGAGTGTGTATCCGCATGTGTATGTCTTACAGATTAAATCTCCGGTATGGCGCGGTCATTTTTGTCCTGTTGGCTGCATCTGCGCCCGCCTTCGCCGCCGATCCGGCGCCCGCCCAACTGAAGGAAGTCACCGTTACGGCGACCACCGACGCGCTTGCCGAGCAGCGCGAGGCGGTGTCGCAGAAAACCGTGATCGACCGCAAGGAGATCGAGGCGCTCGGCGGCCTGACGGTGGGCGAGGTGATCCGCAAGCTGCCGGGCCTCGATGCCGGCGAGCACGGCGCCGATGGCGGCATGGCGGCGCGCGCGCGCGGCATGAGCCGCGATGCGGTGCAATTCCTGGTGAATGGCGAGCGGCCGACGGCCAACGCGCGCTTCGCGCTGACTCAGGTCGGGCGCCTGCCCTCCGGCGAACTGGAACGCATCGAGATCCTGCGCGGCGGTTCGGCCGAGTTCGGCGGCGCGGCGGCGGTGACGGTGAATCTGGTGATGCGCCGTCCGGTCGCGCGCGCCTCCACCACCCTCAAGCTGGCCGCCGGCCAGCGCGGGCCGGAAACCAACGCGCAGACCAGCTTCGGCCGCGGCGGCGGCGCGGGCGGCTTCTCCTGGCTGCTGCCGGTCTCGCTCAACCATCACGCCATGCCGGTGGATCGCAGCCTGGAACGTTTCGCCGGCGCCGGCGGCGGGGCGGGGCAGCGCGAATCCGAGCGCGGCCATTACCGCATGGACGAGCTGGTGCTCTCGCCCCGCCTGGCCTGGCGGCACGGGGCGGACAGTCTGACCCTGTGGCCGAGCTACTACCACAACGACGGCGAGCGGCCGACGGACATGCTGCGTGCCGACGGCGCGACGCGCATCGACCGCGAGGACAACGGCATCCGCATCGCCCGGCTGCGCGCCGAGGGCGAGCTGCGGCGCGGGGACAACAAGCTCTCGGGCCGCGCCGCCGTCATGGCGGGGCGTCGCCATGCCGACCGCAACCGCAGTGCGCGCGACCATCTGGGCGCGCTCACCGCCTGGACGGAGGCGGAGCGCCGCGCAGACAGCGAGTTTTCCGGGGCTTTGCGCATCGATCGTCCGCTGGGTGCGGATGGCGCGCATTTTCTCTCGGCCGGCGTCGATTTCGCGCGGCACGAGCGCGAAGACCGGCAGGCGTTCTCGGGCGCCGTCGCCGGCGCGTCGCGCTTCGACGGCGAAGCGCGGCAAGGGACGATCTGGGTTCAGGACGAATGGGCGCTGCGTCCCGACCTGACGGCAACCCTTGGACTGCGCGGCGAAACCATGCGGATCGACACGAACGGCGGGAGCCGCCGCCACGGCGCGCTCGATCCGGCATTCGCGCTGCGCTGGGAACCCGCGGCCGGCTGGGTGGCGCGCGGCTCGCTGTCCGGCGCGATCCGCTTTCCCAGGCTGGAAGAACTGACGGCGGTCGCTACGCGCGGCGCCTCTGCCAACACGCCGCTGGAGCCGGATCGCGGCGGCAACCCGGCCTTGAAACCGGAGCGCATCACCAATCTGGAGGCCGGGCTGGAACGCCACCTGGCCGGCGGCGTGCTCGGCGTGAACGCCTATCTGCGCCGCACGCAGGATTTCGTCGAGCGCCGCACCGCGCTGGAAGGCGCGCGCTGGGTGGATCGCCCGGCCAACCAAGGCGAGGCGCGCCACTGGGGGCTGGAACTCTCCGCCAAGCTCAAGGGCGACGGCCTGCTGCCGCTGCCCAGGGACGGCAGCCTGCGCGCGCAGCTCACCCTGCCGCGCGGCGAGGTTGCCGATGCGCGGCTCGGACTGAGCCGCAAGCCGCGCGAGCTGCCGCGTTACAACTTCTCGCTCGGCTTTGATGGCGGCCTGCCGGCCTGGCAATCCACCTGGGGCCTGCACTGGCAGCGCCACGGCGCGGTGCAGACCGCCGTGCCCGGCGAACTGGCCGCCGACACGCGCCGGCGCGACCTGCTCGACCTGCATCTCGTGCGCCGGCTCGATGCCAATCTCAATCTGCGCCTCGCCTTGCAGAACATCCTCGGCGCCGACACGCGCCGCTACGCCTCGGCGTGGGATGGCGGCAACACCTGGCAACTCGACAGCCTCGATGCCGGCCAGCGCAGCTGGTTGTTATCGCTGGAGGGGCGGTGGTGAGCGCAATTTCGCAGCGGGGAGTCGCTTGAGAAACGCGCCGCACCGCCGCAGGGGCTTCTTGCCTCCCATGGTGGCGTTCGGAATGGACGTTTCGTTGCTTTGTCTCGTGTCTACCCTGTTCCTCGCGGGTGCCGTCGAGGCCGCCGAGCGCGTGCTGTTCTTCTCCCCCGTCATGGGCAAGCCCTCGCAGCAGGCCAAGTATGCCGCCATCGCGCGCGTGGCGGAAAAGGAGGGCTTCGCCGTCGATTTCCGCTTCGCCGACGAGGTGAAGCCCGAGGCCTCGCATGCGCTGTTCGCGCAATACCGCATCGTGATCTTCGACGCCGTCTCCGGCCCGGAAGCGCTGGCGCCGGTGGCCGGCGATTACGGCCCGGCGGTGGCTGCCCATGCGGGCCTGATCGCGGTCGCCGCCGGGCTGGCGGGCACGCCGTTGACGCAGAACGCGCCGGCCGGCATCGAGAAGGAGATCCACCCCTACCTCCAGCACGGCGGCAAGGAAAACTTCGTCCGGCTGACGCGCCTGCTGCGGGTGCGGCTGCTGGGCGGGACGGGCAAGATCGAGCCGCCGCTGGCCTTCCCGCCGGAGGCGCTCTATCACCCGGATGCGCCGAATCTGGTGTTCGCGGACACGGAAAGCTATCTCGAGTGGCGTCCTGCGCGGCCAGGGCAGGCGACGGCGGCGGTGATCTTCCACCGCAATCATCTCGCCGCCGATTCGCTCGCGCCCGTGGATGCCACGATCCGTGCGCTGGAAAAGCGCGGGCTGGCGGTGCTGCCCTACTACTCCGACATCGTCGCCGATTATCTGGGCGAGAAATTCCTGATGAAGGACGGCAAGCCGCGCGCCCAGCTCATCGTCACCCATCAGGCGATGATCATGAATGCCGAGAAGCTGCGCGCCCAGGCAGCGCGCATCGGCGTGCCGATCCTGCATGCGCTGCACTATCGCGACGGCAACGCCGAGGTCTGGCGCCAGGACCCTGCCGGCATCCACCCGACGCAGATGCCGATGACGCTCGTCATGCCGGAAATCATCGGCTTTTCCGATCCGCTCATCGTCGCCGCCCAGGACGCGCAGACGAAACGCATGGAAGTCATCCCGGCGCAGCTCGACGCGCTGGTCGCCAAGGCCGCCGGGCTGGCGCGGCTTGCCCGTCTGCCCAACGCCGACAAGAAGCTCGCCGTGTTCTTCTACAACTATCCGCCGGGCGTCTCGAATCTGGGCGCGGCCTTTCTCGACATCCCGCAATCGCTGGCCGCGCTGACGCGGGCGATGCAGGCGCACGGCTACGACATTGCGCCGCGCGCGGCCGAATTCTTCGAGAAGGATGCCTGGGCAATGCTGAAGCCCTTCTACAGCGACAATCTCGCCGCCGAGGCCGGCGCACTGGCAAAGGCAGGCTACGCCGAACTCTACCCGGTGGCGGCCTACCGCCGCTGGTACGACCGCCTGCCGGCCGAGCTGCGCGCACGCATCGAGGCGCAATGGGGCGTACCCGAAAAGAGCCGCATGACGATCCTGCACAAGGGCGAACGCCACTTCGTCATTCCCCGGCTGGCGTTGGGCAAGACCATCGTGCTGCCGCAGCCGCGCCGCTCGGAAAGCGAAAACGGCAAGGACGATGCGCTGCTCTACCACGACGTCGACATTCCGGCGAACCACGCCTATCTCGCCACCTACCAATGGCTGCGCGACCGGGTCGGCATCGACGCGCTGGTGCATCTGGGCACCCACGGCACGCAGGAGTGGCTGGCGGGCAAGGAACGCGGCCTGTCGGCGTTCGACGACCCCTACCTCGTCGTCGGCGCCACGCCGGTGTTCTACCCCTACATCGCCGACAACCTGGCCGAGGGCATCCAGGCCAAGCGGCGCGGCCGCGCGGTGCTGATCTCGCACCTGACGCCGCCCTTCGCCGTCACCGGCACCTTCGACGAACTGTCCGAGGTGACGCGCCTCATCAACGAATACGAGCTGGCGGGCGTGGCGGCGCTCAAGGAGACGACCTTTCGCGCCATCCTCGCCAAGGCGAACGAGACCAAACTGCTCGCCGACATGGGCTGGGACGAAAACCGCGCCCGGCGCGACCCCAAGGCCTTCATCGCGCAGCTGCAGGACTTCCTGATGGGCCTGTCGAACCAGGCGCAGCCCCTGGGCAATCACACCCTGGGCGCGCTGCCCAAGCGCGAACACCTGGTATCGACGCTGGCGCTGATGCTGGGCCGGGATTTTCTCGTCGCCGCCGACGGGCCGGAAGCCGTCGGGGCGCGCGACCATACGGCCTTCAAGTCCTCGAACGCGGCGCGACTAATCGAGACCCATGTGCTCGACGGCAAGCCGATGGACGGCGTGGCGGCCAGCCTGCGCGCCCATCTCGAAACCGCACGCGGTCATTACGCCAGGTTCCGCGCGAGCGACGAGATCGGCAGCCTGCTGGCCGGTCTGCAAGGCCGTTACGTCCCCACCGGCTACGGCGGCGACGTGGTGCGCAATCCCGACCTGCTGCCGACGGGGCGCAACCTCTACGCCTTCGACCCCGCCAAGGTGCCGACGCGCTCGGCGTGGGAAACCGGCAGGAAACTGGCCGAGCAGACGCTGGCGGACTACCGCAGGCGGCACGGCCGTTACCCGGAGAAACTCGTCTTCAGCCTGTGGTCGCTGGAAACCATGCGTCATTTCGGCGTCATGGAAGCGCAGATCCTGGCGCTGATGGGCGTGCGGCCGGTATGGAACGAGGGCGGGGAGATGAACCGCCATGTCGCCGAGATGATCCGCGACCGGCTCGGATTCCTGCCCGCGTTCGTCTCGGCGGCGGCGGCGCAGGCCGTCACCGGCGACCGTCTGCTCGCACTCGCCGAACGGCTGCCGGCCGGCCTCCAGGAAAAGCTGCCCTTCCTGCCGCGCATGCGCGACGCACGCAATTTCGGCCGCGACGACATCGTCGATGTCGATCTCATCCCGGCCGACGAACTCAAGCGGCCGCGCATCGATGTGGTGGTCGTGGCGACCGGCCTCTATCGCGACAGCTTCCCCGGCCCGATGAAGCGCCTGGCGCAAGCGGTCGAGAAGGTGGCGGCGCAGGACGAGCGCGACAACTTCGTGCGCCGCAACGTGTTGTCGCTGCGCGCGACGCTTGCCGCCCAGGGCGTGGCGGCGGCCGAAGCCGAAGCGCTCTCGGCCGTGCGCGTGTTCTCCAGCCGCACCGGGCAGTATGGCGACGGCGTGTCCGACGGCGCGCGGGCTTCCGACACCTGGGACAAGGAGGAGCGGCTGGCGGACAGCCACATCGAAACGATGGGCTACTATTTCGGCGCCGACGAGCGGCATTGGGGCATCAAGCGGGCCGGTCTCGATCTGTATGCGAAAAACCTCGCCGGCGCCGATGGCGTGCTGTTCTCGCGCAGCTCCAACCTCTACGGCCTGCTCGGCTCGGACGACCCCTTCGGCTATTTCGGCGCGCTCTCGCTGGCGGTGCGCACCCTGTCCGGCAAGTCGCCCGACAGCCTGATCGCCAACCTGCGCGATGCCGACAACCCGGTCATGGAACCGACCGCGCGCTTCATGGCCAAGGAACTCAAGGGGCGCCAGTTCCATCCGCAATGGGTGGCGGCGCAGCGCGACCAGGGCTATTCCGGCACGCTCAACGTGCTCGACTCGGTCGAGAACTTCTGGGGCTGGCAGGTCGTCGACCCCACCGCCGTGCGCGACGACCAGTGGCAGGAATTCCACGACGTCTATATGCGCGACAAGTTGAAACTCGGCACGCGCGCATGGTTCGAGGACAAGAACCCGCGCGCCCTGGCGCAGATCGCCGAGCGCATGCTGGAAGCCAACCGGAAAGGTTATTGGCGCGCCGACGCGCAAACGCTCGAGGAACTGGTCGAGGTGGTCGAGGACGCCATGCGCCGTCACGATTTCCGCCCCATGAGCGAGAAGCTGCTGCCCTTCGTCGAGCAGCTCGAGGGCGCCGGCTACGGCCTCGATTTCGTCGCCCCCGCGCCCGGCAAGCTGGCCGCGCAAGCCCCGCAGATCGCCGGCGTCAGGCTCGACCCCGTGGCGCCCGCCGCGCCCGCGACCGCCCTGCTGACGGTCGTGCTGGCGCTCCTCTGCGCCGTCGGCGCCGCCGGCGCCCTGCGCCAGTCCGGGCGCCTGCCCGCATTCCGTTTTTCAACCCGCAGGAGTCGCGCACCATGAGCATCGCCCTAGAAACCCTGATGTACCAGATCAGCCAGATCTTCCTGATCCCGACCCTCGTCGTCATCGCCTTGCTGTTCCTGTATGCCTTCTACGCGCTCGGCGCCTTCATCGTGCAGTGGTGGCAGCGGCGGCAAACCCCGCCGTCGCGCGACGGATCGCGCGGCTATGCCCTGGTCGCCTGGGCGCAAAGCAATCCGCAGGCGAAGGCCGACGACCTGGACGTGATGGCGCACAAGCTGCTGGAGCTGCCGCGCATCGCCACCCGCGTGGCGCCGATGCTGGGCCTGGTGGCGACCATGATTCCGATGGGGCCGGCCCTCAAGGGCCTCTCCGACGGCAATCTGGCGCAGGTGTCGGAAAACCTGATGATCGCCTTCGCCGCCGTGATTCTGGCCCTGGTCGCGGCTTCGATCACCTACTGGATCGTCTCGGTGCGCCGCCGCTGGCTGGCCGAGGAGCTGGCCTGGCTGGCGGCGCGCTCCAACCCGAGCGGCGCGGAGGCACAATGAAATTCCTGCACGAACCGGAATCGGACGATCCCATCCTGTCGGTGGTGAACCTCATCGACATCTTTCTCGTCATCATCGCCGCCCTGCTCATCGCCGTGGCGCAGAACCCCTTGCTGGACCCGTTCACCCGCAAGGACGTGACGATCATCACCGACGCCGGCAAGCCGACCATGGAGATCCTCGTCAAGCAGGGCGAGACGCTCGAGCATTACAAGGCCAGCGGCGAGATCGGCCAGGGCGAGGGCGTCAAGGCCGGTATCGCCTACCGCATGAAGGACGGCTCGATGGTCTATGTGCCCGAACGGTAGGCTGTTGCGCAAGCCTTGCGGCGCGCGGCGCGGCGGTTGATTCCGGTCAACGCGGCCGCTTCCTTCCCCCTGTTAGGATGCAGCCATATACCTTTCCTGCCCGCCCGCATGTCATGATTCCGCTTGAACCCGTCGAGCCGAGCCGCGCCCCCGGCGGGGACGGCACATCCCTGCGCTGGCTGCTGGCCGCTCCGCACCGCCTGTTTTTCGGCTTCGGGATGATCGCCCTGGCGCTCTCCTCCCTGTGGTGGCTCGGCCATCTGGCGGCCCGCAATGTCGGCGTGGCGCTGCCGATGGCCGTCTCGCCTTCCTGGATGCACGCCTGGACGATGACCAACGGCTTCCTGCCCTTCTTCATGTTCGGCTTCCTGTTCACCGCCGGCCCGAAATGGCTGCATGTCGAGCCGCCCTCGGCGCGCGTCCTCTTCGTTCCCGCCTTGCTGGCCCTGGCGGGCTTCCTCCTCGCCCTGGCGGGCGCGCAGGTCGACGCCACGGCCGTGGCGGCGGGGGCCCTGCTCATGGCCGCCGGCTGGCTTCCCCTCCTGGTGCGCTTCGGGGCCCTGGTGCGCGCCAGCCGCTTTCCCGACCGCCTGCACCCCCATCTGGTGCTGGTCTTCTTCTCGTTCGGGGTGCTCGCCCAGCTGGTGTTCGCGCTGGGCGTCCTGGCTTGGTCGGCCAACGGGGTGCACAGCGCGGCGATGCTCTCGGTCTGGCTTTTCCTCGTCCCGATGTATGTCACCGTGGCCCATCGGCTCTTCCCGTTTTTCGTCGGCAACGCCCTGCCCACGCTCGCGGTCTGGCGTCCTCCCTGGCTGCTGGCGGCCCTGCTGGGCATCGTGCTCGCCCACGGCCTGCTGCCGCTGGGCTCGGTGTTGATCTCCGGCCCGGTGTTCGGCGTGCTGCGGGTGGCGGTGGATGCCGGCGGCGCAGCGCTCCTCTTCCTGCTCGTCTGGCGCTGGGGCATCGTTCCGGCCTTTGCGAACCGCCTGCTGGTGACGATCCACATCGGCCTGCTCTGGCTGGGCATCGCGTTTGCGCTGTATGCCTGGAACCTGGCCGCGCAGCTGCTCGGCAGCGGGTCGGCCGCGCTGGGTCTGGCGCCCCTGCATGCCCTCACGATGGGTTTTTTCGGCACCCTGGCCTTCGGCATGGTGACGCGCGTGACGGCCGGGCACGGCGGCCGTCCGATCATGGCCGACACGCTCGACTGGACCCTCTTCTGGCTGCTTCAGGCGGCCGTCGCGGTGCGCCTGCTGGCCGACCTGTGGCCCGCACAGATGCTGGGTCTCACGGCCCTGGCGGTTTTCCTGTGGTGCGCCGCCTTCCTGCCCTGGGCGCTCAGAAAGACGCTCATCGTCCTGCGCCCCCGCCCGGACGGGCTGGAGGGTTGATTCCGGGCATCGAACGGGCGTGTGCGGGCTTGCCGTCCCGCCAGGGCCGACAGCGGAGCGCGCGCTGGCTTGTGGTGTTCCGGAGCGATCCGGCCTATAGTGGCATTGTTCCTACATATAGGGAGAACGAGCATGCATGCCGTCAACGTCCGCCAGCTTAAAAGCAACCCATCGGTGGCCTTGCGCGAGGCCAAGAACGGCCCTGTCGTGGTGTTGAACCGGGATACCCCGGATGCCGTGCTGGTCGGCATCGAGCAACTGGGTATCGCGGCACTGCCGCAGGTACGCAGCGCCCTGGCCGTATCCCTGTTCCGCAGCGGCGACATATCGGCGGCGACCGCGGCCAAGGTGGCGCAGGTGCCGCTGGCCGACATGCTGGGCCTGCTTTCCGACCTGGGCATTCCACTGTATGGCGGCACGCCCGCCGATGCCGCGCAGGAAATCGAAACCGGCGCTCGGTGGCTGGCGGCGCAGAGTTGACGCACATCGTCATCGCCGACGCAGGGCCGTTGATCGCGCTCTCTCGCGCAGGACGATTGCATCTGCTGCGTGACTTGTTCGGCGCGGCGGATATCACCGGGCAGATTCGCGCCGAAGTGCTCGATGGCGGCAGCTTCTCCGGCCAGGCCGCCATCGCCGATGCGCTGCAATCCGGTTGGCTGCGCTGCCACGCCATCGACCTGGCGCCATGGCAGCCCCGCTATCCGGGCGTGGATGAGGGCGAGGCCAGCGCCATGCTGTTGGCGCAAGGGCATCCGTCTCCCCTGCTGATCATGGATGATCGGGCGGGACGTGCCGAAGCGAAGGCGCGCGGCTTCGCCGTCATGGGCGTGGCGGCGGTGGTCGGTCTGGCAAAACGGCAAGGGCTGATTTCTTTTGCGGCTCCCATCCTGAACGAGATGCGCGCGAACGGTTATTTCATCGGCAACGATGTCATCGACGCCGTTCTGGAGCGGGCAGGAGAATAGCTGCGGCAGGGCGGATAACCCGGCCGCCGTCCCGCCAGGGCCGACTTTTATTCCCAGTCCACCTTGAGCGGGGCGCGTTTCGTGAACATGCCGACATGCAGGGCGATCGCGTTTTGCAGTTGCGCCCCCGCCCGGACGGGCTGGAGGGTTGATTTGCATCAATAGCAATCATTCTCATTTCTTCGTAGAATCGGGGCAGTCCACAGCCGCCCCGTCCGGGGCGGTTCATGTTTCCCCGGCCAGCCAGCCCGACGCCAGCCAAGCCGATCTCGACAGAAAGGTTCGACTGATGCGTATCGCCCCGCCCTCCCCTGCCCCGGTTCCTGCACTGGTTCCCACCCTTGCCCCAACGCTTCTGCCCATCGTGCTGCTGTGCGCCCATCCGGTCGCCCACGCGGCCGAACCCGCAGCGTTGGCCCCGATCACCGTCACCGCCAAGGGCTACGCCGCCGAGGTGCTCGAAACGCCGATCGCCACCACCGTGCTCGACCGCGACGAACTGCTGCGCCGCAACGCCCAGAACGTCGGCGCGGCGCTGCGCGGCGAGCCCGGCCTGGCGGTCAACAGCGACGGCGCGCAGGGCCAGAACCCGGTGATCCGCGGCCTGAAGCGGGAAAGCGTGGTGCTGCTGGTGGATGGCATGCGCCTGAACTCGGCCCAGCCGCAGGGCGCCATCGCCTCGTTCATGTCGCTGGGTCTGGCCGAGCGCGTCGAGGTGGTCAAGGGCCCGGCCTCGGTGCTCTACGGCACCGGCGCGCTGGGCGGCGCGATCAACGTGCTGCTGCCGCAGGCGAAATTCGCGCCCGGTGTCCGCCTCGATACCGCGGCGAGCTGGGACAGCGCCAGCAACGGGCTGCGCGGCAGCGGCATCGCCAATCTCTCGCAGGGCGACCATGCGCTGATGGTCGGCGCATCCATCGCGCGCATCGGCGATTACGATGCGCCGGGCGGCAAGGTCGATCTGACCGGCTACGACAGCGATGCGCTGATCGGCCAGTATCGTTTCCGCATCGATGCGCGCCAGCAGTTGCGCGTGTCGCTGCAGCGGCACCGGGACGAGGACGTCTGGTATCCGGGCTCGAAGCGGCCGCACCCGGCCCAGCCGCTGGTGGTGGGCAACACCATCGTGCGTTCGCCGCAGCAGCAACGCACGCTGTTCGAACTCGGCTACCAGCGCCAGGGCACGGGCGAGCGCCCGCTCAATCTCGACGTGCGCGTCTATCGCCAGGAGATGGAGCGCAACATCTGGTCGTGGAGCGATCTGCAACGCACCGACAAGGCGCGCACCACGGTCGGGTTCGTCACCGACGGCATCGACGCGCGCGCCGACTGGCTGGCCCACCCGCAGCACCTGTTGTCGTTCGGCGTCAATGCCTGGCGCATGGAGGCGTCGCCGCAGCGTGTTCTGGCCAATCCGCCGCCCGGCTCGCCCTTCGTGCGCAACGTGCCGTTCACCGATGGCCGCATCGATGCGCTGGGGGCGTATGTGCAAGACGACATGCGCGTAGGCAAGCTCAACGTGCTGGTCGGCCTGCGCCACGACACGGTGGAAGGCCGCGCCGCGTCGATCAACAACGGCGCGGTGACCACCGGCTTGAAGCGCGCAGACAGCGCCACCTCGGGCAGCCTGGGCCTGATCTACGCAGCGAACCCGCTGTTGCGGCCGTTCGCCAGCCTGTCGCGCGGTTTCCGTGCCGGCGAGATGCGCGAGCGCTTCGAATCGTCGCCGCGCGGCGACGGCTTCCACTACCTGGGCAACCCGCAGATCAAACCCGAGATCGCCACGCAGTTCGAGCTGGGGCTCAAGGGGGCGAGCGCCGATGTCCAGTATGCGGCCTCGGTCTATCGCAACCGCATCACCGACTTCATCACCGGCCGGCCCACCGGCACCTTCATCGGCGGCCTGCCGGTGAAGCAGACCGTGAATCTGGGCGAGGTGACGATCACCGGCGTCGAGGCCAGCGCACGCTGGCAGTTCGCGCGCGACCAGTGGTTCTCGGCCGCCTATTCGCGCCTGCGCGGCGACAACAAGGATCTGAACGAGCCGCTGTTCCAGATGCCCGCCGATGAGTTGTCGCTGGGCTGGGAAGGCAAAGTCGGCGCTGGCTGGACGGCAGACGCCACCGTGCGCCTCGTCCGCAAGCAGGATCGCGTCGCCGCCGCGTTCGCGCGCGGCAGCGAGAACGCCACGCCGGGCTTCGGCACGCTCGATGTCGGCGCGACCTGGGCTTACGCCAAGGATCAATCGCTGCGCGTGGCGCTGAAGAACGTCGGCGACAAGGCCTATCACGAGCATCTGGCCGAAGGCGTGTCGGGGCAGGAGATCCAGGCGCCGGGGCGCAGCCTGCAGGTGGTCTGGCGGGGCAAGTTCTGATGGCGCGCCGGTTCGCGTTTGCATGCTGCCTGTTCGCCGCCCTGTGGGCCGGGGCGGCGCAGGCCCAGAGCAGGCTGCCCAAGCTGGTGCTGGCCGGCCCCTACGCGGCGGTGTCCTACCCGCTCATCCACATGGTCGAGAGCGGGGCGCTCAAGGACGTGGCCGAGGTGGTCGAATTCCGCCCCTGGAAAGACCCCGACCAGCTGCGCGCGCTGGCCCTCGACAAATCGGCGCCGGCGGATTTCATCGCCATGCCCACCAACGTCGCCGCCAACCTGTACAACCGCGGCGTGAAGCTGCAACTGCTCAACGTCTCGACCTGGGGCGTGCTGTGGATGGTCTCGCGCGAAAGTGGACTAAGCGGCCCCAAGACGCTGGCCGACTTCAAGGGCAAGGAAATCCTCATGCCCTTTCGCGCCGACATGCCGGACATCGTGTTTCACGCCCTGGCCGAAAAACAGGGCCTCGACCCGAAACGCGACTTCCGGCTGCGCTACGTGGCCAGCCCGCTCGACGCCATGCAGCTCCTGATCGCGCGCCGGGCCGATCATGCCCTGCTGGCCGAACCGGCGGTGTCGGTGGCCTTGCGCCGCACCCAATCCTTCCCGGTCAGCGTCATCGCGCCCGATCTGTTTCGCAGCGCGAACCTGCAGGAGGAATGGGGGCGCGTGTTCGCGCGCCCGGCGCGCATCCCGCAGGCCGGCATCGTCGCGCTCGGCAAGGCATTGAACGATGCCGCGCTGATCGGGACATTCCAGCGCGCCTACGCCGCCTCGCTGGCCTGGTGCGAGAAGCAGCCCGACGAGTGCGGCAAGCTCGTCGCCAGCCGCGTCGACATGCTCACCTCCGAGGGCGTGGCCGATTCGGTGCGCGTCGATAACAGCGCCTTCGTCGCGGCGCGCGCGGCGCGCGCGGAACTGGAATTCTTCTTCGGCCTGCTGCACGCGCGCGAACCGAACCTGGTCGGCGGCCGCCTGCCCGACGACGGCTTCTACCGCCCATGACCTGGCTCTACCGCTGGTTCGTCGGCATTCCCGCCTACCTGTGGAGCGGCTGGGGCGCGCTGGCCAGCCTGTTGCTGCTGGTCGCCGTCTGGGAGGCGGTCAGCCTGGCCTACGGCCCGTTGGTGCTGCCCGATCCGGCGGCCGCCTTCGGCGCGCTGGCCGCGCTCATCGACAGCGGCGCGGCCTGGCCGGAGCTGGCCGTCACCGCGCGCCGCGCCATGACGGGCCTGTTGCTGGCGATGCTGGCGGGCAGCGTGCTGGGCATGGCGGCCGGGGCCTCGCTCACCGCGTCGATGATGGCGCGCCCGCTCGTCACCGTGCTGCTGGGCATCCCGCCCATCGCTTGGCTGGTGCTGGCCATGCTGTGGTTCGGCATGGGCGACGGCACGCCGGTGTTCACCGTGTTCGTGGCCGCCTTTCCGGTGGTCTTCATCGGCGCGCTGCAGGGCACGCGCACCCTCGATCGTCACCTCAAGGACATGGCGGCCGCCTTTCGCCTGCCCTGGCGCATGCGCCTGTTCGACATCTATCTGCCGCATGTCGTCTCCTACCTGTTCCCGGCCTGGATCACCGCGCTGGGCACCTCGTGGAAGGTAGTGGTGATGGCCGAGCTGCTGTCGTCGGCCGACGGCGTGGGCGCGGCGCTCGCCGTGGCGCGCAGCCAGCTCGACATGAATGCCGCGCTGGCCTGGATCGCCGCCGTGGTGCTGGCATTGCTGGCGGTGGAATACCTGCTGCTGGAGCCGATCAAGCGCGAGGTGGAGCGCTGGAGAGAGCATGAACGCGCCTGAGTTGCGGCTGGTCGGCCTCTCCCATGCCTACGCGCTGTCCACGGTGCTGGAAGACATCACGCTGGAACTGCCGGCCGGACGCATCCTCGCGCTGGTCGGCCCCTCGGGCTGCGGCAAGACCACCTTGCTGCATCTGGCCGCCGGCCTGCTCACCGTGCAAAGCGGCCATCTCGCCAACGGCTTCGCGCGCAGCGCGGTGATGTTCCAGCAACCGCGCCTGCTGCCCTGGCAAACGACGCGCGACAACATCGCCCTCGGCCTCAGGGCGGCCGGCCTGCCGCGCGCCGAATGGCAGTTGCGCGCGCAGGCGATGGGCCATGCGGTCGGCCTGGACGCGACGGCGCTCGACCAGTTTCCCCACCAGCTCTCCGGCGGCATGCAAAGCCGCGCGGCGCTGGCGCGCGCCCTGGTGCTGGAACCCGATCTGCTGCTGATGGACGAGCCCTTTTCCGCGCTCGACATCGGCCTCAAGGCGCAGCTCTACCGGCTGCTGCTGGACCACCAGCGCGCGCGCCGGGTCGCGGTGCTGATGATCACCCACGACCTGATGGAGGCCGTGCGCCTGGCCGATGCCATTCTCGTCATGGCCCCCGATCCGGGCCGCATCGTGCATCGCTTCGAGCTGGGCGCGCCGGCCGCGCTGCGCGACGACGATTTCGTGCATGCCACCACGGCCCGCCTGCTGCGCGCACCCGACGTGCGCGAGTGCTTCGGGCTGGACCCGCTGACGGCGCCAAAAGTCGGCGCTGGCGGGACGGCACAGGTTTTCGAAATACCTGCGCCGGCGCGCCGCAAGGGGTTGGCATGCTGACGGCGCGTTTGCGCGGGCTGGGCGGCGTGGGCGCGCCGGGGCATCCGCTGTGGATGTGCGGGCTGCGCCCCTTCTTCCTGTTCGCCGCGCTGTGCGCGCCGCTCCTGATGCTGCCCTGGCTGGGTTTTCTCGGCCTCGGCCTGCCGCTGCCGGCCGTGCCGGGCGGCCCCTTCGTCTGGCATGCCCACGAGCTGCTGTTCGGCTTCGCGCTGGCGGCGGTGGTTGGCTTCCTGCTCACCGTGGTGCCCGAATTCGCCGGCGGCGACGAATTCACCCCGGCCCAGGCGCGGCGGCTGGCCGCGCTGTGGCTCCTGGGCCGACTGGCCTTCTGGCTGTCGGGCACATTCGGGGCGTGGGCGCTCGTCGTGTCGGCGCTCGCGCATCTGGCCCTGCTGGGCGAGCTGGCCCGGCTGGCCGCGCCCCGGCTGTGGCGCGACCCGGAGCGCAAGCACCTCGCCTTCCTCTGGGCGCTGGGCGGCCTGGCCGCGTGCATCGTCGGCTTTTATGCCGACGCCTTGCAGGGCCAGCATCCGGCGCGCTGGCTGCAAGCGGCGCTGGGCGTGTTCATGATGCTGATCGTGGTCGCCCTCTCGCGCGTCTCGATGCGCATCATGAACCACGCCATCGAAGAAGCGGGCATCGTCGATGTGGAGTATCGCGCCCGCCCGCCGCGCCGCAACCTGGCGATCGTCTGCATCGGCTTCTTTACCCTGGCAGAATTCTTCCTGCCCGGCACACGCCTGTCCGGCTGGCTGGCGCTGGCCGCCGCCGCCGCCGTGGCCAACCTGATGAACGACTGGCATATCGGCCGCGTGCTGTTTCGCCGCCGGCCGCTGATGCTCTATGGCGTCTACGTCTTCATGGCGACCGGCTATGCCACGATGGGGCTCGCGCTGGTGTTCGGCAGCGGGGCCGTCGGGGCCATTGGGGCCGGCCGGCATCTGCTCGCCGTCGGCGCGCTCGGCCTGTCCATTTTCGCGGTGATGAGCATCGCCGGGCGCGCCCACTGCGGCCAGCCCTTCGAGACGCGCCTGTGGATGCCGCTTGGCGCGGCCCTGCTGGCCGGCGCGGCCCTGGTGCGCGCCGGGGTGGCCTGGCCGGGGGCCGACATCCTCAGCCTGTGGCTGGTCGCCGGCCTGCTGTGGGTCGGGGCCTACGGCCTGTTCGCCTGGCACATGGCGCCGCTGTTTCTCGCCGCGCGCACCGACGGACTGCACGGCTGCAAGGGGACGGCGATCCCCTGAAACGGGCCACGGAGCCAATGCCGCATCGCCGACATCGGGCCCCCGGTCGATGAAACGCCAGCGATGGCGGTCGGCAACATAAGGCGTTTCACGGTAAAAGAATGTGAAAATAGGATCAGCGCCGAACGCAGGAGGCCCGACGATGAATGCGACCATGGAACAGGCTTTGATTTCGAAACTGAGGACGCTTTCGCCGCAGCAGGTGGCGGAGGTGGAAGACTTCGTGGAATTCCTCGCCGGCAAGGCGAGGAAGCGCTCGGCGCTGGATCGGTTGCTGGCGATTGCGCCAGCGCTGGAAGCGGCCAGCGTAGCGCCGATAACGGAAGCGGAGATTGCAGCCGAGGTGAAGGCCGCGCGCGCGGAGCGTCGGGCGCGAGAACAGGCGAAGGATTCCGGTGCGGATCGTTCTTGATACCAACGTGGTGTTGTCGGCATTGTTGTGGCGCGGCACGCCTTACCGGTTGATCGATGCGATCCGCAGTTGCGGCGAGGCCCGGCTCTTCACCAGTCCGGCACTGCTCGATGAACTGACCGACGTGCTGACACGCCCATCGGTCGCCAAGCGCTTGGCAGCCATCGGCAGGACAGCGCGCGGGGTGTTGGCCGATTACGTCGAGGCAGTGGAGATCGTCGAGCCGGGACGTGTTCTCCGCGTGGTGCCCGACGACGTCGACGACGACCAGGTCATCGCCGCCGCCCTTGCGGCCGGTGCCGATTGGATCGTGTCGGGCGATGCCGATCTGCTGTCGATGGGAAGCCATCAAGGCATCCCGATCATCACTGCTGCTCGGGCGATGCAGCAGATCCACATCCTCGGCTGCAAGGGGACGGCGATCCCCCGAAACGGGCCCACATCAGGTCTTCGCAGGCCCGGCCAGCACCCGCAGCCAGCGGGCGCGCCAGGCCAGCAGCATGGCCACGCTGGCGGCGGCGAAGGCCAGCAGCATCACCCACACCAGCGCCGCCATCGACGGCCGGTCGGCCAGCAGGCAGGCGACGAGCGACAGCCCCAGGGCCAGCCCGCCCAGCACGCGCAGCACCCGCCTTGTTTGCGCCGCAGCCTCGGCCGGCCGCTGCATCACCTGCCCCATCACCTGCTCCCAATGCACCGCCATCGCCAGCGCCAGCCAGGCCATGCCGATCACACTCAGCGCCGCCGCGGCGGTGAGCCACCACGCCTCAGACATGGGCCGCCTCCGCCGCCTTGCCGGCGTCGACCGGGTCGGTCGAGTCTTCTTCGGCGGCGAGCGCCTGCGCCGCACCCCGCTCGCGCCGCGCCAGCCTGCGCGCCGCCCACAGCGCGATGCCCGCGCTGGCGAGCAGGCTGAGGTCCACCCCCGCCACCGGCCAGTAGGGGTCGGTGAACACCGTCTTGATGAGGTGATCCCCGGTGGTCAGCGCATTGAGCCCCACCGCCGCCACGCTCAGGGCAGCGAGCGCCCAGCATTGCTCGCGCCAGGCCGGGTTGATCCTGGCGTGCGCCACCGGGCCGCTGCGCGCCAGGGCGTGCAGCAGGGCGACGATCCAGAAGCCCCAGAACGCCAGCTTTTCCCAGTCGCCCTTGCCGGCCAGGTCGGCGGGCAGAATGCGATTGACCCCCAGCATGCCCACGGCGGCGATCACCATGCCGGTGACGGCGGCCACCGCCAGGGCATCCACCACCCGGCTGCCCTGGCTGCCGAGTTCGGCGTGCCTGCGCTTCTCGACGAAGAACACGAAGCCGGGAAGTAGAGCCAGGCGGCAAAGATCACCAGGCCGGTGAAGGCGAAGAAGAAGTGGAAGGGCAGCGCCACCACGCCGCTGAGGTTGTGCAGATCCAGCGTGCTGCGCTGCATCCTGCGCCAGGGGCGGAAGGTGAAGAATTCGCGGAACAGCTTGCGGTGCAGGATCACGCCGGTGACCAGCGCCACCAGCATGGCGAAGCTGGCGATGCCGACGATCCAGTAGCCCAGGTTGTTCCACGACAGGTGCAGGCCGTAGTGCATGGGGTAGAACCAGCGGCTGCCGATCTTGATCGCGTCGTCCGGCACCACCGTGCCGCTGCGCGGGTCGATGGTCACCTCGCCGTGGATGTGGTTGTGCGCGGCGGGGTCTTTGGCGTGCGGCACGCCAAAGCCCACCCCCATGCGCAGGACCGGGTCGCGATGGGTGGTGTAGGCCCAGTATTCCTCCACCGGCAGTTCCAGGCGCGGCGTCATCGGGCCTTGGCTGGCATCGTGCAGCCTGGGTATGTTGGCGGCGTAGTCGTCCGCGTCGGGCTGCACCTGCCGCAGGACGGGCAGCAGCATGGTGTCGAAGCTGGGCATGGGCTGCGGCGCGAAGCGCGTCTCGGGAATCGCCCACCGGTCGATCTCGCGGTCGAACACCGACAGCGCACCGAAGAAGAACGCCACCATCAGCACATAGCCCAACACCAGACCCAGCCAGGTGTGCAGCCAGGTCATGGCCTGCTGAACATTCTGTTTCATGAGAAGTTCCCCGTGATGCTTTTCAGTTGCATGGCATCCGTCGTTTCAGCCCTATACTCCGCAGCAAAGGAACATGGCCTGGAGCCATCCGTATGCTGCTGAACCAGTTGCTTGCCCAGAAATACGCCATTGCCGCTTTGGGCAGCCAATACGGTGCCCGGCATATACGGGTGTTCGGCTCGGTGGCACGCGGAGAGGAAAGGCCCGACAGCGACGTGGATTTCCTGGTGGAGTTTGACCACGGCTATGACCTATTCACGCAGCGTCTGCCGCTGACCAGACAGCTTGCCGAATTGCTGGGCCGCCCGGTGGACCTGGTGCCGGAACACGAGCTCAACCGCCACCTGCGCGACCGGATACTCAAGGAAGCGGTGGCGTTGTGAGCAAGACCTGGCAGCCCCACGCCCGGCACATTCTCGATGCCATCGCCAAGATTCGCCGCATCCAGGCCCGTGGCGATCTGACTGTGGACGACATCCTCTACGATGCCGCGCTGCGAAATCTTCAGACGCTCGCCGAATCCACCCAGCACCTTCCCGAAGGACTGAAAGCCGACTGGCCGAACATTCCGTGGCGGGATATCAGCGGATTTCGCAACATCCTGGTGCATAACTACCTCGGCGAAATCGATCCACAGACGGTTGCAGCCGTGGTTGAACGGCATCTCGATGCACTCGAAGCCAGCGTTCGAGGCATGCTGGACCGGGCGCCCGACGCGCCCCCCCTGCCCGGCGACGAACGCGTTTAACGCGCGCCGATTCACGCCAGCAACACCCGCTGCACGCCCCAGGCGGCAGACGTCATGAGCGCCGCAGCACCGAACAGCAGCCCCATCGCCCGCCCCTGGCGGGGCGAGGCGAAGGCCCACAGGAACAGCGGCAGCATGACCAGGAAGGCCAGCAGCATCAGCGCCGTTTCCGCTTCGTGGTCGTCCACACCGAGAAACACCAGCCCCGCCACCCCCAGGGCAACGAAGCCCCAGGTGAAGGCGAAGCTGCCGAGCAACGCGACGGCGAGGCGGAGGGTGAGCGACAAGCGGGCGCGATTCCAGACGGAGGGACGCAAACCCGAGCCTTTGCCCAAGCCGTTGGGCAGCACCGCATCGGGTGGCGTGAGCTTGATCGTCATTGGCTATCCGCTTCGAGAAAGCTGGGCACTGGATACCGGAGATCACACTCTCCGTTACTCAGGTTGACCCGATGCCGATGCTGATATATCTTTTTGCTATACATCATCCGATCTCAGGAGGACTCGCATGGAGACCGCCAAACTCTTCTGGTCTGGCCGCTCGCAGGCCGTGCGGCTGCCCAAGGACTTCCGCATCGAAGGCAACGAAGTGCGCATTCGCCGCCACGGCGCCGCCGTGATCCTGGAGCCCATTGCCCACGACTGGGCCTGGCTGGACGCCCTGGCCGGCCCGGTGGACGCGGACTTCCAGCAGGCCGTCGGCGAGCAGCCTGCCGCCGAAGACCGCCCGGAGCTGGGCCGGTTGTTTGATTGACCGCCCTGGCGATGCGCTACCTGCTGGACGCCAACGCCGTCATTGCCGCCCTCAACGAGCCCGCCGGCCCGGTGTCGCAACGGCTTCACGCCCTGACGCCTGCGGACGTGGGGGTGAGCGCCGTCGTCATGCATGAACTGTACTTCGGCGCCTTCAAGAGCCAGCGGCGCGAACGCAACCTGGCGCTGGTCGATGCGCTGCGCTTCGAAGTGCTGCCGCTGGACACGGAAGACGCCCGCCATGCCGGAGAAATCCGCGCCTGGCTGGCGGCACGGGGTACGCCTATCGGCGCCTACGACATCCTCATTGCCGGCCAGGCCCGCGCCCGGGGGCTGATGCTGGTCACGCGCAACCGGCGCGAGTTCGAGCGTGTGCCCGGGCTGAACACCGAGAACTGGCAAGACACACCGACGCCCTGAGTCCGACCTCGCCAAAGTACCCATTTCAATTGCTCCTCATGAGGGATGTTGGTTGTTGTATCAAGGCAGTTGAACTGGACCCCTGTGTCAAGACAGATTTCAGCCGAGTTTAAGCTGCGTCCGTT
>CAZZFN010000006.1:0-16693 GCA_964653505.1 uncultured Methyloversatilis sp.
TCGCGGCGTAAAGGCCGTACTGCGGCGGCAGGCCGGCGATGGTCGCGAAGGCGACGCCCTGCGGCAGGACGATCAGCGCGCCCGTGAAACCGGCGACGGCATCGTCGCGGACGCTCCGCTTTGTGACCAGAGGCCACCAGAGCAGGAAAGGGAAAAGCTTGCGGAAGAGGGGGGAGGATTTCATGAAAGCGGCGACCGAACATCAGTCGCCGCTGATTCTACGCCTGCGCGGGATGCCGTCCCGCCAGCGCCGACTTTCGGGCTATTTGGCGAGGATCGGCATGCCGGCGACGACCAGCGCCGAGAAGAAGATCACGTCGGGCGCGACGCCCAGATAGCGGGCCATCACCAGCGAGACCGGCAGGGCGATGGCGGCCACGTTCATGATGAAGTTGGTCATCGCCAGCACGAAGGCGGAAACGCCCATGACGAACACCCACCAATGTGCGCCCAGAAGCGCAGTGAGGAAGTTCACCGCCATCCATTCGGCGGCGCCGGTCTTCCAGAGGCAGAAGCCGATGCTCATCGCGCCCGAGAACAGCAGGATGATGTTCCAGGGCATTTCCTCGAGATCCTGCACCTTGAGCACGCCGAAGATGAAGAACAGCAGCGTGGCGATCAGCATCAGGGCGGCGCGGTCGATCGCCCTGAGGGCGGGCACGAACGACTGGAGCGCCATCATGACGACGACAAGGCCGACGCAGGCGATGACGAACTTCTCCCTGGCGCTCATCGGTCCGAGCGCACCGGAGAGCTTGGCGACCTTCTGGCGCAATCCGGGTAGCGTGGCTTTCGACGGCTTGAAGACGACGGAGAGATAGCCCCAGATCGCGAACACCATGGTCCAGCCGATCAACCCCATGTAAAGCGGAAAGTCGAAGAAATCGACCTGCCGGCCGGTGAATTCCTGGAACATGGCCACCGCCGTGGCCGCGCGCCGCGCCGAGCAGGGCGGTCCACTTCTTCCAGTCGATGCGCGCCTGCGGCAGGTCGGCTTGCGTGCTCTCGCTCATGGCGCGACTTCCTCGCTCAACGCTTCGACAGTCACTTCATCCAGCACGTCGATGAGCCGAACCACGCCGATGAGCCGCTTGTCGGCGACAACCGGCAGGATCCGCGTGGGAATGGTGGCGAAGAGGAATACGGCCTTGGCGACCGGATCGTCGGGAGCGAGCGTTGCCGGGACGAGCGCGACATGCGCGCGCACGGGAATGCGATGGGCATGGCGCACCTGTTCCGCGCAATCTTCCTGCCAGAGCAGGGACAAGGCGCCGATGTCGGCCTGGCGGCCCTGGAAGCCGCGTGCCTCCTGGCGCAGATAATCCGGCAGCAGGTCCTGAAAACCCACATGCCGACCAGACGGTCTTTGGCGTCGAGAATCAGCACGGTGCGGAAATACTGCGCCGGCCCGCAGATCGCGTGCAATTTGGCGTATACGTCGCGCAGGCTGGCGTCGTCGCGTACATGGGGATAGTCGGTCAGCGCAATGGTGAGTTCCCTGATGGTTCCGGACAATGACATGGAAATCCCCCTGTGGGCAGGTCATTCGTGCAGCTTCGTGGCGGACAGCGGTTCGCGGCGCGGCGGCAGGCGCAGCGGGTCATCCTCTCCGGCATACTCGGCGCGCGAGTAGACCGCTTCGAGCGCTTCTTCGGCCGTGGCGAAAAAGCGCCTCGTGCCGATCTTCTCGCGCAATCCGGTGGCGCGCATCACGTCGTGGATCTGCTTCTTGAGCCCCGAGAAGAGCACGACGATGCCGTTCTCGTTGAGGCGTTCGACGAGGTGGTGGATGACTTCCTCGCCCGAGGCGTCGATGCCGTTGATGCCGTCGCCGACGATCAGCACGTAGGGGGCCTGCGGGTTGTCGGCGACGGCATTGAGCACCGCCTCCTCGAAGTAGGAGACATTCGCGAAATAGAGGCGGCCGTCGAAACGGATCGCGGTGACGACATCGGAAGCGGGCAGCCGGTGGACCCTCGCGTCGCGCAGCGTGCCGTCGCGGTGGCGGCCGAGAATCGCGACGCGCGGCTGCATGGTCTCGTGGAGGTAGATGACGATCGCCAGCACCGCGCCGATCATGATGCCCTTGTCGAGGTGGGGTGCGAAGATCAGTGTGGCGCAGAAGGTGACCAGCGCCGTGGCGCCGTCCTTGCGGCTGGCCAGCCAGGTGTGCCGCAGCGCGGCCGGGGTGATCAGGCCGACGACCGCCAGCAGGATGATCGTGGCCAGCACGGCCTTGGGCAGGTAATACAGCCAGGAGGTGAGAAACAGCAGGGTGACGGCGACGAACAGGCCGTTGAATACCGAAGCCATCCCGGTGCGGGCGCCTGCCTGCAGGTTGATGGCCGAGCCGGTGAACGAGCCGCAGGCAGGGTAGGACTGGAAGAATGCCCCGCCGATGTTCGCTACCCCCTGGCCGATCAGCTCCTGGTTGGGGTCGATGCGTTGCTTGGTCTGGGCCGCCAGCGCCTTCGCCATCGAAACCGTTTCCATGAAGCCGACCAGGGAGATGATCAGTGCGGCGGCGATCAGCGACAGGATGGCGTCGAAGCCCAGGCTCGGCACGCGCAGGTCGGGCAGGCCGGACGGAATCGCGCCGACCACCTCGCCGCCGCCGACCAGTCCGATTTCCCCGCTTGCGATCTTCTTGATGTGCCAGGTGTGGCCATCGGTGGCCACTCCGTCCGGCACTTCGCCCTCCAGGTAAATTTTCCCCGCCTGGGCTTCGGGCCAGATGGCGCGCTTCAGCTTGACCCGATGGATCTGCTGCATGCGCTCCCTGTTGTCGTGCTCCATGTTGGCGATCGCCAGGCGCATCAGGTCGAGCTGGTAGTCGATCTCGGCGATCGCGGCGGTATCGTCCTCCCCGGCCAGCCCGCGCAGCTCGGCAGACTTGGCCGCGACTTCCGCGGTCATGTCGCGGATGTTGTCGGCGGCGACGATGTGGCCGGTGACCAGGGCGTGGATGGCGGGGTTGACGATGTCCTCGGGCTTGGCCTTGCTGTCGTGGGCATAGCCGACGAAGTAACTGACCAGGGTGGTGACGACCACGACGATCAACACGCTCGGCTTGGCCAGCATCTTGACCTTTTTCAGTGCGAGCATCAGCGCCAGGGCGAAAGCCGACATGGCGAGCGTCGGCAGATGGGTCTGGGGCAGGTAGCCGAGCATCTCCCAGACATCCCTGAGGAAGGAGTTGCTGCGCCCCTTGGGGATGCCGAGCAGGAGATCCAGCTGCGAAAGGGCGATGATGATCGCCGCGGCATTGATGAAGCCGAGGATGACCGGGTGCGAGACGAAGTTGACGATGGTGCCCAGCTTGACGGCGCCGAGCGCGAACTGGATGATGCCGACGAGCAGGGTGAGCAGGAGGGCCAGGCCGATGTACTCCTCGCTCATGGGAACCGCCAGCGGGGTGACGGCGGCGGCGGTCATCAGCGAAACGATGGCGACCGGGCCGGTCAGCAGCTGGCGCGACGAGCCCCACAGGGCGGCGAGAATGGCCGGAACGAATGCGGTGTAGAGACCGAAATAGACCGGCAGGCCGGACAGCTGGGCATAGGCCATCGCCTTGGGCACCAGCACCAGGGCGCCGATGATGCCGGCGATCAGGTCGCCGCGCAGGACGGACGCATTGACCGGCAGCCACGCCAGGAAGGGAAACAGGCGTTGCACGAGGGCATGCTGCAAAGTGCGGGGGAGCGGCATTTACGCGCGGTGCGGGAAGCACCGAACTACACGGACGAAAACCGCAAGCTTATCACGGGAAATGGGTCATGCGCGAAGCATCGCGCGGCGCACGCCGCCCGGCCGCTCGGGGCGAGAGGCGAGGCAGAGACGACGGAACGAAAAAAACCGCCTGGGTCGGGTCAAGCGACACAGGCGGTTTGCTGCTGCGAGGAGCGATTACTTCTTCTTCAGGCGAATCTTGCCGCCGGCCATCTCGACTTCGGCGTCGAGGATGTAGGCCTCGCCGGGGATCTTCTTGTCGACGAACATGTCGTGCGCCATGCTGGCCTGGGCGCCGGTCGCGCAGGTGAAGACGATCGGCTTGCCCTTGGGCAGCGCAGCGATCTTGCCTTCGAGCTCGCCCAGCGGGATGCACTGGGCGCCCGGCCAGGTGCCGGCCTGGCACTGTCCGGCCTGGCGCACGTCGATGATGGTCAGGCGCGTGGCGTCTTGGGCAACGGCGCGCTCGAAGAAGGCCGCATCGATCACCGTCTTGTCCTTGGGGGTGGTCTGGATCTGGAAGGCGCCGCCGGCCGCCGCGGGAGCGGGCGCCGGAGCGGCTGCCGGAGCAGCGGCGGCAGGCGCCGCCGGGGCGGCCGCCTTGTTCGCCTCGGCCCAGGCCGGGAAGCCTTCCGTATAGACGCGCACGTTCTTGTAACCGAGCTTCTTGGCTTTTTCCGCCGACTTGTCGGACAGGTCGCAGATCAGGCCGCCGCAGAAGAAGATGAGCGGCTTGTTCTTGTCGGCGGGCAGGCGGGCGGCATCGAACTTGTTGTCCGGGATGTTGATCGCGCCGGGAATGCTACCCTTGGCAAAGACGCGATCCGGCCGCGAATCGATCAGCACCACATCATCCTTGTCGGCCAGGACCTTGTTGATGAAGGCGGTGCTGACGGACAGGAGTTCGCCCCTCGCTTTCCAGTCGGGCTCGCCGCCCTGGTAAACCTTGAGGTTGGTATAGCCGAGCGCCTCGGCCTTGAAGGCCGACTGATGCGACAGCTCGCAGGCCGGTCCGCCGCAGTAGAAGATGATCTCCTTGTTCTTGTCGGCCGGCAGGCGGTACTTCTGCTTGTCGAAGAGCGGATCGACGATGTTGATCGAGCCCGGGATGTGGCCCGGGTCGAAGCGCGGCCTGGTGGGCCGCGAGTCGACCAGCAGTGCGGCCTTGGCACGGTCGATCGGCGGCGTGGCATGGGGTTTGACGTAGGCGAAATCGACGATCTTGGGGTAGGGCTTGTAATTGCCGACGCCCACCCCGCCGCCGGCCGCTGGGGCCGCTGCGGGCTTGGCTTCGGCGCTTGCCGGCTGTTGCGGCGTTTGGGCGCAACCTCCGACCAGGGCAATGGAAACGGCGGCGACGAGCAGCTTCAGTTTCATCTCAACTCTCCTTTTGTATTGACGGCACGGGTTACAAAACGGTGAATTTCTCGGTCGATTCGTTGTAGCGCACGAAGGCATACCAGGCCAGCAGCAGCCCGCCGCTGACCAGCAGGGTCAGCCCCCAGCCATCGAGCATGTTGGGCCAGTAGGCCTGGAAGCCGAGCGCGGTGACTTCGTAGTCGGCCTCGCTGTAGGGGTCGGCCGAGGTCAGCCCGGCCCGCTTGAACAGCGCGCTGGCGGTCGATCCCATCCAGGCGAAGAAGAGCATCGCCACCCACAGCTTGACATGGCCTTCGCCCATGCGCCAGAGCGAGCCGGAAGCGCAGCCGCCGGCGAAGATCATGCCGACACCGAAAATCACGCCGCCGACGAGCGAACCGATCCAGAAGGAGGCGGGGATGGCGGTGAAGGGGTCGATGACGTTCTTCTGGAACAGGAAGGATGCGATCGGGATGCCGATCGCCAGCGCCAGGATGACCGCCTTCGTCATGTCGCCTTCGGCGGTCATGAACGGCTCGCGGAAGGCGCGCGCGAAGCACAGACGCGCACGGTGCATGACGAAGCCGATGGCGAAGCCGAGAATGACGATGACGGCGCGGCTGGCCCAGACGCGATCCGGCGAGGTGTACCACTCGTAGGTCCACATCACGATGCCCAGCAGGATGGCAAAGCCGATCCAGGGGAAGATTTTCACCAGACCGCTCGGGGTGTTGATGGTCGGCGGCGCTTTCATGCCCCAACTGATGTTCTCGAGCGTCCACAGCAGGAATTTGAGACCGATCACCACGCCGATCAGCAGGCCGAAAAACATGGTCCAGCCCGCCGGCGAGGAGTGCACCACGGGGTTGAAGAAGCCGCCGGTGGTGCAGCCGCCCGCCAGCGCCGCCCCGACGCCCATCAGGGTTCCGCCCAGGGCGGCCCACACGTATTCCAGTTTGGGCGGACGGCTGATCAGGAATTGCCGCGACATCAGCGCGGCGGTGAATGCGCCGATCAGCAGCATGATGTTCATCAGCGACATGCGGTGCGTGAGCGGTCCCTCTTCCGGCACATGGATGCCGAGGAGCGGCGCAAGTCCGAGAAAGCCGTTGATCTGGTCGCCCCAGTAGCGCACGCCGCCGAAGACGCCCCACACCGTGCCATTCACCATCATCGCCAGGATGATCATGATCAGGAGGATCGCGCCCAGGTAGTGCGACCATTCCTCGACGAAGATCTTTTCGTAGTCGGCCTTGAAGCCGGCGACCCAGCCGTTCCCTGAACTCATCGATGCCCTTCCCCCATGTACGAGTAATTTTGGAAACTGGCGGCGCATTCGGCATGTTTCTTTCGAACCGCGGCCACGCAGCGCGACCACGTTAGCACCAAAGTTATCGGTTCGCGACTAGCCAAATGGGGTAGTGGAAACTGCTTACTCCCGTGGAGTGATTGTGCCGTTCGAGCCGCGGGCGATAGGATGCGCACGTTGCCACAAAAACAAGGGAGTCGCTATGCAACGCGTACTGCGCGCCGCCACCGCGCTGCTGGTCGGGTGGCTTGTCGTCATGGCAGGAACGGGAACTGCGTTCGCCGCCGGGGGTAACGGGCCTGCAGCCACGGCCGATCACACCAAGTTCAAGGAACTCGACAAGGACTTCCAGTCCGGGCCCGAGGTCACCAGGGCTTGCCTGGGGTGTCACACCGAGGCCTCCACGCAGGTGATGCACACCCAGCACTGGACGTGGGAGTTCGTCAATCCGAAGAGCAAGGAGTTGGTCGGCAAGCGCCACGTGGTCAACAACTACTGCACTTCGGCGGTCTCCAACCTGCATGCCTGCACGAGTTGTCATATCGGCTACGCCGGGCTGACCGACAAGGGTGGTCTGTCGACCGATCCTGAGCGGGTGGACTGCCTGGTCTGTCATGACACCACGGGCAGTTACCGGAAACCCTCCGGGCTCAATGGCAACGTGTTCGCCAAGGACGTCGAAATGCCGCCCGGCTCGGGTAATGTCATCCGGGGCACGAACCTGAAGCGGATCGCCCAGAATGTCGGCAAGACCAGCCGGCAGACCTGTGGCAGCTGCCACTTCTTCGGTGGCGGCGGGGATGGCGTCAAGCAGGGCGAAATGGACTCCTCCCTGGAGGAACCGGACAAGAACCTCGATGTTCACATGAACGCGGACGGTCTCAATTTCACCTGCGCCACCTGCCATCGGACGGAAGGCCACGCCGTGCCCGGCAGTCGCTATGCGCCCACCGCGGTGGACAAGGATGCGGCGCAGATGCGCGGCATGACGGGCGAAAGAAATCCGGCGACCTGCCAGTCCTGTCATGGTCAGAAACCGCACAAGGGCGAACAGGCGGCCCGCCTCGACAATCACTCCCGTGTGCTGGCTTGCCAGACCTGTCACGTTCCCGCCATGGCGCGGGGAGGGGTTTCGACGATGCTCTCCTGGGATTGGTCGACCGCCGGCAAGCGCGACGAGAAGGGCAAACCCCTGAGCATTCGGGACGACCTCGGCAACCCCATCTACAAGGGACACAAGGGGACAGCCACCTTCGGCGACAACGTCCGGCCGGACTACATCTGGTTCAACGGCGACGTCGAATACACCCTGCCGACCGAGAAGATCGAATCGACCGAGCGTCCCATTTACATCAACAGGTTCCTCGGCAGCGCGGACGATGGCCGCTCGAAGATCTGGCCGATCAAGACGCATGTCGGCAAGCAGCCGTACGACCCGGTCAACAAGACCCTGGCGGTCACCCAGCTGGCGGGCGCCAACGACACGGCCTACTGGACCAACCTGAACTGGGAAAGGGCGATTGCCGCCGGCATGAAGACGGCCGGCCTGCCGTTCTCCGGCCAGGTCGGCTTCATCGAGACGGTCAGCCAGTGGCCGGTCAACCACATGGTCGCCCCCAAGGAGAAGACCGTCGGCTGCAGCGAGTGCCACGCCAAGGACGGGCGTCTGGACAAGGTCGAGGGAATCTACATTCCCGGCCGCGACAATATCCAGTGGCTCGACAACGCGATGAAGGTCCTGGTCGCGCTCACGCTGCTCGGCGTCCTGGCCCATGGCGTGCTGCGCATCTTCACGAGCAAGAAACATTGAACGGGAAAGTCGGGGGACAAGCAAATGGCTGAACAAATCTACATTTTCAAGAGGTTCGAGCGCTTCTGGCACTGGTCGCAGGCCGCGCTGATCATCTTCCTGATGCTGACGGGTTTCGAAATCTACGGCTGGTACGGCTACTTCGGGTTCGAAAAGGCCGTCGAGTACCACACCATCGCAGCCTGGACATTGGTGGGACTCTGGTGTTTCGCGATCTTCTGGCACTTCACCACCGGCGAATGGAAGCAGTACATCCCCTCGACCAAGAACGTCATGGCGATGGCGAACTACTACCTGTTCGGCATTTTCAGGAATGCGCCGCATCCGCATCGCCAGACGGTGTTGACCAAGCACAATCCGCTGCAGAAACTGGCCTACCTGTTCATCCTCGTCGTGGTCGGGCCGCTGCTGTGGACGACCGGGTGGCTGATGCTTTTCAGCGATGTCTGGGCCGACTGGGGACTGGGCGAACTGGTGCCCGCCTGGGTCGCGTTCGGGCATGTGGTCGGCGCCTACCTGATGTTCCTGTTCCTCATCGTGCATGTCTATCTCACGACGACCGGCGCTACCCCGTTGTCGCATATCAAGGCGATGATCACCGGCTGGGAGAAGGTGCACTGACGCGCCGCAAGGGGCCCGAACGAAAAATCCCCGCTGCGGCGGGGATTTTTTTGGGCGCCGGCGCCGTTCCCGGCAATGCATCCCGGTGCGTGCGCGCGAAACATGCGTGTAAGATCGGCCCATGGAAATCAATTCGATCGCCAAACGCCTGCTGTTCAGCACGGTGCGGGTGGATACGGTTCTGGAAGACGGTTCGCAGGGTACGGGCACGGCTTTCGTCTTCGATTGCATACATAACGGACGCAGGCACGGCTTCGTGGTGACCAATCGCCACCTCGCCGAGGGCGTGCGCAGCGGTGCGCTCGTTTTCACGCGCAAGCGCGCTGGCCAGCCGATCGTCGGCCGAGGTTTTCGCCTCGATATCGAGGATTTCAGCCAGGCCTGGTTTTATCACCCGGACCCGAGCGTCGATCTCGCGGTGTTGCCGCTCCACCCGCTCGAGGCACACATCCGGGCGCAGGGGGGCGAGATTTTCTACCAGGCCATCGACGGGCGCCTGATCCCGGACGCGGCGATGCTCGACGGGCTGGACGCGCTCGAACAGGTGGTGTTCGTCGGCTATCCCAGCGGCGTATGGGACAAGGCCAACCTGATGCCCATCATGCGCCGCGGCACCACCGCCACCCCCGTGTTCCTGGATTTCGAGGGGCGTGCCGAGTTTCTGGTGGATGCTGCCGTTTATCCGGGGTCGAGCGGCAGTCCGGTATTTCTCTACGATACCGATGCGATTTCCCTGCGCGGCCCGACGCGCCGTTTCCAGTTCCTGGGCGTGGTTGCCGCAGTGTTTTTCAAGGAGGAAGCCAATCAGCTGGTCAGCGCGCCGATTCCCGCCAGCCGGCAGGCTGCGATCTACAGCAGCGAAATGATCGACCTCGGGCTGGTGATCAAGTCCGCGCAGGTGCGCGCGGCGGCCGAGGCATACCTGCACGAGGCCGGGCTTTGACGCGGACTGTCGGCGGCAATTCGTAGCGTCCCGCGCCGAATCGCGATGGGCATGATCGATCATCAAGGGTTATCGTTACGATCACCAATCATAATTTTCTATTGATGAAGAACGGGTGTTATATTGCATTTCACTATGATGAGGAGACAGTATGACGATCATGGGTAATCCGTCTTCCTGCTTGTAGGGTTCCGCACCGAGGGCGCCGGCAGGGTTCGCGAGCGGCAAAAAAGCCGGTGCGGGCGGCAATGCGGCCAGAGAGTTTCGAGTCATTTAACCGAGCGATCGATAAAAAGGAGTTGAACATGGCAGTGAAGAAGTATGACGCTGGCGTAAAGGAGTATCGTCAGACCTATTGGACTCCCGAATACACGCCGCTGGATACGGACATTCTGGCGGTGTTCAAGATCACCCCCCAACCCGGCGTCGACCGCGAGGAAGCCGCTGCCGCCGTGGCCGCCGAGTCGTCCACCGGCACCTGGACGACGGTGTGGACCGATCTCCTGACCGACATGGATTACTACAAGGGGCGCGCCTACCACATCGAGGATGTGCCGGGCGACGACACCTGTTTCTATGCCTTCATCGCCTACCCGATCGACCTGTTCGAGGAAGGCTCGGTGGTCAACGTATTCACTTCCCTGGTCGGCAACGTGTTCGGTTTCAAGGCCGTGCGCGCCCTGCGCCTCGAGGACGTGCGCTTCCCGATCGCCTACGTCAAGACCTGCGGCGGCCCGCCGCTGGGCATCCAGGTCGAGCGCGACATCCTCAACAAGTATGGTCGCCCGCTGCTGGGGTGCACGATCAAGCCCAAGCTCGGCCTGTCGGCCAAGAACTACGGGCGCGCGGTGTATGAGTGCCTGCGCGGCGGCCTCGACTTCACCAAGGACGACGAGAACGTCAACTCGCAGCCGTTCATGCGCTGGCGCCAGCGTTTCGACTTCGTCATGGAAGCGGTCGAGAAGGCCGAGCGGGAAACCGGCGAGCGCAAGGGACACTACCTGAACGTCACCGCGCCGACCCCGGAGGAAATGTACAAGCGCGCCGAATATGCCAAGGAGGTCGGTTCCTGCATCATCATGCACGACTTCATCACCGGCGGTTTCTGCGCCAATACCGGCCTGGCCGACTGGTGCCGCGAGAACGGCATGCTGCTGCACATCCACCGCGCGATGCACGCGGTGCTCGACCGCAACCCGCACCACGGCATCCATTTCCGCGTGCTGACCAAGATCCTGCGCCTGTCGGGCGGCGACCACCTGCACACCGGCACCGTGGTGGGCAAGCTGGAAGGCGACCGCGACGCCACCCTGGGCTGGATCGACCTGCTGCGCGAGTCCTTCGTCCCCGAGAACCGTTCGCGCGGCATCTTCTTCGACCAGGACTGGGGTTCGATGCCGGGCGCATTCGCGGTGGCTTCCGGCGGCATCCATGTCTGGCACATGCCGGCGCTGCTCAACATCTTCGGCGACGACGCGGTATTCCAGTTCGGCGGCGGCACCCTCGGCCATCCGTGGGGCAATGCGGCCGGGGCGACGGCCAACCGGGTCGCCCTCGAAGCCTGCGTCCAGGCGCGCAACGAGGGTCGCCAGGTCGAGAAGGAAGGCAAGGAGATTCTCGTCGCGGCCGCCCAGCATTCGCCCGAACTCAAGATCGCCATGGAAACCTGGAAGGAGATCAAGTTCGAATTCGACACCGTGGACAAGCTGGACGTGGTGCACAAGTAAGCCGCCCGCCCTCCGCTCAGCGAGATTTCAAGGAAAGGACACCTCAAAATGGCTGATTACAGCTTCAAGCAGTCGCCCAAATACGAAACCTTCTCGTATCTGCCGCAGATGACGCCCGACCAGGTCAGGAAGCAGATCGTCTATCTGATCTCGAAGGGCTGGAATCCGGCCGTCGAGCACACCGAAAAGGAAAAGGCGACCAGCAACTACTGGTATATGTGGAAGCTGCCGCTGTTCGGCGAGCAGTCCGTGGATGCCGTGCTGGCCGAAGTCGAGGCCTGCCACCGCGAGTATCCCGATCAAATGATCCGTCTGGTCGGCTACGACAACTATGCCCAAAGCCAGGGCACGGCTTTCGTGGTGTATCGCGGCCGCTGATCCCGTACCGCGACGCCGGCCGTCCGGAGCGCAAGGTCGCGCGGATGGCCGGATAAAACGGGCGGGTTTCCCACCGATTCCAACTTTCCGGATCGCAGTCATGGAAAACAATTCGCAAGCAGCAACGCCGCTCGGCAGCGGCCGGGCCGCCGCCCTGGCGCGCCGCCAGGCGCTCAGCCGCAATGGCAAGTCGGCCATCGCCGCAGCCAGGGTCGGCGGGCAGAAAACTCCCGGTGCGGCGATGTCGAAGGCGTCCGCGCATGCGATTCCGGCGTCTTTCCCGGACGAGCCGCCCTGTCTGGAGATGCCCTGCCTGATCACCGCCAAGGCGAGCGGCCGCGATTTTGCGCTGGCGCGCCGCCAGGCCATGGCACAAACGGGCAAGGCAGCCCTGACGCCGACAGCGCAGGGCGGGGCGGGTACGTCGGCCGCGCTGCGCTCGGCCGCAGCCATGCGCCAATCGGCGCGCGTCGAGGCGCAGCGTCAGGCGGCGGCCACGCTCGAGGGCGAAAGCGAAAGGAAGGCGTGTCCTTGCGGTTGCGGCGGCGCCTGCGGATGCGCCGACGGCAGCGCGGGCGACGCCCCGAAGTCGGCGTTCGCGGCACGGCGCATGGAAGCTTCTGTCGCCGCCGCGGGGGATGCAGGCCCGTCCGGGACGCCGCTCTCCCAGGGCCGGGCCTACGCGATGGCGCGCCGCGCCGCTTTGGCGACGCAGGGGAAGAAGGGCGTGGCGGCAATGCGCGCCGCATCGACGCTCGCCGGCGTCGGCCTGTTGCGCAACGAAACCCTGGGGCAGGCCGTCGCACAGGGGCTGAGCGGACGGCAGATCGCCATGGCGCGCCGGGCGGAGCAATCCCTCCAGGGGCGGGGCAAGGCCGGCAACCTGCGCCCCTCCGCCCATCTGCGTCCGGCCGTGGCCAAGGGCGAGGCCGTGCCCAAGGTCGAGCGCTCCGAAACGCTCAAGGGCAAAACGGTGACCGGCACCAGCGTCGAGCGGCGCCAGCGCGTGACCGGCAACGAAGCGGGCAGCACCCGCGCGATTACCGGAACGGAATACGTCGGCGCGGGACAGTTCGAGCAATTCGGCAAGGGGCGTCCCGCTCCCGGGCCGGACAAGGTCGCCAGCACGCAGACCGCCCGGGGCCGCACCGTGACGGGCACCCCGCTCGAGCGCAGCGCAAAGGTGACCGGCAACGAAGCCGGTTCGCGCCGCACCGTGAGCGGAACCGAATACATCGGCAACGAGGAGTTTCAGCCGTTTCGCCGCGAGACGCCGCATCAACCTCCCGCCAAGGCAGGCGGCGCGAGCCGCGGCGGCCGGGGGGTGAGCGGGTCGCAGCTCGGGCGCTCCGCTGCGGTGACCGGGGACGAGGCCGGTGCGGGTCGGCAGATCAGCGGCAGCCAGTATTTTCCGGTGACCCAGAACGGTCGCATGGAAACCGGCAGCCTTCCGCGCAGATCCGGCGAAGGCGCGCCTTCCCGCAGCGTGGGCGTGACGGGTAGCCAGGTCGGGCGCGGCCAGCGGGTGACGGGAGACGAGGCCGGCGCAAGCCGGTCGGTCACCGGCAGCGCCTATGTCAGCCCGGAGCAGTACAAGGCATTTTGCGACAGCCTGCCGGCCAGTCCGGCCCGCGAGGCGGAGGCGCCGGGCATCGGGGAAAAGCATAGGGTGACGGGGAGCACGCCTGGCCGCGGCGCCCGCGTCACCGGCAACGAGCGCGGCCATGCGCGGCCCGTGACCGGCACGCCCTATGCCGGCGCCGCAGGGGATGGGCAGACCGGGCGTGCGCAGCAGGACGCGGTCGAACTGCATCCGCGCTTCAGTCCGGACAGGCAGGCAACGCCGGACGAGCAGGTTGCGCTCGAGCCGCCGACGGCTGCGGCGGGGCGCGCCGATTTCAGCGCATTCAGCGTAGTCAGTCCGGCGCGCGCCGCCCGCCAGCGCATCACAGGAACCGTGTCCGCCGCTTCGGCGCGCATCACCGGCCCGGTGAATCTCGCCGCCAGCCTGGTTTCGGGCACCCCGGAATTTCGCTATCAGGCGGACGCGGCCGATCTTGCGCTCCCGCCCGAGGCGGCTGCGCAGCCGGAGCCTGCCGCTCCCGCGCGCGAACGCATCACCGGGGAGGGGCGCCAGGAAGGACATCGCATCACCGGGGATGCCTGGCAGCGCAGCGGTCGCATCACGGGTACCGAAGGCTCCTCTTCGATGAGTCGCAATCCCACGCTGCGCGGAGCGTCGCGTGCCGCCCTGGCGGGCGCCCAGGCCAACCGTGGCGTCGAACGCCCGGAGGCGCCCGCCACGAAGATCACCGGCAGCGCGGGCGCCACCGTCAAGGGCCCGCTCGTCACCGTTTCCGGCGGGGCGCGGGGCTGACGTGAACACGCTGCGCGCCCGCCAGCTGCAGGCCCAGGCCCGCCGCCCGCATCGAGAAGGCGGGCGCGGCGACCAGGCTTGGGCTTCTGCGGGCGCAGCGATTTTCCAGTCTTTCGTTCGTCCTGCCGGATCGATCGCCGCCGCGCCGGCCGCAGCCCAGGAGCAACCGATCTGCGCGGTCGGCCCCGGCCAGCGCTGCCTGCACGCCCTGACCGACAAGGGGCAGAACGAGCGCTTGTATGCCTACGAGCGCGGCGTGCAGGAACGCTTCGGCGCCATCGTGCCTGCCCTGCAGGAGATCGCCGCCTTGCAGCACGAACGCGACTTCGTCGGCCGGGCGCAGACGATCGCCGAAACGCGCCTCGGCTTCGGCTTGCCGCCGCCAGTCCTGGCCGACGCCTGGATCAAGCAGCTCGACATGCGCGCCCTTTACGCCTGGTGCGTTTTCCGGACCTATCTGGCGGTGGCCAACCAGCAGATCGAAACCAGCGCGGCGGAGCAAAATGCGGTCGAGCAGGCGAAGCGTTTCTTTCTCGATTGCGGCTTTCACGAAGTGGATATTTCTCCTTGTGCCGACGGCCGTCTGAAAGGGCTCGAACGCTTCGTGCTCCGGCTGCCGCTGCATGCCTTGCGCAGCACCAAGGCCTATGCCGGCGCGCTGTTCGATGTCGAAGGGGATCTGGCCCGCTGGCAGCGCATCGAGTTGCGGCGTCATCGCGCTGCCGATCCGAATCCGGCGGGCGAGGACACCCGTTATCTCAAGGTGGCGGTCTACCACCTGTCGAGCTCGAAACCCTGCCAGGAAGGCTGCGCCGCCCACGGCAGCGACGAGGGCGCCGCCGCTGCGGCCGCCCTGCATCGCCTCAACGCCCTGCGCCGCGCGGTCGAAGTCAGTTTCCCGGGCGCGACGCTCGACATCCTGCTGATCGGGGTCGATACCGATACCGACAGCATCAAGATCCACCTGCCCGACGGGCGCGGCGCGATCAGTCTGGCGCGCTACATCGACAGTGCCGAGGTCTACCGCGCAACGCTGGGCATGGCGGCGGAAAACGCGGGCCGCACGGTAGACGCCTTGATCGACCGGGCGATCGGCGCGGCAGGGGCGGGCCAGGGGGAGGGCGAGCCGCGCGCCGGCATGCGCCGCTTCATCACCCATCTGCTGGTCAGCAATCTCGCCCAGATCGAATACGTGATTCACTATCACGGCGGCCGCTACGCGGATATCGGGCATCAGGAGTGCTTCATCGCCGTCGGCGCCAACCAGGATGCCATCCAGTTGCGCAATCTGGCCTATTACGCCCACCTCGACACCGTGGAAGAGGGTGCGGCCGACGTGGATGTGGGCGTGAAGATCTTTCGCGGCCTGAACGTCGCCCATGGCCTGCCGATCCCCGTGGTCGTGCATTACCGTTACAACGAGCAGGTGCCGGGCTCGCGCGAACGCGCCATCGAGCGCTGCCGGCGCGTCGGGGGCGCCTTGCT
Source organism: uncultured Methyloversatilis sp. (assembly GCA_964653505.1). Taxonomy (GTDB): domain Bacteria; phylum Pseudomonadota; class Gammaproteobacteria; order Burkholderiales; family Rhodocyclaceae; genus Sulfuricystis. Next base: position 15,739 of record CAZZFN010000006.1, read on the forward strand.
GGCGCGCCATGCCGAACTGGCTGCGGACGGCCTGCTGCATTGCGCGATGACGGTGCGCGGCAAGGCCAAGGGCAGCCGCCTCGAGCTGATCGAGGATCCTGCCGTGCAGGGACACTGAGGCCGCACAAGATGAAGATCTGCAAAGTCGTCAAAACGCTGGTATCCACGAATCGCATCAAGGAATTGGGCCATCGGCCGCTGCTCGTGGTGAGCGAAAAGGGCGCCCTGAGCGTCGCGGTGGATTCGGTGGGCTGCATCCCGGGCGACTGGGTGATCTGCGTGGGCAGCTCGGCGGCGCGCGAGGCCGCCGGCAGCAAGGAATACCCCAGCGATCTGACCATCATCGGCATCATCGATCACTGGACGGAAGAGTGAGCCATGGAGATCATGCAGGTGGTCGACGAGCTGGTATGCACGCGCAGGGTGGCAGGCCTGCACGCCGCCTCGCTGCGCGTGTTGCGCACCAGCAAGGGCAAGATCAGCGTCGCCACCGATCCGGTCGGCGTGGCGCCGGGCAAATGGGTGTTTACCGTGAGCGGTTCGGCGGCGCGTTATGCGCAGGGCGACGCGCGGGTGGTGACGGATCTGACCATCGCCGGGATCATCGACAACTGGAGCGATCCGGCCCAGGGCAGAAGCGAAGGCGCCGTGCAGGCTGCGGCAGTGTTCAGGTAGTTCAATCGAGGAGTGGCGAAACATGAGTAACGGAAATGCTGGCATTGCCCTGGGCATGATCGAAACGCGCGGTCTGGTGCCGGCCATCGAGGCGGCGGACGCGATGACCAAGGCGGCGGAAGTGCGGCTGATCGGACGCCAGTTTGTGGGCGGCGGATACGTGACGGTGCTGGTGCGCGGCGAGACGGGCGCGGTGAATGCGGCGGTGCGCGCGGGCGCGGATGCGTGCGAGCGGGTGGGCGACGGTCTGGTTGCCGCCCACATCATCGCGCGCGTGCAT
>CAZZFN010000006.1:16793-32220 GCA_964653505.1 uncultured Methyloversatilis sp.
GTGCGAGCGGGTGGGCGACGGTCTGGTTGCCGCCCACATCATCGCGCGCGTGCATGGCGAAGTGGAAGGCATCCTGCCGGTTGCGCCGGGCGCCTGATGGTTCAAACTTGTCAAACTTTGATCGAAGGAGGTAGGAAAAATGGCTGATGTGACTGGTATTGCCCTGGGCATGATCGAAACGCGCGGTCTGGTGCCGGCCATCGAGGCGGCGGACGCGATGACCAAGGCGGCGGAAGTGCGGCTGATCGGACGCCAGTTTGTGGGCGGCGGATACGTGACGGTGCTGGTGCGCGGCGAGACGGGCGCGGTGAATGCGGCGGTGCGCGCGGGCGCGGATGCGTGCGAGCGGGTGGGCGACGGTCTGGTTGCCGCCCACATCATCGCGCGCGTGCATAGCGAAGTGGAAGGCATCCTGCCGAAGAAGCCCGAGGTCTGATCGGCGGCGCCCTGTCCGCAGGGCGTTTCATGTGGGCGAGTGTGGGCGAGTGTCGACGGGTGACCGAGTAACGACGGGAGCAACGCTATGGCGAGTGCAGTGGGCGGTGTGGCGCTGGGCATGATCGAAACGCGCGGTCTGGTGCCGGCCATCGAGGCGGCGGACGCGATGACCAAGGCGGCGGAAGTGCGGCTGATCGGACGCCAGTTTGTGGGCGGCGGATACGTGACGGTGCTGGTGCGCGGCGAGACGGGCGCGGTGAATGCGGCGGTGCGCGCGGGCGCGGATGCGTGCGAGCGGGTGGGCGACGGTCTGGTTGCCGCCCACATCATCGCGCGCGTGCATGGCGAAGTGGAAGGCATCCTGCCCGTCGCTCCCGCGAGCGCGGGGGGCGGGCGCGATGCCGAAGTCGCCGCGCTGCGCAGCTGAGCGGCCGGATGCGCGACCAGCGCCTGACAGGGTTTTTGCTGCGCGGTCTCGGCCATGAAATGGCCGCCGCCCAGCATTACCTGATGCAAGCCAGTCTGGCCGAGCTGTGGGGAGAGGCGCAGTTGGCGACCCGCCTGCGCCAGGATGCGCAGGACGAGCTGCGGCACGCCGAAATCCTGATGCGCCGGCTTCTCGCCCATGGCGTGACGCCGGGCGGCACGCAGCTTTTCCCGGTGCGGCTGGGCCGCAGCGTCGCCGAGCTGTTGGCGGCCAATCGCGCGGTGGAGCATGCGGCCGTGCTGCTCTACGAGGAGGCGCTGGAATACTGCCGGCGCACGCGCAACACGACCGACGGCGCGATCTTTGCCGACCTGCTGGACGAGGAACTCGGGCATCTCGACCGCATCGGCAGGCACGGCGGCGGCGCCGACGCAGCGGGCCGGCCATGACGAACCAATCCTGGTCGATTCCCGCGTCCTGGGAAAGGCGCGACAAGCCGCCCATGCTCAGCCGGCGCTTCACCTTTGCCGCATATGCCCAGACGCGCCGCTTTCTCGATGCGCTGGCGGCCTGGTCCGAGGCGCACGGGGTGCATCCGCACAACATCAGCTTCGGCGCCACCTACGTCAATGTCGCCCTCGACGCACGCAATCCGGACGGGCTGGATGCCGAGGATGCCCGGATCGCCCGGAGCATCGAGGCGCTCTACGACCCGGGACAAGGCTGAGGGGGGCGCGTGAAGGCACGGGTCATCGCTATCGCCAACCAGAAAGGCGGCGCCGGCAAGACCACGCTGGCGATGAACATGGCGGCCGGCCTGGCGCGGCGGGGACGCACCCTGGTGATCGATGCCGATCCGCAGGGCACGGCCAGCCAGTGGGCCGCGCAGGCGCCCGACAGCGCGCCTTTCCCGGCGTCGGTGATCCGCGTCGGCGGGGCGCTGGCCCGCGAGCTGGAGCGCTTCCGGCCGGATTACGGTTTCATCCTGGTCGATTGCCCTCCCGCGCCGGCCGGCGAAACGGTGCGCACCGTGCTGATCGGGGCCGACAGCCTGCTCGTGCCCGTGCTGCCCTCGCCGGTCGACCTGTGGGCCAGCCTGGCGATGGCGCGCGCCGTAGAGGATGCCCGTTTGCGCAATCGCGCGCTGCGCGCCCGGCTGGTGCTCAACCAGCTGGAGCCCAGAAGCGCCCTGACGCGCGACGTGGGCCAGGCCCTGAGCGAAATGGACATGCCCGCCCTGCGCAGCGGCCTGGGCCGGCGGGCGGTGTTTCGGGCCAGCGTGCTGGACGGTTCCAGCGTCTATGCCCAAGGGGGTCGCGGCGCCGCCGCCGTGGCCGAGGTGGAAGCCATCATCGAGGAGGTACTCGCGCTATGACCGTCAAGAAAATCGAAAGCAAGCTGGCTGCGAGCGTGCGGCTCGCCAAGACGCAACCGGCGCAGAAGTCGGCGCCCGCCCGACGGCCCCCGGTGCGGGCGTCCGCCGAAAGGCCCGCCGCACCCGCCCAGGAGCGGGCCGCGCCCGCCCGCGACAAACTGTTTCCCCAGCGGGTCTGGCCCGACTGAGGCGGCGGGGCGTTCCGCGTCCCGCCGTCCCGGCCCCCCGCGCCCCTTCCGGAGTGCATCATGTCTGACATCGTCGAGCAATACCGAATCCAGAAAGAGCCCTATTACCTGCCCGTCGCCGACGAGGTCGAGCTCTACGAAGCTGCCTACTCGGTGCGCATGCCCATGATGCTCAAGGGCCCGACCGGCTGCGGCAAGACGCGTTTCGTCGAGTATATGGCCTGGCGCCTGGGCAAGCCCCTGATCACCGTGGCCTGCAACGAGGACATGACCGCCGCCGACCTGGTCGGCCGGTTTCTCCTCGACAGCCAGGGCACGCGCTGGCAGGACGGCCCGCTGGCCGTCGCGGCGCGCCACGGCGCCATCTGCTATCTCGACGAAGTCGTCGAGGCGCGCCAGGACACCACCGTCGTGATCCATCCGCTCACCGACAATCGCCGCGTGCTGCCGCTGGAAAAGAAGGGCGAGCTGGTGCATGCCCATGCGGACTTCCAGATCGTCATCTCCTACAACCCCGGCTACCAGAGCCTGATGAAGGATCTCAAGCAGTCCACCAAGCAGCGTTTCGGCGCCCTGGACTTCAATTATCCGGCGCACGACATCGAAAGCGAGATCGTCGCCCACGAAAGCGGCGTCGGCGGCGAGGTCGCCGGCAAGCTGGTGAATGTCGCCGAGCGGGCGCGCAACCTCAAGGGCCACGGTCTCGACGAGGGCATCTCCACCCGCATGCTGATCCACGCCGGCTCGCTGATCGCCCGCCGGGTCGATCCGGTCGCCGCCTGCCGCCTCGCCCTGGTGCGCCCGATCACCGACGATCCCGACATGCGCGACGCGCTCGACGCGGCGATCGCCACTTATTTCTGACAAGGAGGCTTGCGGCCGCAGGCGCTGCTGCGCCAGCGCTGCCGCCGCGCGGCGAGCATGGCTGTCCATCTGGAAGACTACCAAGACATTCTCGACGAGCTCGGCACGCACGCCGGCGAAGTCCTGCGCAGCTCCTGGATCGAGGCGGCGCGCGCCTTCAGCCCGCAGGGGCTGGCGGCCTATTACCTGAAGGGGGCGCAGGGTCTCAAGTCCGTCGGCCGCGGCAGCGACGTGGTGGTCTCCTTCCTCGAAGCCGCCCCGGCGGTGGCGCGCGAGATCGGCGAAGAGGCGGTCAAGGAAATGCTCACCGCCGCGCTGAAGATGGCTTCGCGCACCAGCGCCGCCGTGCTGTCCCTGTTCTTCTCCACCGCGCCGGTGGCGGCGCAACGCCTGGGCGATGCCGACCTGTTCCGCGGCTATCTGAACCTGGTCGATCTGCTGCTGGGCCAGGCGCCGCGCGGGGTGCGCCCCCTGCTCGACCGGCTCGACGCCCTGCTCGGCCAGCTCACCCTGGGCGGCCTGCGCCGCTGGGCGATGTGGGGGGCGCACGCCCACAAGAGCGACCCCGACGCCCAGGTCCGCTATTTCTCGCTCGAATCGCCCGAGTCGCTCAAGGTGATGCAGAAAGAGCGGCGCGGCACCCTGTTCGTGGACGTCCAGCGCCGGCTCAACATGTATCTGCGCGCCCTGTGGGCGCGCGACTTCTTCATGCGGCCGACCAGCGGCGACTACGAAAGCCGCATCGGTTATCGTCCCTACATCGAAGGTTTCTTCATCCATCTGCCGGATGCCTTCGACGACGTGCCCGGCTCCGCCAGCCGCGACGGCGAACCGGTCGGCGGCCTCGAAGTCTATCGGGCCGCGGCGGCCCATGTCGCCGCGCACGTGATGTATACCCGCGCCCAGTTCGAGGATCTGCAGTATGGCCTGTTGCAGCGCACCCTGATCGGCATCGTCGAGGATGCCCGGGTGGAAGCGCTGGCGATCGAAAAGTTTCCCGGCCTGGCCCATCTGTGGTGGCGCCTGCACACGGCCGGCCCGGCCGACGGCGACGCCGCGCCCGCCCTGTTCGCCCGCCTGTCGCGCGCCCTGCTCGATCCCGACTATGCGGATCCGCATCCCTGGGTGGTCGGGGCACAGACCGATTTTTACGAAGCCGCCGAGCGCTGGGGCGACGCCGAACTCGCGCGCGAGCTGGGATTGCGGCTGGCCGGGGAGCATGCGCGCCAGCGCTTGCCCTTCTCGCCCAGCGACGACGTGCTCGGCCCGGCCTACCGCGACGACAACCGTTACATCTGGGAATTCGAGGATTTCCTCGCCACGCACGACGCGGACACCCTCCACCTGCCCCAACAGGTGCGCCGCAAGGTGAGCCTGATGGAAATGGTCAACGAGGTGGATAACGAGCTGGCCGACGACACCGCCCAGGAGATCTGGGTGCTGCCGACCGAGTTTTTCCGCGACGGCGACGCCAAGTCGATGAACGCGCTGGAAGGCAAGGAACCGGTCTCGGCGCCCTGCCACTACCACGAATGGGACTACCAGATGCAGCTCGAGCGCCCGTCCTGGGTGACCCTGCTGGAAAAGCGTCCCAAACGGGGCGATGCGCAGCGCATCGACGAGATCGTCGGCAAGCACCGGCCCATCGTCGGCCGGCTCAAGTTTCTCATCGACGCCATGCAGCCGCAGGGCGTCAAGCGCCTGCGCAAGCAGGAGGACGGCGACGAGATCGACCTCACCGCCGCGGTGGACGCCCTCATCGACGCGCGGCTGGGGCGGCACCCCGAGCCGCGCATCATGATCCGCAACATCCGCAAGCTGCGCGATCTCGCGCTGCTGCTGCTCATCGACCTGTCGGAATCCACCAACCAGACCGTGGCCGGCCGGGATTTCACGGTGCTCGACCTGGCGCGCGAGGCGGCCGCGCTGCTCTCGCACGCGATGGACAAGGTGGGCGACCGCTTCGCCATCCACGGCTTCGACTCGAATGGCCGCCACGACGTCGAGTATTACCGCTACAAGGATTTCGACGCCGCCTACGACGAAGAGGCCAAGGCCCGCCTGGCGGGCATGAGCGGCCAGCTGTCCACGCGCATGGGCGCGGCGATCCGTCACGCCGGCCGCCTCCTTGCCGAGACGGGCAGCGCCAGGAAGCTCCTGCTCATCATCACCGACGGCGAACCGGCCGACAACGACGTGCGCGATCCGCAATACCTGCGCTTCGATACCAAGAAGGCGGTGGAGGAGCTCGCCAGGAGCGGGGTGAGCACCTTCTGCATGACCCTCGACCCCCATGCCGACCAGTATGTGGCGCGCATCTTCGGCGCGCGCAACTACATGATCGTCGATCACGTCGAGCGCCTGCCGGAGAAGCTGCCGCTCCTCTACGCCGGCCTGACGCGCTGACCGCCGGCGCGGCGCGCACCAAGTAAAAACGGCGACCCGCGGGTCGCCGTCATCCGGCCGGAAAGCGTTCAGCAGCCGGCGGTCTTGCGGAACGACGAGCTCAGGTTGTTCTTGGTGCTGTCGTAGCGGACGCGCACCTCGTCGCCCTTGACGATGCGCTTGTCCTTGAACTTGTCGAGCGTCTCGGTATCGGTGATCAGGACATTGACCATGTCGCCGCCCCGGTTGTTCTTGACGACCGCGGTGGCGGTCTTGCCGTCGGCAGCCATCTTGATTTCGGTGATCACGCCGACCATGCGGGCGTCGGACGCCGTGGCAAGGGGAGAGAAGGCGATGAAGGAAAGTGCGAGCGCAACGGCGACGGCGAATTTCTTGAACATGTTTGAACCCTCCAGGTTTAGAAAGCTACAAGGCCAGAAACGCGACCAACGGCGGAAAGTTTACACCGCCGGCCGCGTCAGGCAACACCACTACCCGTTCAGGGTATGCCCGGGTCAGAACTTCACCTCGATGGTGCCGTAAAGGTCGTAGGCCTTGGACAGCGGGGTGAGGGTCATCATGTTGTTCGTGGCGTTGATGGCGGAGATCTTGACCGGAGCGCCCACCCAGTTGTTGCTGCCGGTGTACTTGAAGTCATACACCTGGAAGCCGAGGCGGAAGAAGCTCTTGGCCTGGGCCGAGGCGATCGGCTTGGCGTCGAGTTCCTGGATCACATAGGCTTCATAGACGTTGCCGCGCGTGCCGACCTTGGAAGTCCACATGTCGGCCGTCGCCGGCGCGAAGGTGATCCAGTTCTTGCTGCCGCGGTTGAACTCGAAGCCGAGCTTGGTCTTCGAGGGCAGGTCGTAGCGCAGGCCGAGCAGGATGGCGTTGCCGGTCTTGTTGCTGGGCGCTTCGGGGTTGAAGAAGGCGCCGGTCAGCAGGCCCTGGAAGCCGAAGTTGGCCGAGACGTTCTGGTTCGGGCGGGTGCGGCTCAGGCCGAAGTCGGCGAAGTAGTTGAGGTTGCCGCTGCCGACGTTCTTGATCGTGCCCATGATGCCGGCGCCGAACCAGTCGATGTCGCCCAGGTTGATGCTCGGGGCGGTGTCGCCGAAGTAGGTGTTGCGCATCTTCGGCGCGTCGAAGATGTTCATGCCGCGGTTCCATTGCAGCCAGACGCGCATCCGGTCGGTGTCGATCGGCACGAAGGACAGGCCGATCATGTCGGTATCCTGGAGCGAGTTCATCGACGGGGCGCGGAAGCCGCTCTCGAAGCCGCGGCCGTAACAGAGCTTGGCATGGGCGCCGGGCATGCCGTCGATGTCGAAGCCATAGCCGAGGGTCATGCCGTCGAAGGCGTAGTCGACCAGCAGCGCGGGGGTGCCGCCGCGGCCCGGTTTCTCGGTGTTGTTCTTGAAGTTGCTCGGGCCGCCCTGGGTCGACGGCCGGCGGCCCACCGAGAACCACATGTCCTGGTCGAACAGGTTGTTCCAGCTCACGTAGGCGCGATCGACGTTGAGGTAGCTGTCGGAGGGCAGGCGGCTCAGGGTGCCGTCGAAGACGCCGACGCGGTCGGCGGAGAAGGGCGCGTTGCTGCCATTGGAGATCGCATCGAGGGTCTGGTCGCCGAAGGTCTTGTACATCGCCAGCCGGGCGGTGAGCGAAACGTCCTGCGCCACCTTGGCGCCGAGGTCGAGGCCGAAGCGGTGGGTGTAGAGCGTGTCGTTCTTCGGCTTGTAGGCGGGAACGCTGGCTCCGGGAAGGTAGGGGAAAAGGGCCGACATCCCGTTGGCCGCGACCGGATCGGTCGTCGTGAATGCGCGCGCCTGAGCGTAGGTGGTGATGCCGCGCATCGCCATGTCCATCATCCCCAAGTTCTGCAGCGAGGCGATGGCTGCGGGGTCGTTCAGGACGGCGCGGAATTGCAAATCGTTCTTGGCGTTATCGAATGCTTTGAAGACATCGGTGAAGGTCACCGTCTCGCCGCGCAGGCTATCGACGCGGAACTGGTAGTCGCCGCCGACGGTGAGCCAGTTGCCGATGGACTTGCTTTCGGTCATCTCGACCCGCTCGGCGACCTGCTGGGTGGTCTTTTGCTGTGCCGCCACCTGCGCCTTGAGCGCCTCGACTTCCTTGGTCAGCGCCTCGAGCTTGCGCAGAAGCTCGGCGTCGGACGCCTGGGCGCCGAACGGCAGGAATGCCCCCGATACCAGAGCCGCGAGCAGGGCCCGCTTCATGTGCTGCTGTTTCATTGCTATCCCCTTTGTGACGTGATGAAAAACTCCTGTCCGGTCCGTCCCTCGGCGACTAATTTCAGCGACTGATTTCAGGGGCTTCCGGCCCGATCGGGCAGGGATTTGAAATATCTTAGTAATTATCAATATTTGCATATTGATATGTATCAATAGTTTTTCTTGCGCGAGCAGCGCCAAAAATATAAGAAAACACTTATTTTCAGCGGATTGCCGTCGCGCCGGCGCCGACTTTCAGAAATCCGGCTTCACCTTGCGGAAGGCGCGCCAGATGGCGATGTCGTAGAGAATCTTCAGCGCGCCGCAGGCCACCAGCGGCGCGGCGAGCCAGCCGGCGGCGAACATGGCGCCGCCGAGGGCCGGACTGGCGGCGGCCGCCAGGCTGCGCGGCACGGCGGTGAAGCTCGCGGCGGCGGCGCGCTCCGCTGGCGTCACCACCGCCATGACGAAGGCCGAGCGCGTCGGCACGTCCATCTGCGACAGCGCGCTGCGCAGGAACAGCAGGCCGAGCACGACAGGCAGGCTGTCGGCGAAGGCGGCCAGGATCAGGCAGACGTTCGCCGGAATGTGGGTGAACACCATGGTGTTGATCAGGCCGATGCGGCGCGCCACCCAGGGCGCGGCGAGCTGCGAGCCGGCCGACAGCAGGCCGGCCCAGAAGAAGAAGTTGCCCGCGGCGGCGAGCGAGAGGTCGAAGCGCTCGAACAGCCAGAGCGCCAGCAGCGTGTTGACCAGCAGGCCGCCGGCGAAGGCATCGACCGAGAACAGCGCCGCCAGCTTGACGACGATGGCGCGCGAAGGACCGAGGGGAGTGGGAGGCGCCGCCTGTTCATGCACCTGATGATTCGGCAACGTGCGGTAGAGGAAAAAGATTGCGACCCCCGTCAGGCCGTAGGCGACGAACATCAGGCGGATGGCGTCGAGCTGCGCCATGCCGGCATCCGCCAGCCATTGCGGGATCGCGACGGCCAGCGAACCGACCGCCGCGCAGAGCGCGCCGATGAAGGTGTAGCGCGCGAACAGGAAGGTGCGCGCCTCGCCGTGCGCCGTCTCGGCCAGCCGGGAGTGTTCCAGCGGCAGGAAGACGCTGACGTCGCCGGAACTCGGATTCATGGTGCCGACGAAGGCGATGACGAGCAGCGGCCAGAAATCGGAAAAACCGGCGAGCAGCAGGCCGGTGACGGCCATCAGCCAGGCTGCGGCGAGCAGCAGACGGCGCTGCGGGAAACGGTGACCCCACTGGCCCACCGCCAGCGTCATCAGCGCCGAGCCGAGCAGGGTGGCGGAGGAAATCAGCCCGACCTCCCACTTGCCCAGTCCGAGCGCGAGCAGGTAGACGGGCAGCAGGATGGCGACGTAGCCGTCGGTGAAGGCCCGCAGCGCGCGGCCGAGCAGCAGCAGGCGCGCCTCGGGCGCGACGCCGGCGGGCAGGAGCACGGCTTCAGGCGCGCGCGCGCATCAGCCCCTGGATCTCGGCGTGGTAGCCGCGGTAGCGTTCCAGCGTCTGGGCGTTCTTGCCGTAACAGACGTTGTTTTCGAGGATCTCGATGAAGCGGTCCTCGGCATCCTGCTGCGAAGCCACCGCGACGACGCCGTCCCAGATGATGTCGACGAGCCGGTCGGCGTAGATGACGATGCGCTCTTCAAGCGTGCGCAGGGTGTAGTCGCGGATCGGCAGGCCCAGTTCCATGGCTTCCGCGGCGCTCATGCCGCCGCGGATGTGTTTCTGCATGATGTCGGTGACGGCGACCGGCAGGCCGAGCGTCGCGCCCATCTCGGCGCCGATCTTGCCGTGCTCGATGGCATGGGTTTTCGTCTTGCCGAGATCGTGGAACAGCGCGCCGCGGCCGACCAGCTCCAGATCGACCGGCGTCTTGCTGGCCGCGACCACGCGCCGCGCGATTTCCAGCGCCTTGCCGGCCACCTTGAGCGAATGGTCGAGATCCTCGGCGGCCATGCCGGCGTCCTGGAGCAGCTTGATGTCGGCCATGTCGAGCGTGTAGTCGCGCCCGCGCCGGCGGATGCCGTAGTAGTCGAGCGCCTCGTCGCGCATGGCGACGTCCTTGCCCCAGATTTTGGTGAATTTGCTGTCGAGGTCCTCGCGCAGATGCTCGATATACTCGCGCAGGCCTTCCGCGCCGAACTTCGCCTCGATCTCGGGAGCGAAATCGACGATTTTCGTGAAATCGTGGCGGTCGAGCTGATATTCCGGTTCGTTGATCCAGGCATGCAGTTCGGCGTAGTCCTTGCCGGTGCGCGCCAGGCTGGTGTGCATGTGCTTGGTGGTGGGTGGCATGGTGGGTCTCCGAGACGTGGGAAAAGTGAGCGAATGTGTCTATGCGAGCGGTCCGCCGGCGGCCTTCCAGCCTTCGATGCCGCCCTCGATGAAGCGGGCCTTGAGTCCGCGCGCCTGCAGCCGGTCGACCACCCCGTTCGAGACCGAGCCGCCGCGCACGCAGTAGAGGACGATGTCCTTGTCCTTGGGCAGGGCGTCCGCCCAGGCGGCGAGCTGTTCCGGATCGTGCCAGGTCGCGCCAGGCAGGCATTCGGTCGATGCCGCGCGGTCGCTGGCGCGGCGCACGTCGATCAGGTGCACGTCCGCCAGGACGGACTTGAGTGCTGCGGGCTTGATGGTGCGTTCCATGATGGGCGATCCTCTCAACGTATAAGGGAATGAACCAGGCCGAACAGGGCGCACACCCCGATGACCTTCATGATGTCGACTTTGTATTTCCACAGCGCGAGGAAGGCGGCGATGGCGACCAGCACCGAGATCCACTCGAACGGCGCGGCGAAGGGTTGGGCCTCGGTGGCCTTGGGCCAGAAGGTGTACCAGGCGAAGAACATGGCGAGGTTCAGGATCACGCCGACCACGGCGGCGGTGATGGCGGTGAGCGGCGCGGTGAACTTGAGTTCGCCGCGTGTCGCCTCGACCATCGGGCCGCCGGCGATGATGAACCAGAAGCTCGGCAGGAAGGTGAAGAAGGTCGCCACCGTCGCGCCCGCCACACCGGCGACAATCGGCGAGGCATAGACCGCCTTGTCGACGGCGCCGAGATAGCCGACCCAGGTAACGAACTTGATCAGCGGTCCCGGCGTGGTTTCGCCGAGCGCCAGTCCGTCCATGATCTGCGGGCCGGTCACCCAGGCAAAATGTTCGACCGCGCCCTGGTAAATGTAGGGCAGCACGGCATAGGCGCCGCCGATGGAGAGGAAGGCGGCCTTGGTGAAGAATTCGCCCATGTCGCGAAGCACGGGCGTGCCGGCGAGCGCCAGCAACGCGCCGCCCCAGATCGCCACGAAGATCGCGGTGATCGCGAGGGTCTTGCCCCACGAGAACTTCGCGTGCGCGGGCGGCGGCGTGTCGTCGTCGATGATGGCCGGGCCGTACGTCTTGCCGGACGCGCCATGCCCGCCGCCGCCCGCCGCGAACTTGGCCGGCAGCAGTTTGCCGCCGATGACGCCGAGGATGCCGGCGGCCAGCACGATCCACGGGAAGCCGATCTTGAAGAAAAAGATGCCGGCGAAGGACAGCGCGGCGATCGCGAGCAGCATCTCGTTCTTGAGCACCTTGCTGCCGATGCGCCAGGCCGCGAACAGCACCACGGCAACCACGGCGGGCTTGATGCCGTAAAAGATGCCCTGTATGACCGGCAGGTCGCCGTAGCTCAAATAGACCCCCGCCAGCACGGTGACCAGCACGAAGGCCGGCATGAAGAACAGGACGCCGGCCATCACCGCGCCCTTCACGCCATGCATCAGCCAGCTGATGTAGATGGCGAGCTGGATCGCTTCCGGCCCGGGCAGCAGCATGCAGTAGTTGAGCGCGTGCAGGAAACGGTGTTCGGAGATCCAGCGGCGCCGCTCGACCAGTTCGGTGTGCATCATCGCGATCTGCCCGACGGGACCGCCGAAGGCGATGAAACCGAGCTTGAGCCAGTATCTGAAGGCTTCGCCCAGCGAAGGCGCGGGCGGCGGTGCGGTGTTGGCGAGATCGTTCATCGGGCGGACTCCTGTGTGTAGTTGCGATGGAGATTGTCGAAAACGCGCGCGGCTGCGGCCAGCCGCCGGTCGTCGGTGGCGGTGGCGGCGCGCAGGCCGGCCAGGACGGCTTCGACGCCGGGCGCTTCCGCGACGGGAGCGCCGCCGACATCGAGGCAATGGACGATGGCGCCGATGCGGGCGATCGCCGCATCGGCGTCGAGGCCGAAGCTGATGGCGAGAACCTCGAAACTGACCTTGTCGTCGACGTGGGTGAAGGTCGCGCCGTCGAAATCGAACCCCAGCGCGTGTTTCGGACACTTCTTGGGATTGTCGAGCCAGAGCAGCTTGGCCCGCTTGTCGATGAAACGGCGGATCAGCCAGGCGCAGGCCATGCGGTCGACCCAGATGTCCTGGCGCGTGGCCCAGGTGCGGCCCTGAAAGTCGGCGCTGGCGAGACGGCGGATCGCGCCCCGGCCGGGGCGCGGCTCGCCGCTGGCGAGGGCGGCGAGTTCGGCGAGGGCCGCCTCGACCTGGCGGCGCGCGTCGCCGGGGAAGTGGTCGGTCGCTGCGATGGCGTTGAATTCGCGCCGCAGGGCCTGGACAACTTTCGGTTCGGCGCCCGCCTGCGCGGCGCGCAGCGCCGCCAGCAGGCGACCGTAGTCCGCGCTGCGGTCGAACAGCCGCAGGAAAGCGGCGTGCTGCGCGGCGGCCGCGACGACGCGCAGCACCTCGGCGCTGCCCCCGGCGCCGCGCACGTCGGCGGCCAGGGCGTCGAGCGCCGTGCCGGTGCGCTCGTTGAGCGGCAGCAGATAGACCCCGTCGCGCAAGGTGGCGCAGCCGAGCGTCTTGACACCCCGCCACAGGCGCATGCGCGCCGCCGTGTTGCGGGCGGGCAGGGTGCTGAGGAAAACCAGCCAGTGGTCCGCGTTCATGTAACTTACTCTACAATGATGTAGCAAGATTTACAAGTATATTTTTTGGGGCGCCGCGCAGGATTGGTATGATCGGCACAACAAGACACGGAGGAGCGCCATGGCCCAACCCCTCACCCTGTCGCGCGCGGCGCAGCTGCTCGGCGTGACGCGTGCCGTGCTGCAAAGGCATATCGCCGCGGGCGAGCTGCCCTCGCACGACGGCACGGTGGCGACCGAGGATCTGCAGAAGCTGTATCCCGAGGTGCGGCTGGAAGATTCCGGGGCCTTCGAACGCATCACCCAGATCAAGGAGCAGGCCTTCGGCCGGCGCGTGCGCGAGCGCATCCTGCCCAACCAGGAAATCCTCGCCCAGCGTCTCGCCGCGCAGGGCGAGGAGCTCGAGGAAGTGCGCCGCACCCTGGCGCATTACCACGACCTGATCGAGGCCCTGCGCGAAAAGATCGAGCAGATGGCGGGCGCCTCGCCCTCCGAGCAGCTGGCCGAGCTGGCCCGCTTTCTCGACGACGGCCTGGCCGGCGTGCTGGGCAGCGAGGCGCCGCCCGACACCCTCGCCGTGATGGACGACATGCTGCGGGTCATGACGGCCCATGTGACGGTGAGGCCCTCGGGCCACGAGTTCTTCGTCGAGGGCAACGAGACGGTGCTGGAAGCGGCGCTGCGCGCGGGACTGGCGCCGTCCTACGGCTGCGGCAACGGCAATTGCGGCTTGTGCAAGGCGCGCGTGGTCGCGGGCCGGATCAAGCAGACGCGCAATACCGACTATCCGCTCTCGGCGGGCGAGCGCGCCCAGGGTTACGCCCTCCTGTGCTCGCACACGGCGGTGTCCGACCTGGTGGTCGAAATGCTCGAGGCGCACGCGCCCGGCGACATCCCGCAGCAGGAAATCGTCGCGCGGGTGAAAAGCATTGCCCCGCTGGGCGGCGAGGTCATGCTGATGCACCTGCAGACGCCGCGCACCGGTCGCCTGCGCTTCCTCGCCGGGCAGCGCGTCGTTGTCAACGCGACCGGCAGCACGGCGAACTTTCGCGGCGAGTATGCCATCGCCTCCTGCCCCTGCGACGACCGCAACCTGCTGTTCCACATCCCGCGCGACGAGGACGACGAGTTCGCGCGCCGCCTGTTCGCCGGCGCGCTCAAGCCGAACGATCCGGTCAGCATCTTCGGTCCCTTCGGCGACTTCGTGCTGCGGAAGGAATCCTGCAACGATCTCGTTTTCATCGCCTGCGACGAGGGTTTCGCGCCGGTCAAGAGCCTGATCGAGCACGCCGTCGCCGCCGACCTGCCGGGCATGCAGCGCCTGGTCTGGGCGGCGACCCGACCGGCCGGCCACTATCTCGAAAACCAGTGCCGCGCCTGGGCCGACGCCCTCGAGACCTTCAGCTACGCCCTGGTCGATGGCGCGCACCCGGCCGCGGCAGGCGCCGCAGCGGCGCGGCACGTGCTCGCCGAATGCGATCCGGCGCGCCGCGACATCTACCTCGTCGGCCCCGCCGACTTCGTCGCCGCGGTGGATGAAACATTGAGGGCGGGCGGCGTTTCCGCCAGCCAACTCGTCGTCGAGGTGCTCTGATGCGTCCGGCCCAGCTCGCCTTCATCCTCGACCGCGAATTCGCCAGCACCGCCGCCGGCCACCACACGCCGGCGATGCTGTGGGGCCCGCCCGGCGTCGGCAAGTCGCAGATCGTCGCCCAGGTGGCGGCGCGCCACGGCGTGCCGGCGATCGACATCCGCCTCGCGCAGATGGAGCCCTCCGACCTGCGCGGCATCCCGTTCCGCGTCGACGCCCGCGTCGAATGGGCGGTGCCGGCCATGCTGCCGGACGCCGCACGCCACGGGCCGGCCGGCATCCTGTTCCTCGACGAGATCACCTCGGCGCCGCCGGCCGTGTCGGCCGCCGCCTACCAGCTGATCCTCGATCGTCGCCTCGGCGAATACCGCGTGCCGCCGGGCTGGGCGATCTTCGCGGCGGGCAACCGGCAGGGCGACCGCGGCGTCGTCTATGCCATGCCGGCGCCGCTCGCCAACCGTTTCTCGCACTTCGAGGTCGAGGCGAACCTCGACGACTGGGCGGCCTGGGCCTACGCGAACGGCATCGACGCGCGGATCGTCGCCTTCCTGCGCTTCAAGCCCGAGCTGCTCTTCGATTTCGATCCGGCGAAGAATTCCGGCGGCGAGATGGCCTTCCCCAGCCCGCGCTCGTGGGAGTTCGCCCACCGCGCATTGCAAAAATTTGCCGACCGTCCCGACCTGCTCGCCGGCGCGCTGGCGGCCTGCGTCGGTCATGCGGCGGGCATCGAGTGCGCCGCCTTCATCGACAGCCTCGACCGGCTGCCAGATATCGACGCGATCTGCGCCGGCCGGGAGGTCGCCGTGCCGACCGAGATCGACCTGCAGTATGCCGTCGCCGCGGCATTGGCGGGGCGCGCGCTGCGCGCGCGGGCCGGCCCCGATGCCCGCCAGGTATGGGGGAACATCCTCGACTACGCGCGAGCGTTCCCGCAGCGCGAGATGGGCGTGATGCTGGTCTCCGACATGCATCGCGGCATCGGCCAGCCGCTGTTCGCCGTGCCGCAGTTCGC
>CAZZFN010000007.1:0-32054 GCA_964653505.1 uncultured Methyloversatilis sp.
TGTTCTTCGTCACCAACGGCACCTCGACCTCGAACAAGATCGTCTGGCACTCGACCGTCGCGCCCGGCGACGTGGTGGTGGTCGATCGCAACTGCCACAAGTCGGTGCTGCACGCGATCATGATGACCGGCGCGATCCCGGTGTTCCTGATGCCGACGCGCAACAACTACGGCATCATCGGGCCGATTCCCAAGCAGGATTTCAAGTGGGACAGCATCCGGAAAAAGATCGCCGCCCACCCCTTCGCCTCGCAGGTGAAGGGCAAGCCGCGCGTGCTGACCATCACGCAGAGCACCTATGACGGCATCCTCTACAACGTCGAGGACATCAAAGCCGAGCTCGACGGCCACATCGACACCCTGCACTTCGACGAGGCCTGGCTGCCGCACGCCGCCTTCCACGATTTCTACGGCGACTACCATGCCATCGGCGCCGACCGGCCGCGCTGCCGGGAATCGATGGTCTTCGCCACGCAATCCACCCATAAGCTGCTCGCCGGCCTGTCCCAGGCCTCGCAGATCCTGGTGCAGGATGCTGCCAACCACCACCTCGACCGCGACGTCTTCAACGAGGCCTACCTGATGCACACTTCGACCTCGCCGCAGTATGCGATCATCGCCTCGTGCGACGTCGCCGCGGCGATGATGGAAGAGCCGGGCGGCACCGCACTGGTCGAGGAATCGATCGCCGAGGCGCTCGATTTCCGCCGCGCCATGCGCAAGGTGGACAAGGAGTGGGGCGCCGACTGGTGGTTCCAGGTGTGGGGGCCGGACGATCTCTCCGAGGAAGGCATCGAGGAGCGCGAGGCCTGGATGCTCAAGCCCGGGGCGCGCTGGCACGGCTTCGGCAAGCTGGCCCGCGGCTTCAACCTGCTCGACCCGATCAAGGCCACCGTCATCACCCCGGGCCTCGATGTCGATGGCGAGTTTGCCGACGGTATCGGCATCCCGGCCGCCATCGTCACCAAATACCTGGCCGAGCACGGCGTGATCGTCGAGAAGTGCGGCCTCTACAGCTTCTTCATCATGTTCACCATCGGCATCACCAAGGGCCGCTGGAACACGCTGGTCACCGCCTTGCAGCAGTTCAAGGACGACTACGACAAGAACCATCCGCTCTGGAAGGTGCTGCCCGAGTTCGTCGCCAAGCATCCGCGCTACGAGCGCGTCGGCCTGCGCGACCTGTGTGCGCGCATCCACGAGGTGTACAAGGCCAACGACGTCGCCCGCCTGACCACCGAGATGTATCTGTCCGACATGGTGCCGGCGATGCGCCCGGCCGACGCCTTCGCCCGCATGGCCCACCGCGAGATCGAGCGCGTGCCGCTCGACGCGCTCGAAGGCCGCGTCACCGCCGTGCTGCTCACCCCCTACCCGCCGGGCATTCCGCTGCTGATTCCCGGCGAGCGCTTCAATGCGACCATCGTGCGCTACCTCAAGTTCGCGCGCGAGTTCAACGCCCAGTTCCCCGGCTTCGAGACCGACATCCACGGCCTGGTCAAGGAAAACGGCAACGGCTACTACGTCGATTGCGTCAAGGCGGAATAGGCGCCCCCGACCGCGCGGCGCGACCGGGGGTTGCGGGCAAGCGGCGTTATCTTCTTGCCATCAGCGGGTCGGCGCCACGCCGGTCGGTGCAGGCAGCAGGGTGCCGAACAGCTTTTCGTACATGAAGCGATACACGTCGGTGTTGTCGAAGCGTTCGCTGAAGTCGTCCAGCGTCAGGTTGCCGCGGTGGTCGCGATTCTTGAACCGGCTGCTGCTGGCGCGCGCCAGGATCCCCCCGGCGAAGTCCGGGGTGCCCGTCCAGGCAATGCCGAAGTGGCGCACGTTGCCGAACCGATCCGGCTCGGCCGCAAAGGCCTGGCTGGCGCGGCCATACAGCCCGTCGAGCGGATTGTTGACGGCCGACTGTCCGGCGGCGGGATTGACGCCCACCGTGCCGA
This sequence comes from uncultured Methyloversatilis sp., assembly GCA_964653505.1. Lineage (GTDB taxonomy): Bacteria > Pseudomonadota > Gammaproteobacteria > Burkholderiales > Rhodocyclaceae > Sulfuricystis. Next base: position 1,946 of record CAZZFN010000007.1, read on the forward strand.
CATTGCCCGCTGCGCGCGCGGCGAGCTGCAGGCCGCTGGCGTCGCTGTCGGCGGCCGTCAGCAGGGTGGTGGGAAAACGCGAAGCGTAACGGCCGGAGCGGCGATCGTCCTGCGCCTCAAGCGCCACACCGATCATGTCGTCGGCCACCTTCATGGCGACCAGCATACCGATGGCATTGTTGTTGTTGCCGAAGTTGTCGTTGCTCTCGGGTTCGGCGACCAGGAAGTATGGCTTGCGGACGGCATCGCCGGCGCGGGATAGAACGATCATCGCCAACGCCATCATTTCATCCCCGCGCGGCGGATTGAAGCCGGGATCGGCGCTCGACGGATTGCCGAACAACACCAGGTTCGAGCTTTTGGCATTGACGTCGACGCTCGCGTCGCGAAAGCCGCTGGCGATCAATTCTTCCTCGTTGCGGTCGTTGAAGATGTGGTGCGCGGCGAACAAACCGAGGATCTTGGGTTGCCAGCGGCGATCGCGCTCGATGCGCTGGACCGCCGCGTCGAACTCGGCGCGCGTGCGGATCACGAGATAACCGGCATCGGCGGCTTCGGCCAGCAGGTTGCGGCCGTCGGTGCGGTCCGGCGTAGCCACGCGACCGATGCCCAGCGGACCGGCGGTGCCGCCAGGCTTGCTCCAGTCGAGCGTGTGCACCATGCAGTCGAGCGGATAGGTGGCGACGCCCTGCTGGAGCGTCGCGCCGGCGCTGTGCGGCTCGCAGGCCGGCGTTCCCGCCGGGAGGAAGTTGCGCTCGCCGCCGCCCAGGATGACGATCGGCGCCCGGTCGGCCGAATTCTTGGCCGGCAGCGCGCCGTCGCGACCGGCGACGATCTGCAGGGCGATCGCGTTCCAGTTGTCGCGATTGCCCACTTCGGCGGCAAAGGCGCCCGTACCCGGTTCGCCGACATTGCCGTCATTGACCAATCCGGTCGGATGCCCCTTGTTGGCCGCCTCGCGCAGAATGCTGCCAGGATAACCGGACAGGGCGTTGATGAAACGGTCGGTCGGCGGAACCGCATTGCCGTTGCCATCCTTGCCGAAAGACCCCAGACCCTCGACCTTGTAACCGAACGCATGCACCGTGGCGCCGCCGTTCGAGGTGCCGGTGAGCGTTTCGAGCATATGGCCGCGGTAGGCCGCCATCTGCGGCAGGCGGTCCCAGTTGAGCAGCCCGTCCGGCCCTTTCCAGTAGATGCGCGCCGCAGTCCAGTGATTCAGCCCGGTGCCGTCGGGATGCAGGAAGATCACGTTGCCGGCGCCGCCGCCATGCGCCTGGGCGGCGCCGCCGGTCAGCAGGCCGGCGGCAAGCATCGCCCCGGCCAGCAAAGAATGGATACGCATATTCGATTCTCCTTGGGTTGACAATGGGTAGACCAACGAGGAAGGACCAGCCGGCCCTCCCATGCCGCTACCCTAGCGGCTTCCGGTGACTGCACGATGACGCCCTGGCGCCATCGTCATGCGCTTTTCGGCCTATTCCGCCGTCCCGCCGGCGCCGACTTCCGCCTGCGCGGGTCACAAGCCGAGCCGGATCCTGGCCTGCGCCCATTGGCGTCGGCTCACCGGCAGCAACTCGGGCACCTGTTTCAGGCACAGCGCCCAGTGCGGCTCGCCCCCGTCGCCGGCATCGCCTTCTGCGCGCACCACGCCGCCCACCGCGTCCGGCGCCACCAGACAGTTGCGATGAATGCGCACGAAGCGGGCGGCGAACTCCGTTTCCAGATGGGCGAGGGATTCCTCGATCAGATATTCGCGCTGCGCCGTGCGGGCGGTCACGTATTTCTGCCCGGCGCGCAGGTAGAGGATGTCTGCCAGCGGCAGCAGGATCACCCGGCCGCGCTCGCACACCCGCAGTCGCGTGCGCGCCGCCGGCGCGAGCGCCTGGAGCGGATTGGCGCCGGGCAGCAGGCGGCGCGCCTTCGTCAGCGCGTCGAGCAGGCGGGCGGCGCGCACCGGCTTGAGCAGGTAGTCGGCCGCGGCGAGTTCGAACGCCCTGAGGGCGAACTCGTCGTAGGCCGTGACGAAGACGACCGCCGGCGCATGCGGCAGGCCGGCGAGCTGCTGCGCCAGCTCGATGCCGTCCATGCGCGGCATGCGGATGTCGATCAGCGCGATCTCGGCCGGCTGCGCCGCCAGCAGCTCGAGCGCCGCGATGCCGTCGGCCGCCTCGCCGACGATGCGGTGCGGGAACGCCGCGGCGCTGTCGGCGAGCACATGGCGCAGGCGTGCGCGCGCCGGCGCCTCGTCGTCGACGATCGCGATGCGCGGCACGCTCATCGCGCGCTCCGCCGCGGCAGGTCGATGCGCACGCGATAACGTCCGGCGCGCTCGCCGCATTCCAGGCGGGCCTCGAGGTCGTAAAACAGCATCAGGCGCTCGCGCAGGTTGGCCAGCGCCATGCGATTGCCGCTGCGATGAGGCTCCTGCGCCGGCGCAACCGGATTGTCGATCTCGATGTGCACGCCGTCGCGATCTGCTGCGATGCGGATGCAAATTTCGCCCTGTTCCCCGCCCGGTTCGATGCCGTGATAGACGGCGTTCTCCAGCAGCGGCTGCAACAACAGGGGCAGGGCGAGCCAGTCGGCAGGGCAGTCGGCGACCTGCCAGCGCACCTGCAGGCGCTCGCCCAGACGCAGCTTCTCGATATCGAGATACTTGCGCGCCAGAGCGATTTCTTCGGACAAGGGCACGAGCGCGCGGTTGTCGCGCATCAGCGCGCGAAACAGGTCGCCGAGTTCCTCCAGGGCAAGCTCCGCGCGGCGCGGATCGTCGCGCATCACGCCGAGCACGGCATTCAGGCTGTTGAACAAGAAATGCGGCCGCATGCGCGCCGTCAGCGCGGCCAGCCGCGCCTCGGCCAGCGCCGGGACCTGCGCGCGTGCGCGCAGATCGAACCAGCCCAGCAGCAGCGCGGCGCCCGCCCCCGCCGCCAGCGGGGCGCGCCAGCCAGCCTCGCCTCCGAGCAGATGGGCCAGCAGCATCTCCGTTACGAACATCGCCAGCATCGCCAGCACCACGACCAGCGGAGCAGAGCGCCAGGCCGGCTGACGTCTCAGCCAGGGCGCGAGCGCATACAACAGCGCCAGGGTCAGCAACAGCGCCGGCTCGACAAGCGCGGCGAGCGCGACGATCTCGCCCGCCAGCCGGTCGAGCGACCGGTTGCCCGCCAGCGCGACGACGAGCATCAGGAGGTTGGCGGCCAGCAGGGCGCGCAACCAGACGCCCTGGTTGCGGAAATCGGGCAGGTCGACGTTAACGGAATGCAAAGGTATACTCGGCCTACTACGAATAGAACGGTTGTCCGACATTGCGTTGGCCTAACGCCGCACCGCCGACTTCATTCGCCCGCCGGTCGATGAGATTCCGGCGATGGCGGTCGGCATGCGGGGCGTTGCGCGCGTAATGTTAGACCAAGAAGCCGTCATGCCGGGAGGAACCCACTCGTGACCCGTTTCGGTTTTGGCAGATATCGCGCGCTGGCGTTCGCCATCGCGCTTTTCATGGCCCTACAGGCCGGCCTGTTCGTTCTCGACAGGACGATTTCCGGCCAGTTGCGTGCCGATGCGATCTACGAGCGGCTGGCTTCCCGGCAGTTCGCGGTTCACCTGCAGGTCATCCACGATTCGGCCCTGCTGTTGCGCAGCGACGCCCTGACGGCTGCCGGGCGGGCCGAGCGCATCAAGCTGCTCGATCGCTCCGCCACCCATTTTGCCCGCACTCTGGAGGTCTTTACCTCCGGTGGAACCACCGTCGGCAAACGGGACATCGAGGTCAGCGTCGAGGCGCTCGACATCCCGCAGGCACAGGAAATCCTCGGCGAAACCCAGGCGCTGTGGTCGCCGGTCGCAGCGGCGATCGCCGCGCTCAAATCGGCGGCGGGACCGGCCGACGCCGAGGAGCCTGCCCGGCGCATCCAGGCCGCGGTGCCGGCCCTGCGCAAGAAGATGGTCGAAGTGGCAACGCTGATGGACGACGTCGCCGCCGAGCGTGCGGCAACCCTCGGCAGGATCAAGGTCGCCGCGCTCTCCCTGGCCGCCATCAACTTTCTCGCCCTGATTTTCTATCTGGTCGTCTATCTGCGCCGCAGCGACCAGGCGCTGGAACTTGCCCGGAAAGAAACGGCGGACATCCTGCGCACGACCCAGGAAGGCCTGTTCCTGCTCGACACCCGCTTCAGGATCGGCACGCAGCACTCGCGCGCGCTCGAGAGGATCCTCGGCGCCGCCGAATTCTCGGACAAGGATTTCTTCGACCTGCTCCAGCCGATGGTCACCGACAAGGTCCTGACCACCGCACGCGAATACCTCGACCTGCTGTTCAAGCACGACGTCAAGGAAAAGCTGGTGACCGACCTCAATCCGCTGAATTGCGTCCAGATTCTCGTTGGTCAGGGCGCAGGCAAGCCGGAGACCCGCTTTCTGGAGTTCGGTTTCAATCGCGTCCGTGCAGCGGGCCGCATCACCCATTTGCTCGTCACGGTCAACGACATCACCCAACGCATCACCCTCGAACGCTCGCTGAAGGAAACCGAGGCGCGCGCGCGCGACCAGATCGGCATGCTGATCGACATCCTGCAAATCGAGCCGGCCGCATTGCAGCAGTTCCTGCGCACGGCGCGCGAGGGCATGCAAACCATCAACCACCGGCTGCAGATGCAGGAAATGGGACTGGCCGAACGTGGCAGCAAGGTGCATGCGCTGTTCCGCCAATCGCATCGCATCAAGGGCGACGCCGCCGCTCTGGGACTGAAAAACATCGCAGCCGCCTTCGAGCGCCTGGAAGACACGCTCACCGGCATGCACGAGCACCACGATCTGACCGGCGAGGATTTTCTGCCGGTCGCCGTCCAGGTCAAGAGCCTCTACGAACAGATCGAAGCGATCGAGGCGCTGTTCGCGCAGATTTCTCAGGCACGCGGCGTCGTCGCCGTCGAGGCGCCCCACGAGCCTCACGACCGGGACGTCGCCCAACGGCCATTCGTGCAACGCTGGCGCAGCTTCGCGAACGAGATCGCCGCCCGCCAGGGCAATGCCGTCGAGCTCGGCTACAGCGGCCCGGACCTCGCCACTTTGCCGGAAGCCCTGCAGGATGCGGTGACGACGCTGGTCAATCAGTTCATCCGCAATGCCGTCGTGCATGGCATCGAGCCGGCGGCGGACCGCAAACGCCTCGGCAAGCCCGAAACCGGTCAGCTGTCGATCTTCCTGTCGCGACGCGCGGATGGCGGCGTCGATCTCGGCTTCCGCGACGACGGGCGCGGCATTTCCGTCGAGCGCATCCGCCAGGTTGCAGTCCAGAAAGGCCGCCTCAGCACCGAGGAGGCGGTCGCATGGGAACCGCGCCGCATCATCGGCCTGATCTTCGAGCCCGGCATGAGCACGCGTTCCGCGGCGGACGGCGATGCCGGCCGCGGCGCCGGCCTCGATGCCGTGCGCGAGATCGTCATGCGCCTGGGCGGCAGCATCCGCCTGGGCACCACGGTGAACGAGTATTGCCATTTCCGGGTCGCCCTCGGCTTGCCGGCCGCACCCGCGTCGTCGGCAACGGCGGAAGATGCCGCGTCATGAGCAAGAACCTGCTGATCGTCGACGATTCGAACATCATCCGCAACAAGATCGCCCGGGCCATGGATGCCTACGGTTTGTTGATCGTCGGCATGGCGCCCAACGGCAAAGCGGCGCTCGAACTGTTCAGGGAAAACCGCCCCCAGGTCGTCACCATGGACCTGACCATGCCGGAAATGGATGGCATCGGCTGCATCCGCGCGATCCGCACCCTCGATCCGGCGGTGCGCATCCTCGTGGTTTCGGCGCTTGCCGACAAGGCGACGGCGATCCAGGCGCTCAAGGAAGGCGCACAGGGCTTCCTGTGCAAACCCTTCACCGATGACGAACTCGCCGCGGCGATCGGGGAATTGCTCGACGAGGAAGAACATGACTGAAGCGGAATTGCGCGTTTTCGTGGCGATCGTCAAAAACTATTTTGAGCAACAGACCGCCATTGGCGCGGACATCTACACTCCCTATCTCGCCGACCCGGGCGCCCTGCCGATCTTCGACTATACGGGCGTCATCGGCATCTCCGGCGTTCGGCAAGGCTGCGTATATTTCACCGCGCCCGCGGACCTGCTGCGCCGCATCCTGTCGCGCAGCGGCGAAACCGACCTGTCCGCGCGCAATCTCGCCGACCTGGCCGGCGAGATCGGCAACACGATTTCCGGCAACGCGCGCCGGCAGTTCGGTCACGAATTCCTCATCTCCGTCCCGGTCGTCGTCAAGGGGCAGGCGCAAACCCTGTCGCTGCCCAAGGGCGTCAAGGCCTATGTCATTCCGTTCTGCTGGCAGCGGCTCGACGCCGCGCTGGTCGTCAGCGTCGTCTAGCCGGGGTTTGCCCGTATACTCGCGCAACGGCGAAAGCATAAGACTGCCGCAACCGCGCCAACCGCCTCACGAGACCTCTCCATGACCGACAACACCTGGTCGGGACGCTTTGCCGAACCCGTCGCCGACCTCGTCAAGCGCTACACCGCCTCGGTATCCTTCGACAAGCGCATGTGGCGCCAGGACATCCGCGGCTCGCTCGCCCACGCCAGAATGCTGGCGCGCCAGGGCATCATCGGCGCCGCCGACCTTGCCGCCATCGAGCGCGGCATGACGCAGATCGCCGGCGAGATCGAGCGCGGCGAATTCCAGTGGAACCTCGATGCCGAGGACGTGCATCTCAACATCGAGCAGCGCCTGACCGCGCTGGTCGGCGATGCCGGCAAGCGCCTGCATACCGGCCGCTCGCGCAACGACCAGGTCGCCACCGACATCCGCCTCTGGCTGCGCGACACGATCGACACGATCGACGCCCTGCTCGGCGATCTCATCGACGCCTTGCTCGACCTGGCCGAAGCGCACGCCGCCACCCCTCTGCCCGGCTTCACCCACCTGCAGGTTGCCCAGCCCATCACCTTCGGCCATCACCTGCTCGCCTATGTCGAGATGTTGCGCCGCGACGGCGAGCGTTTCGCCGATTGCCGCAAACGCGCCAATCGCCTGCCGCTCGGCGCCGCCGCGCTGGCCGGCACCACCTTCCCGATCGATCGCGCGTTCGTCGCGCGCGAGCTCGGCTTCGACGGCGTCTGCGAGAACTCGCTCGACGCCGTTTCCGACCGCGACTTCGCCATCGAGTTCTGCGCCGCCGCGGCGCTGACGATGGTGCACATCTCGCGCTTCTCCGAAGAGTTGATCCTGTGGATGAGCCCGCGCGTCGGCTTCATCGATCTCGCCGACCGTTTCTGCACCGGCTCCTCGATCATGCCGCAGAAGAAGAACCCCGACGTGCCCGAACTGGCGCGCGGCAAGAGCGGCCGCGTCTTCGGCCACCTGATGGGCCTGCTGACCCTGATGAAGGGCCAGCCGCTGGCCTACAACAAGGACAATCAGGAAGACAAGGAGCCGCTGTTCGACACCGCCGACACGCTGGTCGACACGCTGCGCATCTGCGCCGACATGGTGCCGGGCATCCGGGTCAAACCGGAGGCGATGGCCGCCGCGCTGCGCCAGGGTTACGCGACGGCAACCGACCTGGCCGACTATCTCGTCAAAAAAGGGCTGCCCTTCCGCGATGCCCACGAAGCCGTGGCGCGCGCCGTGCGTGCGGCCGAGCAGAAAGATTGCGACCTCGCCGATCTGACACTCGACGAACTGCAGGCCTTCTCGGCACTGATCGGCGACGACGTGTATGCCGTGCTGACGGTCGAGGGCTCCCTCGCCGCGCGCAATCACATCGGCGGCACGGCCCCGGAGCGGGTAAGGGCCGCCATCGCCCGGTTGCGCGCCCCGCGCTGATCCCCGCTCATGGAAACCATCGGCGGCAAGTATGAAATATTCCGCCAGCTCGGCCAGGGTGCGACCGCAGCGGTGTATTTGTGCTTCGACCCCTTCATCGAACGCGAGGTGGCGGTCAAGCGCATCCATCCCGAGGTGCTGAAGGACGACAAGCGCGGCAAGCAGTTCCGCCATCTGCTGATGAACGAGGCATCGCTCGCCGGCAGGCTGATCCATCCGCACATCGTGCAGATTTTCGACGCCGTCATCGGCCCGGACGAGAGTTACATCGTCATGGAATACGTTCCCGGGGGAACGCTCGAGCCGTTCTGCGCGCCCGAGTCGCTGCTGGGGGTCGAGCGGGTGGTCGAAATCGTCTTCAAATGTACCCATGCGCTGGAGTACGCCAACCGTCTCGGCATCACGCATCGCGACATCAAGCCGGCAAACGTCCTGTTCGCAAACACCCACGGGCCCAGGGGTTACGCAGATGGCGAGATCAAGATTTCCGATTTCGGCGCCTGCATCCAGTCCGGCGCCGAACAGACCCAGACACAGGTCACCGGCGTGGGTTCGCCGGCCTACATGTCCCCGCAGCAGCTGCGCGAGGAAACGCTCAACCACCAGACCGACATCTATTCGCTCGGGGTGGTGATGTTCCAGATGCTGACGGGCCGCCTGCCCTTTCAGGCGGGCAGCAACTACGGCATGATCTACCAGATCTGCAACATCGAGCCGCCGCTGCCTTCGGCGTTCCGCGCCGACCTGCCGCCAGCGCTCGACGCCATCGTCCGCCGCGCGATGCGCAAGGAACTCGAGGAGCGCTACGCGACCTGGCAGGAGTTTGCCCACGACCTTGCCCGGGCCTTCCGCAACCAGGGCCTGACGGCGCATCAGCAGGGCATTCCGGACAGCGAAAAATTCGAGACCTTGCGCGGCATGCGCTTCTTCGACGAATTCTCGGATGTCGAGATCTGGGAGATCGTGCGTTTCGCCCGCTGGGAGGTTGCCGCCGCAGGCACCCGCCTGATGCGCGACGGCGATCCCGGCGACCATCTGGCGTTCCTGATCGATGGCAACGTCCAGATCAGCAAGGAAGGCAGACCGCTGGGCCAGATGGGGGCGGGGGAAGTCATTGGCGAGATCGCCGTGATCGACCGGCGCCACCCCCATCGCGTCGCCGACGCCGTCGCCCTGACCGACGTACATTTCGTCACGATCGGCAGCCAGGCGCTGCACCAGGCCTCCGATGCCTGCCGCATGCACTTCTATCAGGGCTTCCTGCAGGTGCTGGCGGAACGGCTGGCGCGCACCAATGCCCTGCTCGCCCACGCCTGATGCCGGCGCAACGTACATTCAGAAAAATCGGCCCGGCCGGATGCCTGGCGCGGTTCGAAGCCGAAATCGACGGCCTGGCCGCGCTGCGTGCGACGGGCATCCTGCGGGTGCCGGAAGTGTTCGGCGTTGGGCAGACGACAGACGGCCGGGCCTGGATCGAGATGGAGTTCCTTGTGTTGCGCGGGCTGGACCAGAGGGCCGGCGCGCGGCTGGGCGAACGGCTTGCCGAGATGCACCATCGTACGGGTCATGGGGTCGCGGCGCCCTACGGCTGGCAGCGCGACAACTTCATCGGCGCCACTCCTCAGTCCAACCGGTCGCAGCGCGACTGGGCCGGCTTCTTCGCCGCCGAACGACTGCTGCCCCAGCTCGGCTGGGCGTCGCGCAACGGCATGGGGGGCGCGCTGCGCGCCCAGGGCGAGCGTATCGCAGAGAGCATCGGCGCCTTCTTCCTCGATTACCGCCCGCCGCCGAGCCTGCTGCACGGCGACCTGTGGTCGGGCAACGTCGGGCAGCTGCCGGATGGAACGCCGGCGGTGTTCGATCCCGCCGTCTATCGCGGCGACCGCGAGGCGGATGTGGCGATGGCGGAGCTGTTCGGCGGCTTCCCCGAGGCTTTCTACGCTTCCTATCGCGCCGCCTGGCCGCTCGACGCCGGCTTTGAGACGCGCAAGACGCTCTACAACCTCTATCACGTCCTCAACCACTACAACCTGTTCGGCGCCGGCTATCTCGACCAGGCACGCCGCATGATCGAACGGCTGAGCGCCGAACTGCGCGGATGAGCGGTCAGGCCGGCGTTTGCATCAGATCGCCGAGCTTCTGCTGCAGCTCGCCGGCCTGGTACATCTCGGTCATGATGTCGCAGCCGCCGATGAACTCGCCGCGGATATACAGCACCGGGATGGTCGGCCAGTCGGCGTATTCGCGCAGGGCCGGCACGGTTTCCTCTTCGGTCAGCACGTCGATGGCGGTGAAGTCGACGTTGCAGAGCTTGAGAATCTGCGCGGCGCGGCCGGAAAAGCCGCAGCGCGGAAACTGTTTGCTGCCCTTCATGAAGAGCACGACGGGGGTTGCCGCGACGAGGCGGTGAATCTGTTCCTTGTTCATATCTGACCTTCATCAATAGTTGACAATGTTCCTCAGTCTATTTCGGCGCCCGGTTCCGGTCAAGCATCCCGGTGCGCGGCCGCGTCCGGAATCCGGCCGCTCCCACAGGCCGCTCCCGGCATGAGGGGCCGTCCCGCCAGCGCCGACTCGCGGCGTCTCCGCCTCGCCCGCAGCGCCGCCAGCACCAGCCTGATCGCGCTGATCGCGCTCTGCCTCGCCTGGGAGCTGTGGCTCGCGCCGCTGCGGCCCGGCGGTTCGTGGCTGGCGCTCAAGGCGCTGCCCTTGCTGCTGCCGCTGTTCGGCATCCTGCACGGCCGGCGCTATACCTACCAGTGGTCGACCCTGCTGATCCAGTTCTACCTGCTCGAGGGCCTGGTGCGCGCCGTCGCCGACCGCGGCCCGATGCGATGGCTGGCCCTGGCCGAAGTGGCGCTCGCCGCCGTGTTTTTCGTTGCCGCCCTCGCCTATGCGCGCATGACGGCGCCCGCCCGGATCACAGTTGCGGATTGACGCGCTCCGGCCCGGCGTGCAGCTTGTTGAGCGCGTTCAGATAGGCCTTGACCGACGCGACGATGATGTCGGTATCGGCGCCCTGGCCATTCACGATGCGGCCATCCTTGGCCAGGCGCACCGTGACCTCGCCCTGCGCATCGGTACCGGTCGTGATCGCATTCACCGAGTAGAGCAGCAGGTCGGAACCGCTGCCGGCAACGCTCTCGATCGCCTTGAAGGAGGCATCGACCGGCCCGCTGCCCGTAGACTGGGTGCGCCTTTCCGCACCGCCGACCGCGAGGGTGAGTTCGGCGACCGGCGCCTCGCCGGTTTCCGAGTGGAAACGGGAGGACACCAGTTTGTAGTGTTCGATTTCGGGCGTGACGAGCTCGTCGGAGACGATGGCCTGCAAGTCCTCGTCGAAGATCTCGCGCTTCTTGTCGGCGAGCTCCTTGAACTTGGCGAAGGCGGTATTCAGGGCCTCCTCGCTCCCCAGCTCGATGCCCAGCTCGGCCAGCTTGGTCTTGAAGGCGTTGCGGCCGGAGAGCTTGCCGAGGGACAGCTTGTTGGCATGCCAGCCGACATCCTCGGCACGCATGATCTCGTAGGTCTCGCGATGCTTGAGCACGCCGTCCTGGTGGATGCCGGACTCGTGCGCGAAGGCGTTGGCGCCGACGATGGCCTTGTTGGGCTGCACGACATAGCCGGTGATCTGCGAGACCAGCCGCGAGGTCGGCAGGATCTGCGCCGTGTCGATGCGCGTTTCGACCGGAAAGAGGTCCTTGCGCGTGCGCACCGCCATGACGATCTCTTCCAGCGACGCATTGCCGGCGCGTTCGCCGAGGCCGTTGATGGTGCATTCGACCTGGCGCGCACCGTTCAGGACGGCGGCCAGCGAGTTCGCCGAGGCCATGCCGAGGTCGTTGTGGCAGTGGGTCGACCAGATCACCCGGTCGGCATTCGGCACGTGTTCGATGAGCTGCCGCATGCGCTCGCCCCACTGCACCGGGATGCTGTAGCCGACGGTGTCCGGCACGTTGATGGTCTTGGCGCCGGCCTTGATCACGGCATCGAAGACGCGGCAAACAAAATCGAAATCCGAGCGTACCGCGTCTTCCGCCGAGAACTCGACGTCGTCGGTGTATTCCAGCGCCCACTTGACCGCCTGCACCGCCGCCGCGACGACCTCGTCCGGCTGCATGCGCAGCTTCTTCTCCATGTGGATCGGCGAGGTGGCGATGAAGGTATGGATGCGGCCGCGCGCCGCCGGCTTGATCGCCTCGCCGGCACGGCGTACGTCCTTTTCGTTGGCGCGCGCCAGCGAGCAGACGGTGGAATCCTTGATGACTTCGGCGATCGCGCGGATGGACTCGAAATCTCCCGGGCTCGCTGCGGCGAAACCGGCCTCGATGATGTCGACGCGCAGCTTCTCGAGCTGGCGGGCGATGCGCATCTTCTCTTCGCGCGTCATCGCCGCACCGGGGCTCTGCTCGCCGTCGCGCAAGGTGGTATCGAAAATCAACAACTGCGGCTTGCTCATGATTGCTCTCCGCAAGGAATTTCCTGCGATTATTCCCGAGTGGAGGTTTTTTTGCGCCTATCGGCCCAATCGACCGCGGCTATGACGTAGCCGGAGAGCGCGTAGGTCAGGAACAGCGCGAACAGCACGCCGGGAGGGTGGGTCGACACCAGGGCGAAACCGAGCGCGATCGCCACCACGATGATGAAGGGCACGCTCTTTCTCAGGTTGATGTCCTTGCCGGAATAGTAGCGCAGGCTGGTGACCATCGAGATGCCGGCGAACAGCGTCAGGAGGAATGCATACCAGCGCGCCTCGCTGCCGCTCCACTCGAAATCGATCAGCACCCAGACCAGGCCGGATACCAGGGCGGCGGCGGCCGGACTGGGCAGCCCCTGAAAGTAACGCTTGTCGACGACCTCGATGTTGGTGTTGAAGCGGGCGAGCCGCAAGGCGGCGCCGACGCAATAGATGAAAGCGGCGATCCAGCCCAGTTTGCCCAGATCCTTGAGCGCCCACTCGTAGATCACCAGCGCCGGGGCGGCGCCGAACGACACCATGTCGGAAAGAGAGTCGTATTCGGCCCCGAAGGCGCTCTGGGTACGCGTCAGCCGCGCCACGCGGCCGTCGAGGCCGTCGAGCAGCATGGCGACGAAGATCGCCACGGCGGCCGCCTCGAACCTGCCGTTCATGGCCTGCACGATGGCGAAGAAGCCCGAGAACAAGGCGGCCGTGGTGAACAGGTTGGGCAGGATATAGATGCCGCGCCGGCGCAGCTCCGGGTTGAACAAGGTCTTGCGGGGGCGCTGGCCGGGCATCGTCATTCAGGGCAACTCGGCAAGAATGGTCGTCGTCGCCCGCACCTTCTCGCCCACGGCGACCTTCACGCGGACATCCTTGGGCAGGTAGAGATCGACGCGCGAGCCGAAGCGGATGAAGCCGTAGCGGTCGCCACGCGCGAGCCTGGCGCCCTTGCCGACGTAGCACAGGATGCGCCGCGCGACCAGGCCGGCCACCTGCACGCAGGTGATGTCCTGGCCATCGGTCGTGCGGATGTGCAGCGCGCTGCGCTCGTTCTCGGTGGAAGCCTTGTCGAGGTCGGCGTTGACGAACCTGCCGGGGCGATACCAGCGCTGGATGACCTCGCCATCGACCGGGCTGCGGTTCGAGTGCACGTTGAACACGTTCATGAACACGCTGATCTTGAGGGTCTCGCGGTCGAGCCAGGGATCGCGGGCCGGCTCGATGACGACGATGCGGCCGTCGGCCGGCGACAACACGCTCTTCGCGTCGCCGCGCACCTCGCGCGCCGGATCGCGGAAAAACTGCAGGACGAACAGGGCGAACAGCCAGAATGGTATCGACCAGAGCAGGCTGCTGCCGCCAAAGGTCGCCAGCAGCGCCAGGAGCACGGAACCGCCCAGGAAGGGCCAGCCTTCCCGGGCGATGACGGGATGGGGGTACGCGCCCAAATCAGTTCTTCGACTTGTCGACCAGCGCCTTGGCCTTGATCCACGGCATCATGTCGCGCAGCTGGGCGCCGACCTGCTCGATCGGATGCGCGGCGGTGAGACGACGGCGCGCGGTCATGGCCGGATAGTCGGTCTTGCCCTCGAGGATGAACATCTTGGCGTAGTCGCCGTTCTGGATGCGCTTCAGCGCATTCTTCATGGCGGCGCGCGCCTCGGGGCCGATCACCTCGGGGCCGGTGACGTACTCGCCGTATTCGGCGTTGTTCGAGATCGAGTAGTTCATGTTGGCGATGCCGCCCTCGAAAATCAGGTCGACGATCAGCTTCACCTCGTGCAGGCACTCGAAGTAGGCCATCTCGGGCGCGTAGCCGGCTTCGGTCAGCGTCTCGTAACCGGCCTTGATCAGCTCGACCAGGCCGCCGCACAGCACGGCCTGCTCGCCGAACAGGTCGGTCTCGGTCTCCTCGCGGAAGTTGGTCTCGATCACGCCGCCCTTGGTGCCGCCGTTGGCCGCGGCGTAGGAGAGGGCGATGTCCTTGGCCTTGCCGGACTTGTCCTGATGCACGGCGATCAGCGAGGGCACGCCGCCGCCGCGCAGATATTCGGAACGCACGGTGTGGCCCGGGCCCTTGGGCGCGACCATGATGACATCGACGTCGGCGCGCGGCACGACCTGGTTGTAGTGGATGTTGAAGCCGTGCGCGAAGGCCAGCGCGGCGCCCTGCTTCATGTTCGGCTCGACCTCGGCGCGATACACGGCCGGGATGGTCTCGTCCGGCAGCAGCATCATGACGACATCGGCATCCTTGACCGCCTTGGCGACTTCCTCGACCTTGAGGCCGGCCTTCTTGGCCTTGTCCCATGACGCCCCGCCCTTGCGCAGGCCGACGGTGACCTTGACGCCGGAGTCCTTGAGGTTCTGGGCATGGGCGTGGCCCTGCGAGCCGTAGCCGACGATGGTGACCTTCTTGCCCTTGATCAGGGAGAGGTCGGCATCCTTGTCGTAATAGACTTTCATGGTTTTCCTTTGGTTGACGGGTTCAGGCTTTGAGAATGCGGTCGCCGCGGCCGATGCCGCACACGCCGGTGCGCACGGTCTCGAGGATCAGCGAACGGTCGATGGCGTCGAGGAACGCATCGAGCTTGGCGGTGTTGCCGGTCAGTTCGACGACATAGGACGACTCGGTGACGTCGATGATGCGGCCGCGGAAGATGTCGGCAACGCGCTTCATCTCCTCGCGGTCCTTGCCGGTGGCGCGCACCTTGACGAGCATCAGTTCGCGCTCGACGTGGGCCGCCTCGGACAGGTCGACGACCTTGACGATGTCGATCAGCTTGTTGAGCTGCTTGGTGATCTGCTCGATGACGTCGTCGGAACCGATGCTGACGATGGTCATGCGCGACAGCGAGGGGTCTTCGGTCGGCGCGACGGTGAGCGACTCGATGTTGTAGCCGCGCGCCGAGAACAGGCCGGAAACGCGCGACAAGGCGCCGGATTCGTTCTCGATGAGGATGGAAATGATGTGGCGCATGATCAGAGTTCCTCCGCCAGGATCATTTCCGACAGGCCCTTGCCGGCCGCGACCATCGGGAAGACATTGGCGGTCTTGTCGGTGAGGAAGTCGAGGAAGACGAGTTCGTTCTTGTGCCTGACGAAAGCCTCCTTGAGCGCCGGCTCGACGTCGGCCGGTTTGGCGACGCGGATGCCGACATGGCCGTAGGCCTCGGCCAGCTTGACGAAATCGGGCAGGGCATCGACGTAGGATTCCGCATAGCGGTTGCCGTGGAACATCTGCTGCCACTGGCGCACCATGCCGAGGTAGCCGTTGTTGAGGCAGAGGATCTTGACCGGCAGGTGGAACTGCTTGCAGGTCGACAGCTCCTGGATGTTCATCTGGATCGAGCCTTCGCCGGTGATGCAGGCGACCGTCGCGTCGGGATTGGCGAAACGCACGCCCATCGCCGCCGGCAGGCCGAAGCCCATGGTGCCGAGGCCGCCGGAATTGATCCAGCGACGCGGTCTGTCGAACTTGTAATACTGCGCGGCCCACATCTGGTGCTGGCCGACGTCGGAAGTGACGAAGGCCTCGCCGCCGGTGATCTCGTAAAGCTTCTCGACGACATACTGGGGCATGATCAGATCGTCGCCCATCTTGTACCTGAGGCAATCCCGGCCGCGCCACTCCTCGATCTGCTGCCACCAGGCAGCCAGGTGCTTCGCATCGGGCTTGCCCTCGTTCGCCTCAAGCTGCTTGACGATTTCGTCGAGCACGTCGGGCACGTTGCCGACGATCGGCACATCGACGCGCACCCGCTTGGAAATCGACGACGGGTCGATATCGACATGGACGATCTTGCGGGCGACGCGGGCGAAATGGGCCGGATTGCCGATCACGCGGTCGTCGAAACGCGCGCCGATGGCCAGCAGCACGTCGCATTCCTGCATCGCCATGTTGGCTTCGTAAGTACCGTGCATGCCGAGCATGCCGAGGAACTGGCGATCGGTGGCCGGATAGCCGCCCAGTCCCATCAGGGTCTGGGTGATCGGGAAACCGAGCATGCGCGTCAGCTTGGTCAGCCGGTCGGCGGCATCGGACAGGATCACGCCGCCGCCGGCGTAAACCATCGGACGCTTGGCATCGAGCAGCAGCTGCACGGCCTTCTTGATCTGGCCGGTATGTCCCTTCACTACCGGGTTGTAGGAGCGCATCGCGATCGATTTCGGATAGTGGTACTCGCACTTCTGGATCGTGATGTCCTTCGGGATATCCACCAGCACCGGGCCGGGCCGCCCGGTCCGGGCCAGGTAGAAGGCTTTCTTGATCGTGACGGCGAGATCCTTGACGTCCTTGACGAGGAAGTTGTGCTTGACGCAGGGCCGGGTGATGCCGACGGTGTCCGCTTCCTGGAAGGCATCCTGACCGATGTAGGCCGTCGGCACCTGGCCGGTGACGATCACCAGCGGCACCGAGTCCATGTAGGCGGTGGCGATGCCGGTCACGGCGTTGGTGACGCCGGGGCCGGAGGTGACCATGCACACCCCGACCCTGTCGGAGGAACGCGCATACCCGTCGGCCGCGTGCACGGCCGCCTGCTCGTGGCGCACCAGGATGTGCTTCACCTGGTCCTGCTTGAACAGTTCGTCGTAAATGAACAATACCGAGCCGCCAGGGTAGCCGAACACATGTTCGACCTTTTCTTCCTGAAGGCACCTGATTACAATTTCCGCGCCCGTGAGTTGCATGCTTTTGGATCCATCGTTGCGTTGCCCGAAACGTGCAACAATACTTGACTGCCACGCTTGTGGTCAAGACTCACAGCCATTTTCAGAACGAGCAAGCATCTCTTGGCTTCACGCGCCGAGCTTTCCAATTTTCTTGCCGAAGTCGAGCGGCGCGCCTACAAACAGGCTCTTTACGCCGTACGCGACGAAGACTCCGCCCTCGACATCGTGCAGGACAGCATGATGCGCCTGAGCGAAAAATACGGCGCGAGGCCGGCGGCGGAACTGCCGCTGCTGTTTCAGCGCATCCTGCAGAACGCCATCCGCGACCATTACCGCCGGTCGCGCACCAGGATGGAGCGCTTCACATCGCTGACCGCGCTCGAAGGCGATGACGAAAACCCCGCCGATCCGCTGGAAACCCTAGAATTGGACGACGACATCAGTCCGTTCGCGGCTCCGCACGCGGCCTTGCTGCGGACCGAAACCCTCACCCTCGTGGAGGAAGCCTTGCAAAAACTCCCCCCGCGTCAACGCGAAGCCTTCCTGTTGCGTTACTGGGAGGGCTTGGACATCGCCGAAACCGCCGCCGCCATGGGTTGCACCGAAGGCAGCGTCAAGACCCATTGTTCGCGCGCCACCCACACCCTGGCGGCCGCGCTCGATGCAAAAGGAATCAGACCATGAGCCGCGAAGAACAATTTGCGCGACAAATCTGCCGCGTCCTCGATCGGGGCGCGGCGCAGCTCGACCCGGGCGTCGCCGAACGGCTGCGCGCCGCGCGCGAGCGCGCCCTGCAGCGCCAGCCCGTCCTCGTTTCCGGCGCCATCCTGGTCGGTGCTGGCGGAACGGCGCTGTTGGGCGACGACGAGCAAAAGCACCCGCTGCGCACCGCTCTGGCCATCCTCGCCCTGCTGTTGGGCGTAGGCCTGTCCTACTACTGGAACGGCTTCAGCCAAGCGAGCCAGAACGAGGCGATCGACAGCGCCCTGCTTGCCGATGACCTGCCGCCCAATGCTTATCTGGACAGAGGGTTTCAGGCATGGCTGGAAAAAGATTCCTCGGCTGGGCAGTAGCCGGAGCGATCTTGGCCGGGCTGCCGGCCGGCCCGGCGTACGCCGCCCTGCCGCAGTTCCAGCAGCCCGGCTGGACTGCGCTGACGCCGGAGCAGAAAACCATCCTCGCCCCCCTGCAACAGGAGTGGGCCCAGATGGATGCCTTCCGGCGCAAGAAGTGGATCGGCATTGCCGAGCGCTTCCCGGACATGAAGCCGGAAGAGCAGGCCAGCATCCGGCGCAACATGCGCGAATGGGCCAAGCTGGCGCCCGAGGAGCGCAGGATCGCGCGTGAAAAGTACCGGTCGCTGATGCGCGCCTCGCCCGAGACGCGCCAGGCCGTCCGGCAGCGATGGGAAGAATACGCCACGCTCACCGAGGAGGAAAAAGAACGCCTGCGCAGCAAGGCGCCCAGAAAACCCAAGGTCAAGACCCCTGCGAAACCCCCGGCCAAGGCCAGGGCGCCTTCCGCCAGCCGCGTGGCGACGCCGGAGGTTCCCGCGCCCGCCTCGCCCATCTCGCCGCTCAAGCCGCCGCAAAGCCTGCTGGCGCACCAGGCCGACGAAATCCCGGCAGCCCCCCCGATGGACGACCCGCAGCCTGCCGACCCCCCCAGCGGCGAGTGAACACGACAACCATCGGCGCACCGGCGGCCGGCATCGGCCGGCGCCTCGCCAGCCTGCTCTACGAAGGTCTGCTGCTCGCCGGCATCGTCGGCGTCCTCGCCCTGCTGCTGACCGCTTTCAGCGCCCTGCTGCAGCGGCCGGTGCCGATCGCGACGATCCGCGTCGTCGTTTTCCTGGCGCTGGCCATCTATTTCCTCTGGCATTGGCAGGACGGCCGCCAGACCCTGCCGATGCGCACCTGGCATCTGCACCTGGTCGACCGGCAGGGGCGCCCGCCGGCGCCGATCCGGCTGGCCTGGCGCTATGTCCTCGCCTGGCCGAGCATCGGCCTGGGCCTGGGTCTCCTCTGGGCGCTGATCGACCGCGACCGCCAGTTCCTGCACGACCGGCTTGCCGGCACACGCCTCATCTACGTTCCACCCACCAGAGCAGCAGCGCCGCCGCCAGCAGGAACAGGACGCTGGGCGTCACCGCCGCCATCAGGGGCTTCCAGCTCGCGATCACGCCGAGATGGGAAAACAGGCCGTTGAGCATGTGGAAGAAGATTCCCAGCATGACGCCGATGAACACCTTCACGCTCACCGTCGCCATGCGGTCGTGGGCATAGGCGAAGGGGAGCGCCAGGGCGATCATCACCAGGGTCGCCAGCGGATAGACGATCTTCTTCCAGAACGCGATCTCGTAGCGCTGCGTGTTCTGCTGGTTGTCCCTCAGGTGACGGATGTACCGGTACAGATTGTCGAGCGACATGCGTTCGGGCACGACCAGCAGAACGGCCAGGATGTCGGGGTTCAGCGCGGAGCGCCACTCGATCTGCTCCTGGCGCGTCACCGTCGTCTTTTCCTGCGCGAACAGGGTCTGCGCCACGTTGCTCAACTGCCAGTGTCCGGAAGGCATGAAGCTGCCCCGCTCCGCCTCGCTGATCGAGAGCAGGCGGTGGTTTTCGTCGAACGCATACACGCGCACGCCGCGCAGGCTGGCATCCGGGAGCACCTCGCGCACGTTGATGAAGTTGCGCCCGTCCTTGACCCACAGCCCGGAGCGGAATTCCTGGCCGACCAGCTGGCTTTTCGCCGTCAGTTGCAGCTGCTGTGCCATCCGCTCGGTCTGTGGGGCGACGAACTCGCCGATCAGGAAGGTCAGGAGCGCGAACAGGCTGCCGATCCTGGCCAGCGTCAGCAGCAGCGCCCCGGTCGACAGACCGGAGGCACGCAACACCGTGATTTCGGAATGGTGCGCCAGGCGGGTCAGGCCATAGAGGGCGCCGATCAGCACGGCGATCGGCAGGATTTCGTAGGCGCGGCCCGGCAGCGTGAGAGCGACGAAGCCGAGCGCGTGATGGAACTCGTAGCCGCCCCTGCCGACGGATTCCAGCTCGTGGATCAGGTCGAAAAACGCGAACAGCCCGAGAAAGGCCGCGAGAACGAGCAGCGTGTCGCCGTAAATTTCCCTGGCCAGATGGCGCTGATAGACGAGCATCTCAGTTGCCCCGGCGCACCAGGCGCCACGGCGAAAACACCCGGGTGCGTTTCCAGAACAGCAGCAGCAGAACCAGCAGCATCGGCAGATGGATCGCCCAGACGCCCACGGCGAACGAAACGCGCCCCTGCGCCACCCAGGCCTGGCTGACCGAGAGCAGATTGCTGTAGATCATGAAGGTCAGCAGCGCGAAGATCAGGTTGTTGGTGCGCCCGGCGCGCGGGTTGACGAAAGACAGCGGAATCGCCAGCAGGGCGAGCAGCAGCGCCGAGACCGGGACGCCGATGCGCCACAGCAGTTCGCCCCGGTTGATCGGGTTCGGATCGCGCAGCAGATCGCCTGTCGCGAGACTCTTGGCGGTTCGCTCGGCGCCGCCGGTTTCGGCCGTTCCGATGCGCATCGCATAGCTGGCGAATTCCGTCACGCGGTAGTCGGCCGACCCGGCGACCCCCTCGTAGCGCCGCCCCTGGCTCAGGACGATGAAGCGGTCGCCGTTTTCCGCGACTTCGGTATGGCCCTGGGCGGCAGCGACCACTCCCAGGCGGCCGTGCTGCACGGCACTGATGAAGATGTTCCTGACCTGGTTCTGCCCCTCGACGTCCGGAATCGACTCGACGAAAAACACGCGATCGCCGCGCGCGGACTCCTTGAAGGCGCCCG
Source organism: uncultured Methyloversatilis sp. (assembly GCA_964653505.1). Classification (GTDB taxonomy): domain Bacteria; phylum Pseudomonadota; class Gammaproteobacteria; order Burkholderiales; family Rhodocyclaceae; genus Sulfuricystis. Next base: position 22,738 of record CAZZFN010000007.1, read on the forward strand.
GCGTCACCCGCGCCACATCGTCGCGCTGGTCCAGGCGCTGCTGGTATTCGGCGCGCTTGCCCTGCGCCCAGGGCGCCAGGAACAGGGCCAGCACGCCGATGGCCAGCACGACCGGCAAGGCGAAGCGCAGCACGGGCCCGATCCAGGCGGCGAGCGGCACGCCCGAGGAGAACCAGATCGCCATCTCGGAATCCCGGTAAACCCGCGACAACGACAACAAAACGGCGACAAACAGCGTGAGCGCCAGCAAAACCGGAAGGTAGTTGAGGGCGGCGAAGCCGAGCAAGGCCACGACGGCCTCCGAAGTGGTCTGCCCCGCCGCCGCCCGCCCCAGCAGGCGCACCAGCTGTATCGTCAGCGTGATGGCAAAAAGTGCGACAAATACCGCGATCGCTGTCTGCGCAAACTCACGCTGGGCGGCACGCTGGAAGATCATCGATCGGGGCTGGCTTGGAAAAGTTCGCGGAATTTCGGCCCGAGCGAAGATCGAGCCGGAAAAATGCGTAAACTGCGCACTTCGTTCATCTTCCAGGAGTCGGCGGTGGAATTTAGCATAAAGAGCGGCAGACCGGAAAAGCAGCGCACGGCCTGCGTCGTCGTCGGCGTCTTCGAATCGCGCAAACTCTCCCTGCCCGCGGAACTCCTCGACAACGCGGCGCGCGGCCATCTCTCCGAACTGCTGCGGCGCGGCGACATGGAAGGCAAGGCGGGCAACATCCTGCTGCTGCACAAGGCGCCCGGCACGGAGGCCGACCGCATCCTGCTGGTGGGCCTGGGCAAGGAACGCGAGTTCCGCGAAAAGGAATACCGTGCCGCCATCGTTGCGGCCGTGCGCACGCTCAACGAAACCGGCGGCTTCGACGGCACACTCTATCTGACCGAGCTGCCGGTGAAAAAACGCGACGTTGCCTGGCGCGTGCGCCAGGCGGTGGTGGCCGTCGAGGAGACGCTCTACCGCTTCGACCGGCTCAAGTCGAAGAAGGACGAAGTGCGGCGCCCCCTGCGCAAGATCACTTTCTGCGTCGAGCGGCGCAGCGATCTGGCCGCCGCCGAGCAAGCGCTGAAAGAGGGCCAGGCGATCGCCGCCGGCATGGGCTTCATGAAGGATCTGGCCAACCTGCCGGGCAACCTGTGCACTCCGACCTATCTGGCCGAACAGGCGCGCGCGCTGGCCGCCGAACATGGACTCGCGGCCGAAATCCTCGGTCGCGAAGAAATGGAACGGCTCGGCATGAACACCCTGCTGGCCGTCGCCCGGGGTTCGCACCAGCCGCCGCAGTTCATCGTCCTGCAATATCGGGGCGGCCAGGCCGGCGAAAAACCGATCGTGCTGGTCGGCAAGGGCGTCACCTTCGATACCGGCGGCATTTCCCTCAAGCCGCCGGCCGAGATGGACGAAATGAAGTTCGACATGTCCGGTGCGGCCAGCGTGCTGGCAGCCGTCAAGGCCGCCGCCCTGATGAAGCTGCCGCTCAATGTCGTCGCGGTCGTGCCGGCCGTCGAGAACATGCCTGGCGGCGGCGCCACGCGCCCCGGCGACATCGTCGCCTCGATGTCCGGCCAGACCGTCGAGATCCTCAATACCGACGCCGAGGGCCGGCTGATCCTGTGCGATGCGCTGACCTACGTCGAGCGCTTCGAACCCGACTGCGTGATCGATGTCGCCACGCTCACCGGCGCCTGCGTGATCGCGCTCGGCCACGTCGCCAGCGGCCTGCTCGCCAACGACGACGGTCTCGCCCGCGAACTGCTCGACGCCGGCAACGCGGGCTGGGACCGCGCCTGGCAGCTGCCGCTGTTCGAGGACTACCAGGAGCAACTGCAGAGCAATTTCGCCGACATGGGCAACATCGGCGGACGTCCCGCCGGCACGATCACGGCGGCCTGTTTCCTCTCGCGTTTCGCCAAGAAGTACGACTGGGCGCATCTCGACATCGCCGGCACCGCCTGGAAGTCGGGCAAGGAAAAGGGCTCGACCGGCCGCCCCGTGCCGCTGCTGACCCATTTCCTCATCGAGCGCGCGTCGAAAGTCGGCGCTGGCAGGACGGCATCGAAGTAAGCCATGACGCGCATCTCCTTCCTGCACGGCGCCCCCGACCGCATCCAGTCGGCCGCCCGCTGGCTGCAGCAGGCATGGACGGCGCGCCAGGCCGTGCTCGTCTATGTGCCGGACGACGCCCAGGCGGCCCGCCTGGATCGCGTGCTGTGGACCCAGCCGGCCCTCTCCTTCACGCCGCATTGCCGCGCCGATGCGCCGCTGGCGGGAGAAACGCCGATCCTGCTCGCCGACCGGCTCGACGACCCGCCGCACGAGAACTGCCTGCTCAACCTGAGCAACGAACTGCCGCCGAGCTTCTCGCGTTTCGAGCACGTGGTCGAAATCGTCAGCACCGACGACGCGGACCGCCTGCCGGCACGCGAACGCTTCAGGTTCTATCGCGACCGCGGCTACGCGATCGAGAACCGCGACATATCCGGAGGCCCGCCATGACGCCCGGCGCAGACGCAACCCCTCATCCCGAAACGTTGCAGAAACGTTTTCGCAGCTTCGTCGCCCGACCGGCCGAACCGCCGGCGGCGACGCCCGAACCGGAAGACGACGTCCCGCTGCTCACCGAGATCGTTACCCCGGCCGGCGCGGCGCCCGCGCTTCCCGCCATCGACCCTGCCGCGCTGCGCGCCGCGCTCGAAGAATCGCTGTGCCGTTGGCTCGACACGGCGTTGCCGCAATTGATCGAGAAACTGGAAGATGGAACTCGCCAAAAGCTTTGAGCCCGCCGAGATCGAGCGGCGCTGGTATCCCGTCTGGGAATCGAACGGCTACTTCGCCGCCGGCCTCGACACGTCGAAAAACGACAATTTTTGCATCCTGATGCCGCCGCCGAACGTCACCGGCACGCTGCACATGGGCCACGGCTTCAACCAGGCGATCATGGATGCGCTGACGCGCTACCACCGCATGCGCGGCGCCAACACCCTGTGGCAGCCGGGCACCGATCACGCCGGCATCGCCACGCAGATCGTCGTCGAACGCCAACTCGACGCGCAAGGCGTGTCGCGCCACGATCTCGGCCGCGAGAAGTTCCTCGAAAAGGTGTGGGAATGGAGGGAGTATTCCGGCGGCACGATCACGCGCCAGATGCGCCGCCTCGGCACCTCCCCGGACTGGACGCGCGAGCGCTTCACGATGGATGCCGGCTTGTCGAAGATCGTCACCGAGACCTTCGTCCGGCTCTACCAGGAAGGCCTGATCTACCGCGGCAAGCGCCTCGTCAATTGGGACCCGAAGCTGCTCACCGCCGTCTCCGACCTCGAGGTCGTCAGCGAGGAGGAAGACGGTTTCATGTGGGAGATCCAGTATCCCTTTGCCTGCGGCAATGGCTCGCTCACCGTCGCGACGACGCGTCCGGAAACCATGCTCGGCGACGTCGCGGTCGCCGTGAATCCCGAGGACGAGCGCTACCAGCACCTCATCGGCAAGCACGTCCAGCTGCCGCTCACCGGCCGCACCATCCCGGTCATCGCCGACGCCTATGTCGACAAGGCATTCGGCACCGGCTGCGTCAAGATCACGCCGGCCCACGACTTCAACGACTGGCAGGTCGGCCACCGCCACGGCCTGGCGCCGATCTCGATCCTCACCCTCGACGCGCGCATCAACGAGCACGGCCCGGAGCAATACCGCGGCATGGACCGCTACGAGGCCCGCAAGCACATCGTCGCCGACCTCGAGGCCCTGGGCCTGCTGGTCGCCACCAAACCGCACAAGCTGATGGTGCCGCGCGGCGACCGCACCGGCGTGGTCATCGAACCGATGCTCACCGACCAGTGGTTCGTCGCCATGAGCAAACCGGGCGCCGATGGCAAGAGCATCGCCGCCAAGGCGCTCAACTGCGTGGCATCGGGCGAAATCACCTTCGTGCCCGAGAACTGGGTGAACACCTACAACCAGTGGCTCGCCAACATCCAGGACTGGTGTATTTCCCGTCAATTGTGGTGGGGCCACCGGATTCCCGCCTGGTATGGCGACGACGGTCGCGTCTGGGTGGCCCACGACGCCGCCGAGGCGCAGGCGCTCGCCCATGCCGACGGTTACGGCGGCGGGCTGGAACGCGACCCCGACGTGCTCGACACCTGGTATTCCTCCGCGCTGTGGCCCTTCTCGACGCTCGACTGGACCCCGCAATGGCAGGAAAACCCGGCCCGCCAGCCCAACCCCGCGCTCGACTTATATCTGCCCTCGACGGTGCTGGTCACCGGCTTCGACATCATCTTCTTCTGGGTGGCGCGCATGGTGATGATGACCAAGCACATCACGGGCCGGATTCCGTTCCGGCATGTCTATGTGCATGGCCTGATCCGCGACGCCGAAGGCCAGAAGATGAGCAAGAGCAAGGGCAACGTGCTCGACCCGATCGACCTGATCGATGGCATCGGCATCGACGAACTGGTGAAGAAGCGCACCACCGGGCTGATGAACCCGAAAGACGCGCCGAAGATCGAGAAGCGCACGCGCCGCGAATACCCGAACGGCATTGCCGGCTTCGGCGCCGACGCCCTGCGCTTCACCTTCCTCTCGCTCGCCTCGCCGGGCCGCGACATCAAGTTCGACATGCAGCGCTGCGAGGGTTATCGCAACTTCTGCAACAAGCTGTGGAACGCCACGCGCTTCGTGCTGATGAACTGCGCGGGCCAGGACTGCGGCCTGGACGGCTCGTGCGCCGCCGGCACGCTGGATTTCTCGCCCGCCGACCGCTGGATCGTCAGCCGGCTGCAACGCACCGAAGCCGACATGGCCAAGCACTTCGCCGACTACCGCTTCGACCTGCTGGCCAAGGCCCTCTACGAATTCGTCTGGGACGAATACTGCGACTGGTATCTCGAACTCGCCAAGGTGCAGCTCCAGAACGGCAGCGAGGCGCAGCAGCGGGCCGCGCGGCGCACCCTGTTGCGTGTGCTCGAAACCGTGCTGCGCCTGGCCCACCCGCTCATCCCCTTCATCACCGAGGAATTGTGGCAGGGCATCGCCCCGCTGGCGGGCCGCCACGAAAAAGTCGGCCCTGGCGGGACGGCCACCATCATGCGGCAGGCCTATCCGACGCCGAATGAGGAGCGGATCGACCCCGCCGCCGAAACCTGGGTGGCCACGCTCAAATCGCTGGTCACCGCCTGCCGCAGTCTGCGCGGCGAGATGAACATTTCTCCCGCCCGGAAGGTGCCCCTCGTCGGTGCGGGCGATACCGCGGCCCTCGCGGGCTATGCGCCCTATCTGGCGGCGCTGGCCAAGTTCTCGGAGGTGGCCGCCGTCGCGGTGTTGCCCGACAACGATGCGCCGGTGCAGATCGTCGGCGATTTCCGGCTCATGCTGAAGATCGAGATCGACGTGGCCGCCGAAAAGGAGCGTCTGGCGAAGGAAATCGCCCGCATCGCGGGTGAAATCGCCAAGTGCGAAAAGAAGCTGTCCGCCGAGAGCTTCGTGGCCCGCGCCCCGGCGGCGGTGGTCGACCAGGAACGCGAGCGGCTGGCGGGCTTCCGCGCCACCCAAGACAAGCTCGCGGTGCAGCGGGAACGACTCGGATCGTGATCGGAGCGGCCGTCTCTGTCGTGCGCGGGACGCCTCGCCCACCCGCCCGGTGAACCGCAGGATCGCCCGCCTGCTGCTGCGGCTGACGATTTCCGCCGCCCTGCTCGGCGCCATCGTCTGGGCGGTCGACGGCGCCGGGCTGTGGCGCCGTCTCGCCAGCGCCGACCTTTCCTGGTTCCTGCTGGCGGTCGCCCTCGGCATCTTCGCCAATGTCGTCTCGGCCTGGCGCTGGCTGATCATCTCCCGGCATCTGGGTCTGTCCGCCGGCGCCAGACAGCTGCTGCCCGCCTACGGTCGCGCCGTAACCCTCAACACCATCCTGCCCGGCGCCACACTGGGCGGCGACGCCTACCGCGCCGTGGCGCTGCAAAGGATCGGCAATCCGATGCTCAAGGCTGCCGCCTCGGTGGCGCTCGACCGACTCTCCGGCTTGTGGGCGCTCTTCGTCATCTCCTGGTGCGCCTGGCTGGCCCTGACCATCGCCGCCACCACCGCGCTTGCACCCGCCAGCCTTTATCTCCATCTCGCCGGCATCGCCTGCGCCGTCGCCGCGCCCTTCCTGGCGCGCGCGCTGAACGACCGTCTGGCCCTCGCCCCGCAAACGCTGCCCGCCCGCCTGCTGCGCTTGCTGTCCGAAACCGCGCGCCTGGCACGCGTCACCCTCGCCTCATCGACCCTCGTCCAGCTGGCGACCATCGCCGCACTGTGGGCGGCGCTACGCGCCGTGACGCCGGAGGTGCCGCTCTTGTATCTGACCGCCATCGCCGCGCCGGTCTTCCTCGCCGCCGCCCTGCCCGTTTCGATCGGCGGCTTCGGCACGCGCGAAGCCGCGCTGGCCGCCTACTACAGCCTGGCGGGCCTGCCGGTGGACGTCGCCGTGGCCGGCGCCCTGCTGCACGGCCTGGCCGTCACGGTGCAGGGCGCGCTGTGGTCTCCGCTTTTCCTGATGGCGAACCGGCCTTGAGGCACAGCCTCCTGCCTGCCGGTCAGTTCTGTCTCTCGTAGACTCCGCCCGCCACCTTGGCCATCATTTCGGCGGTCGAATCCGGATGGGTGGCGATCCCCATGAACTGGAACATGCCCAGATCGGGCCAGGCCAGCGCGGTGCGGTAGCGCGCGAACAGGGCGTAGGCCTTGTTGTCGACGACGAAGATTTCCCACGGCAGGGCGGCGATATGGTCGGGGCCGATCTTCTTCGCCCACCAGCCCTCGCCGTTCTCCGGGTCGTTGGTCGCCACGCCGAAAACCGCGAGCTTCTTTTCGGGGATCACGACTTCATAGACCTTGGCCGTCCTGGCGATCCCCTTGGCCAGATTGTCGCGTATCGTCTTCACCGCCTCGTCGAAGCCGCCGCCGTAGGTCTTCAGCTCGCTCTTGTCGTCGAAGCGCTCCATGCCGGCCATGTAGCGATACTTCGGGAGATTCTCGGGCTTGACGACGCCGCCGAACGGCTTGCCGCCGCCGAGGGCCTGCTGCAGCTTGGCGCCCGTCTCGCGGACCGCGGCCTCGGCCTTGCCATAATTTTCCCGCAGGAAAGCGCGCTGCCAGTATTCGAGGTTCTGGTAGGACACCGTGCCGTCGGCCTTTACGCCGACGCGAATCGGCAGGCCGACCACGGCCGAACCGCCGATCTGCGTCAGCGCCGCCGAAAAGCCCGGCTCGGTCACGACGATCGAGGCATGCTGCGGCAGGCCCGGGGGCATATGACGTCCGATAACCGTGAAGCCCGCCGCGGTCAGCTTCTGCTCGGCCGCCGCCATGGCCGCCCTGAGGTCGCCGCCCGCCACCTTGTCACCTGCCCAATAGGGTTGCAGCGCATGGGCCAGCAGCGAAAACAAGGCCAGCGCCGCGCCCGCAATGATTTTTTTCATGCTATCTCCTCGGCGATTATGTTCTGGATGTGAAAAAGGCCGGCGGGGCCGGCCTTTTCAAATGCTGCGCAGCAATCAGAAGCGATGGCTGTACATGAACTGCCAGTTGTTTTTCTGCGCATGGGTGGTCGTCACGCCGCCCATGTTGGCATTCGTCGCCGTCACCTTCGGCGCATAGACGTAGGAAAAGTCGATCGAGGACGCGGGGCTGAAGACGTAACCGAAGCCCAGGGTGTAATGCTCCTTGATCGTCGCGGGGAACAGCGGGTTCATGAAGGCGTCGGGGACGGGATTGCCCGCCAGATTGACGCCGGCGCGCAGGGTCAGTGCGGAGGAATACCTGTAGGACGCCCCGATCATGAAGACATCCTGGTTCTTCCAGTTCTGATAGAGCGTCGCATCCATCGTGCCCATGCCGCCGTCGGCAACGAAGTTCATGCGGAAGTTCTTCATCACGTCCGCCCAGTTGATGCGCTTGTAGTCTGCAGCGATCAGCAGCTTGTCGGTCGCCTGATAGGCCAGGCCGATGCCATAAGTCTCAGGCCACTGGAAATCGACGACTTTCAGCGTGCCGGGGATCGGCATCACATTGTTGTTCAGGCGCCCCCTGCCTTCCATGTCGGACAAGCTGGTTTTTGCGTGATAAACCCCCCCGATCGTCAGGCTGGGTGCGGCCTTCCAGGCGAACCCCAAATTCCATGCCCAACCGGTTGTGGTGAGTTCCTGCGTGAACTTGTTGCCGCCCTTGGAAAAGTCGAACTGGGCCCAGTCCATCGGTACCGGGGGAAGAGTCGAGGTTACGATCCCCATCGCATTGCCCCCGGGCGCCATCATGGCGCCCATTGCGGCGCCGTCCATCACCATCTGGATATCCAGGCCGCCCCAAAGATAATCGATGCTGCCGCCCAGCGTGAACTCCTTCGTCAGGTCGTAAGCGAACGGAATCATTATCCGGCCCAGACCAAGCTCCGAACGGTTCTCCTGTCCGGTCGGCCCTCCAAGCGTCGGGCTAAAGCTCAAAAACGAATTTCTGCCGTATTCGGTGCCCATGCCGCCCTGGGCCATCATGCCGATGCCGTAGGCAAGTTTTCCGCTCTTGCGCACATAACCCGCTGCTGGCATGTAGTAGGCATCGCCCCCCGAAGGCGCGTTCATGCCCATGAAACTGGTATTGACGTCGGGATGCAGACCGCCGATAGCCACGTCGAGGCGGGCGGCCCCGCTCTTCATGAGACCGATCGTCGCCGGGTTGTTGATCATGCCGGCCGTGCCGTTGTCGTAAGCGAAGGAAGCGCCGCCCATGCCGGTGGCGACCGGGCCGTAGCCTTCCATGTTCATGCCGTTGGTGGCGAAGACCGGCGCGGAGATGCCGGCGACGGCGAGCAGAGCTGCAATCTTTTTGAGTTTCATCGAATCCCCCGGTGGTTGTAATTCACTAAATCAGCAACAACTACACTAGCTCGGAGGAATCTAGGGCCGGCAGCGCCGGAAGGCAACTTTCTCGTTCCCTGCGCGCGCTCCCGCCCCGTTTATCGTTGCATCAATGCAACAAATACCTTATCAGATGAAGAGGTTGACATCGGCCTTCTGGGCGACCGGCAGGAAGGACGCCGCACCGACGTAGTCCATGCCGTCGATGAAGTCCGCGTGGTTGAAGCCGAACAGGTCGACGGTCATCTGGCAGACGACGAATTTGACGCCCGCCTCTTGCGACAGCGCGCGCAGCTCGGCGAGGCTCGCCACGCCGTTGTTCTTGATGGTCTGCTTCATCAGCGTGGTCGCCATCGCCTCGAAGCCGGGGATGTTGGTCTGCACCACGTTGGGAATGTTCCAGTTGATGTTCTTGAACCAGTCGGGGCCGA
>CAZZFN010000008.1:0-4546 GCA_964653505.1 uncultured Methyloversatilis sp.
ACAGCGTCCGCTCCTACGTCGCTTCCGCTTTCAGCCGCGCCTGATGCCCGGCGTTGGGCACTATGAGGAAGGTCATGGCATACTTGGCGCATGAAAGTCAGCGAGATACTGGAGCTTCTGCGTAGGGACGGCTGGCTGCTGGTGGTGACCAGAGGTAGCCATCGCCAGTTCAAACACCCCGTGAAACCCGGGCGCGTTACCGTCGCCGGGAAACCAAGCGACGACCTTGCCCCAGGAACGCTCAATAGCATCCTCAAACAAGCATCACTGAAAGGTTGAAGCCATGCGCTATGCCATCGTTATCGAAAAGGCTGAAAACAATTTCTCCGGGTATTCGCCCGATTTGCCGGGTTGTGTCGCGACTGGCACCACCGTCGAGGAAACCGAAGCCGAACTGCTTGCGGCAATCCAATTCCATCTCGATGGCCTGCGCGAGGATGGCCTTGCCCCTCCGCCAGCGGAAAGCGTCGTCGAGTATATGTTCGTCCCCGCCCAACCCATCGCTCCAGGGGACGCGCCGCAAGCGTCGCGCCCCTGAGCTTTGACGTTGGGGGTCATATACCGCCGCCTCTGCGCAGTTGCTCGATTGTTCCGCTTTGCCGCAATACCAATTGGTTTTCCGTCTTCGCTGACGAACACGAAATCATGAACAAGCCCGCAGTCGCAACACGCAATCCTGTAAATCGTCCCGCTCGGCACTTCAAACCCCTCATCCAGACAGGCGCGGCGGTCAATCGGCAGGGCGCGAGGCTCACGACCTTCATCCCGGTGCGTATCAAGCGGCACGGTGGGCGCAAGGTGGTGATTCCGGCGGCGGCCGGAGACAAGGTACCGGAGCACGACGCGCCGATCCTGACGGCGCTGGCCAGGGCGTTTCACTGGCAGCGCCTGATCGACGAGGGTATGGTGAGCAGCGGGTCGGACATTGCCCGGCGCGAGGGGTTGCACCAGACGACCGTGAATGAACTACTGCGGTTGACGCTGCTCTCGCCGACGCTGGTGCGCAGCATCCTCGATGGGCATCAACCGAAGACCTTGAGTCTGCTCTGGTTGAAGAACCATTTGCCGCCGTCGGATTGGGACGATCAGCATCGGCTGTTCGATGGATTCGATGCGTAGAACGGGTTTGCAAGGTTTCTGGTCAGCGCCGTTGCTCCACAACCATCGGCCCGAAACCCGCATGAAATCGAGGGGTCGAGCGTCGGCCAGCCACAGGTCGAATGGAGAAAAGAGAGGCGTCCGAGGCCCGGTGGGCAGGAAAATGGACTGCCGGGTCGATGGAGAAACACCAGACCCCGCCGAAAGTCCCGCCAACACTGGCGCGGCGGGCAGAAAAAAACCCAACCGATAAGGGTTGGGGTTTAGAATTGGTGGCGTGCAGTTTACAACCGAATAACTCACTATTGGGGCCAGTGAGCACTGCTGCGGGTTGCTGCGGCAATGTGCTCACGCTCCCTCGATCACCCGCGCCACGTCGCCGTGACACTCCGCGCACTTGCCCACCAGCAGCAGATTGCCACTCTTGATGGCCCCGCTGAAATTGGTGATCGTTACTTCGTGGCGACATTGTCCGCACCACACATTGGCCAGCAGGCGCTGGCGGATGTCGGCGGGGATGGACTCCCAGCGCTGGCGGGCGGGGCGGGTGAAGTTGGGAAGCGACTCAACGGCCATAAGCGCTTCCCTATATCTTGAACCGCCATTTGGGCTGGCGCGTCGCTGGGTCGAACAGGCGCTGGATCATATCTTTATCGTCGCGGCCAAGGCGACCCCAAGTGGAGCAGTCATTTAGCCTTCCGGTGATGTCGAAGCCCGCAGGTACGCTGATGCCGATTACGTCGGCGATCAGATAACGTTCGTGAAAGTCATCCCAGAAAAAGACCTCGGCGGTCAGCCCTTGAGCGGTAAGCTGATTGCTCAGCTGGGAAAAAGCACCCTTCCAATCGGCCTCGGTGGGAAACGTTCGCGCCGGGCCATCGCCCCTGCAGAAACTGCGGTGAATCTCGATCCGGGGCGTAGGCGTGCGCTGCGCGAGTGGAGTCAGCAACTGCACAAAGTCACGATAGTTGTGGCTGCTGGGGTCAAGATTGGGATCGATGAACATCAACGAGTTTGCCTGCCGGAGTACGCGATCCAATACCCTGAGGTAATCCGCCGTCTTTCGATCCACTGTCACTGACGGACTGCGTGCCTGCCACCAGGGCGTGCCGGTCAGCTTCTCGATTGAGGCCACCTCGGGCACTGCGATTTGTTGCTTGGTTGCGTGGCCGGCGATGATGCCTTGCAGGGGCTCGGCCGCGTGGGCGGCCAGTGCCTCCTGGCACCAATCCAGATTCGATGCAGGCGCTACCCCGTTCTGCCGAGGAAAACGGCGCAGGCGGTTATTCTGTTGCAGCTTGCGGAGAATTTCCTTGCACAGTCGATGCAGGTTGCCGGCGTTAGCGAGGCAGTAGGCGCTCCAGCCGCCATCACACAGGTCTCGCACCAATGCCTCCTGAAGAATCGGCTCCTTCAAATGCGGCAGGCACATCTCGATGAAGGCCGGATTCGAGTATCCGGCCTGATCGAAGATGTCCGGCACGAGGGCGTACTCGTCAAGCATCGTCAAACTGCTCCCGCAAGCCTTCCTCGAAGAAGCCTCCCGGCCACGACTTCACCAGTTCGCCCAGCTCATTGAGCGGCATTTCACGGACGATGCTCCGGGTGCCATCCGGTTCGACGTAAAGTACGGAAACATCGGCAGGTGTAACTGACGGCAGACCCGTTTCCTTGCACTGGTAGGTTTCCCGCATTCGACGCATCAGCCGCAGGATCAGGTGCTCGCTATGGGTTTCCAGAATGAACGTGTTCTGGCGCGAACCCAATGCAGCCTCGATGAAGACATCACCCAATTCGGCTTGCAGTGCCGGGTGAAGGTGAATTTCCGGCTGTTCCATCGCCAGCAGTTTGTTCTGTGAACCATAGGCCATCACCAGAACCGGCAACACCTGGGAGATGCCGATGCCGACATCGCGGTGGGTGACCACAGTATTGGTGCGTTGATCGACAAGCACCAGTTCCCGAATACGGTCGGCATCGGATTCCTCAAGGCCAGCAAGTAAACCAGTCGCAGCCGTTTCCACATCCTTGATGACAGGATATTCGCCCGTGACAAACGATTGTTTCTCTGCCGGATCGTAGTCGTAATCCGGCTCCATATCGAGGCCACTGTCCTGCAAACGCTCAAGCCCCTCCTCCAGAGGCGCCTGGAGTTGATCCAGTGCAACCAAGGACCGCACCACCAACTTGTATGGCGTTTTCAGCTTACTTGACCCCAGCCAGCCATTTACTGCCGCACGCACCGTATCGTCCCGCCGCACGACATCCCAGGCGTAGCCGCCGCCGGCATACCAGTTCGAGTCCTCGTGTTCGGCGAAGGCCAGATGCCGGGGCGGAAATGAACGCAACGGGCCAAGGTATTGCAGTTGCTTCAGTTCACTGGCCAATGCTTCAGCCAAGCCTTTGATCAGATCGTTCAGGGTTCGCGGCAGATAGAAGCGAACGGCCTGGGCGATGTCGTCTTTCCGGTTGCCCTTGCTCACCGGGAACAGCATGCTCACCGGCGAAAGCTCAGCACCATCCGCTTTTGGTAGATCGACGGCGGTCGGGAAGAATTGATCGACGCGGATTACCAACTCCGGCAACAATTGCGCGATGGCCTCATTGATGCCGTCGAAATCCTCAGGTCGCATCTCCTCGGATGTCGTGGCCGATTCGACGATGGCTTTCAGTACTTGCCGGAATACCGTGTGCTCGCTGGCCAGTCTGTCCAGGCGCAGGGTGCTGCCCTGACCATCACTTCTGCGGCGGCTCATCCGCAACAGCTCGGCACCATCGCCGGCCAACTCGATGGATTCGACGCGAGGGGTTGCCCCGGGCTTCGGACGATCCTGATCATCCAGCTCGATGCCCAGCGCGATATGCAGCGTTACAACCTCGACCGATGCCAGCAGTTGTGCCAGGCGCTTATCCCGACCGGATGCCAGTTCGGACACCTTCATCTCGGCGCCCCATTCCACGCGCTTGTGCATTTGGCTGCGATGGACGTACTGGCGAAAGCCGCCCAGATCGATGGCGCTGCCACCGACATCGGTATGGTGGACATCCAGCCGGGACAGGCTACGCTTCTCGCGGCCGAACTGGGCCTCGTGCGCCAGTGCCAGGCTATGGATAAAGCTGGACTTGCCGGCGCTGTTGGGGCCGAAGATCAGGGTGATGGGTTTGAGCGGAATGCGCTGGGTATCCGCGAAAGCCTTGAAGTTGCCGACGCGCAGGGCGTGCAGTAAACGAGATGATGGGCGGCTCATTTAGAGGGCTCCTCGGGCAGTTCGCCCAACTCCCGCTCGATGGCCTCGATGCTGGGCAGGCTGGTTTGCAGGGTCTCGGGCAGGGCGCGGGTCAGCTCGAAGCTGGAAACGCCGATCGGCTTATCCATGCCGCGTAGTGCGTATTCGGCCAGCACCCGGTTGTGCTCCTGGCAGAGGATCAGGCCGATGGTCGGCTTGTC
>CAZZFN010000008.1:4646-6141 GCA_964653505.1 uncultured Methyloversatilis sp.
AGCCCGACTTCCAGCTCCCGTTCGTGGAAACCAGCATCCAGCGTCAGGAAGTCGAACAGGTAGGGGTCTTTCAGGGTCTGCTGCACCAGGTCGGAATCGGGCGCAGGCAGACGCAGGGCAAAGTTGCTGGCCGCCTGACCCAGCCGGGCGTGGGCGGCGGTTTCGATCTGTGCCAGTAGCACCGGCCGACTCCAGCCGTTTTCCACGGTGGCCCGCATGTACCAGCCGCGCGTCTGCGAATCCTTGACCTTGGCCATCAGCTCGGCATGGTGGCCCCAGGGCACCGCCAGCAACAGTTCGGCAGAGAAGAGGGCGGCTTTTTCGGTGGCGGCGGTTTGTGCCACAGGCTGTGGCCTTTTTTCGTCCTGGCTGATTTGTGCCACGGGCTGTGGCACAAATGCCAGATCGGGATATTCCCGGTAAAACGCCAGCATCCGCTTGATGTTGCGCTCGGAGAAACCCTTCTCTTCCGGCAGCTCGTTGTGCAGGTCGCGGGCAAGGCGCGGAATCACTGCCGCGCCCCAGCCCTCCAGCCGTTGGCGGCTGTCGATCATCGCGCCGACATCCCAATAGAGGCGGATCATCTCGGCATTCACCGACAGCCAGGCCCGCGACTGGGCATGGCGGACGCGCTGCTTGATATCGGAAAGCAGATCGGCGTACAGCGCGGTCGACGGCGACTTGTCGCTCATACCAGGGCCTCCCGTTCGATGGGCATCGGCAGATTCAGCAAGCGGGCCTGCTGTTCCATTTCGGCCAGCAATTCTTTCATGTGGACCTCACGCCATTTGGCAGTGAGTTGGCCGGAGAAAGCTCTCTGAAGCAGCAGTTCGAACAACTGATCAATTATTCCTGCAGCACCAGCAACGGGAAGTGCTTCTGTGGTTTGTTTCGACAGCCTAGAAAATTCCTGCTGCAAAGGCAGCGGTGGGCAAATGATCGGAAGGCGCGACAGATTGCCTCTGGAAATTCTTGCACGTGTCGTTCCAGTCTGCTGCTGAGCAATGAGCGCTCTGAAACCGGTAGAGTTAATACAGTGCATCAGCCAATACGGGTCAGGGCCATCGACTCCAGGCCGTATTACGCAGACATCCACAACGGTTACGGCTTCCTTTTCATCCCCAGGAAAAATGCAAGCGCGACCGAGCGGATCAGGCATCCGAGCAACAAGGACGTCTCCAGGTTTCAGAAAGGTACAACGCAAGCGCAAGGCTGTTTCTTTAGTAAGGAATCGGGATGATTTGTCGATATAGAAGCCATCTCCAATATCCGCCAATTGGATCAGGCGAACTTCACCGTTGGGATCCTGATCCTTCGATTCGACCCAATCACCATCAACGAAAACCTCGGCACCACTCAGCAAATCCCCGAGTGGCTTCATCGACCATCCCATCGGATTCGTCGCCGGGTCGCCGAACATCTTGAGGAAGAGTGCAGGCAGGATACGAGCGGCCTTGGCGTCAGCTTCGCGGCGCAGACGACGCAGGCGGTCGGC
>CAZZFN010000008.1:6241-31908 GCA_964653505.1 uncultured Methyloversatilis sp.
CGGTAATCGCCAAGTGCGTCGGCCACCAGTTCGCGCGGGTCTTCATCATTGGTCTTTTCCGCCACGCGTGGCTTCCATTGACCGGCACCCAGGTTGTAGTCGCCTTCGGCCAGCTTCTCACGGGTGGCCCACCAGCAAGTCGGTTCATCGGTGCCGTGCGGCAGCAGGGTGTTCGCTTCCAGCCCGGGCGGGGTGGCGAAGCCGGCGGCCTTGTAAGCCTTCCACTGGGTGAGCAGATCGGGGATGTCGTTTTTCTCCGGCGTCTCTACGCGACCGCCACCGGCGATCTTGTCCGGATCGTAGCCGTCGTTCCTGACCTCATAGAACCAGACCTTGTCCAGCCGCTTGGCGTTATCGGATGCCGGCTTGCGGAACACGAGTACGGCGGTTTTCACGCCGGCGTAGGGCTTGAACACACCGGCCGGCAGGCTGACGACCGCAAGCAGATCGAAGTCGTGCACCAGTTTCTTGCGCAGATCGACATGCGCACCGGTGGAACCAAACAGAAGACCCTCGGGCACCACCACCGCACAGCGGCCGCCAGGTGCGAGGTGCTGCATCATCAAGGAAAGGAACAGCAGTTCGCTCTTTTTGCTGTTGGTGGGCAGGTCGGCGCGGATCGAGTCCTTGGGCAACTGGCCCGCAAACGGCGGGTTGGCGAGAATAACCTTGTAGCGACGACGCAGATCGTCCTCGGTGAGGCCGCCCATGTCCGACAGCGAGTTGGCGCGCTTTAGCTTGGCGTGGCGGATGCCGTGTAGCACCAGGTTCATCATGCTGATGCGCACCATCTGGCGCGACACATCGGTGCCGAACACCGAGGCTTCGAGCAGACTCCAGTCCGGGATCTTCTCCCCCGCACCCTTGCGGTAGGTTTGCAGACGAGGGATTTCAGCCTTCAAATCGGCCAGCGCCTTGCCCTTCTTCTCCAGCCAGTCCTCACCATAGATCGGGTACTCGCTGATGTGGTCGGAATACTTGGCCAGCAGGTAGTCCACTGCATCGATCAGAAAGCCGGCGGTGCCGCAGGCCGGGTCGAACAGAGAATCGCCGATGTCGGGATCGACCATCTCGACCATGAAGGCACGGATCTGTCGCGGGGTACGAAACTGCCCGTTGAGAGAACTGGAACCCAGATGCACCAGCAGATATTCGAATATGTCACCCTTCACGTCCGGACCGAGCTTGCGGAATTCGAAGCCGTCGAGTTCGTCGATGACCTGCTTGAGTACGTTGGGATCGACGATCTCCAGCACGGCATCGCGGAAGTACTCGGCCACCTCGGGCTCGTCCTTGGCCAGCGAGGCCATATACGGAAAGACTTCGTCGCGGATGAAGTCGCGCAGTTCCGTGCCGCTCTTGAAGCGCCAGTGGCTCCAGCGATAACGTTCCGACTGCGCCGGGTAGAGCAGCTTGGTGTTGCCACCGGTACCGCCGAGGCGGGCGCGCAGTTCGCGGTCCGACTCCTCTTCGTCGAGCAGCTTGAGGAAGATGAGGTAGGAAATCTGCTCGATGTAGGTGACCGGGTTGGTCACGCCACCGGCCCATAGGGTGTCGGTGATGTGATCGAGCTTGCGGCGTAGTTGCTGGTTCATGTTGTTATCCGAATATCGTCAGGCCATTACGTTTATGCCACCAGGACGGATTGGTTGATCTCGTCCATCACGTTGCGCAGGCCTTGCTCGCCAAACAGTTCGATGCCGATGTTGGCGGCGTTGAGAATGGAGAGTGGCGGCGCAAACAGGTCGTCAAGAGACACTTTGCCTTTCACCAGGCCACGGTTTTTAAGCAGCGCCAGATACTGCGCCTGCTCGGGGGTGAGGTTTTTGGCCACGAGCCAGGCGCGGAAGTTGTCTTCCACCTTTTCCTCGCGGCTCTTGATCTTGAGCATGCCCAGCGCGGCGCGGATGAAGTCCACGAGATTGCCGCCCGGGTTGCGATAGGCGCGACGCAGGTTATCTTCGTTGAAATAACGCTGCGGCTGGTTAAGGCGCTGGGCAAGCTGATCTTCCTCCTGCTCGGTCAGCGCTTCGCCAGCCTTGACTTTGGCGATGATGGGATCGGCATCCGCTTCCTGCCGAACTGTGGTTTCCCAATCGGTGACGTAGTCGCGCTTGTCGACGCGCTCTCCGTCGGGGCCGACCTCGATGTAATGCACGGCATCCAGCCACTCGTCCTCGAGGCCCAACTCGATCAGTTCGCGTGGCGTCTTGCCGCCGGGCGGCTTGGGTTTGGGCGCGTAGCCACCGCCACCGCTGCCGGAGAAGATATCGGTGTCCGAGTCGTTGAAATACTCGTGATTGCGGAAGAAGTCGTATATGACGAACTTCTCTTTGCCGATATGCGGCGCGGTACGCGTGCCCCGGCCGCGCATCTGCTGATACAGGATGGGGCTGCGTATGCGGCGGCACATCACCAGATGCAGTACCTCGCGGCAATCGAAGCCGGTGTCGAGCATGCCGACGCTGACGGCGACCATGGGCAACTCTTCCTGCTTGAAGCGACGGATCAGGTCGTCGGAATTGGCAACATCGGAAGTAATGACTTCGGCGTAGCGCCCCTTGTGTTCCGGATGCAGCTCGTTGAGGTATTGCGCCAGGCGCGCGGCGTGGTGCTTGGTGATGGCAAAGACCACCGACTTGCCAGGACCGACTTTCTGGCCCGGCGCCAGTTCCTTGTAGTTCTGCCAGGCCAGCCGGTCGAACTCTTCCATCATCAGCCGGTTGCTGGCTTCGTTGGTCCACTTGCGTTCGAATTCGGCGGGGTCGTAGTGCTCCTCGTCGACATTCGCCCCCTCGGAAACGAGCTCGGTAATGCCGGTGGCAAACTTGTAGGGAACGAGGAACCCTTCCTTGAAGGCTTCCTGAATCGGATAGGAGTAGTCGGGCGTATCGTCCTTGCAGTGATAGAACTGGAAGGTGTTGCGCTCGATGTAGATGGCCGGTGTGGCGGTCAGGCCGATGTGCAACGCATCGAAGTGGGACAGCGCGGTCTGCCAGCTGCCGTAGATCGAGCGGTGGCATTCGTCCATCACCACCACATCGAAGTAGCCGCTGGTGAATTCATGGTAGCGACCGATCATGGTTTGCAGCAGGCATACGGTGATCTGCTTTTCCTGCCGCACGACGCCGGGCTTGAGCCAGTAGCTAGAATAATTTGGAAGCAAGTCCTGGATGGCTTCGATGGCTTGCTTGGCAAGCTGATCACGGTCGACCAGGAAAAGGACGCGCTCGGCCTGCCCAGCCTGAACCAGTCGCTTCAAATAGAGGGCGATCAGGTCAGTCTTGCCGCAACCGGTAGGGAGTTCGATCAAGAAGCGGCGCTTGCCGAGCTCGACCGTGCGGTCGAGTGCCTGCATGGCACCCTTCTGGTATGGACGCAGTGTGCGGGTTTCGCCTTGGCGCAGATAAGTGTCCGGGATCGGCACCGTGGCCAATGGCTTGCGCTCGGCGCGCATGTGCACCAGCCGCTCCAGGTCGCGGCGGGAGAAGAACGAATTGACGATGCGTGCGTCGTCGTTCTGGTAGTCCCAGAAATAGATCAGCTCGCCATTGGTAAGGAAGATGAACGGCGCGCCGATCTGCTTGGCGTAAGGCAGGGCTTGCTGCTTTGCGGTGTAAGGCTGGATAGCCTGCTTCTTGGCCTCGATGATGGCCAGAGGGCGGCCACGCTGATCGAGCAATACATAATCCGCCCGACCGGTGGGGATCGCGTCGCCATCCGCTGTGTTGAGAACAGTCGCTTGCGAACCCGGCTCGGCGACGTGGTGGCCACCGGAAACGCTGACCTCGGTCAGCACCTGCGACTTGTCGGCCGGATTCCAGCCGGCAGCGCGCAACTGATCATCGATCAGGATGCGGGCGTCGGTTTCTTTGGATTGGGCGTTCAAGTCAGTTCTCCATCAGATATTTATTGCGCAAGATTTCTTGCGGATGCCGGGTTATAAGCATTTGGTGTGCCAGCTAGCCAACTCCATACTTCTGCAGCCAATTGCTCAACGTCTGATAACTACCCAAACCCAGGAGTCGTGCGGCTTCGGACTTATTGCCGTGGGCCTGTGCCATAGCCCGCTCCAAGTAGTGGCGCGCCACGCCACCAATGATCTCGGGCAAGGAAATGCTTTGATCGAGGGGGCGCCCGAGTACGGTTTCGGCCTTCGGGGGCACGGTCACCGCCAGCGAAGCTGCGACATCCTCGGCTGTGATCTTGTCGCCAACGGCCCAAATGCTGGCACGCAGCAGCGTGTTGTGAAGCTCGCGGACATTGCCTGGCCAGGAATGCTGAAGCAGAAGATTTCTTGCTGTCACATCCAGTTTCTTATGTTTGTAGCCAGGCTGCGAGGCGGCCTCGGTATTGATCGACGCCAACATCGAATCGATGAGAAGGGTGATGTCTCCTTCCCTTTCACGTAGAGGCGGCAGCAGCAGCACGCCTACGGCAAGCCTGTGGAAGAGATCTTCCCGAAAACGACCCAAACGAATTTCTTCGGGCAAAACCCGATTAGTGGCTGCAATGATGCGGACATCTATCGCCTTGGGTTTGGTCGCACCGATGCGGGTCACTTCACGCTCCTGAAGCACCCGAAGAAGACGAACCTGCGAGGCCAATGGAAGTTCGCCAATCTCATCCAGGAACAGAGTGCCACCGCCGGCAGCCTCGAAGTAGCCTGCTCGCGCCGCCGTAGCGCCCGTGAATGCGCCCTTCTCATGGCCGAATAACTCGGCATCGACAAGCTCTTGAGGAATCGCGCCGCAGTTCACCGCGACGAATGGCTTGCCGTTGCGAGAACTGGCCTGATGGATTGCGCGGGCGAAGAGTTCCTTGCCGGTTCCCGACTCGCCCTGAATCAGCACTGGTACGTCGCGGAGCGCCAACTTGTGCGCCATCGCGACTGTCCGCTTCATCGTTGCGCAGCGATGGATGATTGCGCTGAAGGCCGGGGAATCGGGCGGCACCCCCTGCATCAATCTCATTAGCGCTTCGTCGGCCTGCCTGCCGGCTGAGGGGATGAATTCGGCCGCCAGGTCAAAGGGAATGGCGACCTCTTTTACCCCTTGCTCCCGCGACGACTCGATCAATTGCGCTGGATGGCGTGTCTTGGCCAGCAGCAGCCAGACGGCCGACATCGCCGGAGTGCCGGGGCTGAGATGAAAGGTTAGCGAGGCCGATGGTGAGTCGCGCCGGATCCCACCAATGACGTCATTGGCGGCGCGAAAAATCTCCTCAAAACTGGTGGGGCTGGTGAGCTTGACTTGGTGAGGAGTAACAGGGACTCCTGCCTTCTTGCCAAGCCATTGCGTATAGGCGCGGGTCTTCGGCGTGCCGTGATCTGACAACAGGTGCACGGCATCGAATGCCATTGCCTTGATGGCCCCGAGAATTGGCCCTTGCTCACCTGTGTCTTGAGAGTCTGCTGCTCGCAAGTCGGTGTTACCTAGCCACGCAACCAGAAATTGCATGGATTATAAAATTTCAAGTAGAAACATAAATTTTATTGTACTTTGATCGAATGCCGATGGAAATAGCTTGGCTTCCTGATCGAACAGCGCGTTCATGTGCTCGTCGTCAATCACAACCCGGAGCCCACGATTAACGCCAAGCCAACCGCCCTCGACGCCTACCTTGCCCGCACTGCCACCATCCACGCCAAACTGGCACGGTTGCAGCAACTTGCCGACGATCATTTCGGTCATGACCCCGATGCCATCCATTGGGGCCACGTCGGCGACCTCGGGCGGGTGGAGGCCGGGCTGGACGAACTGCTGGCGATATTCGGCGGTGACGGTGAGTGACGACGCCCACCAACCATCGGAGACCATCATGACCGCCCAATCCAAACTTACCGACAATCAGACCGCCATCATCAAGGCCGCCGCCGGCCGCCCAGACGGCAACATTGAACCGCTGCCGCCCAACCTGCGCGGTGGCGCCCGCACCAAGGTCATCGAGGGCCTGCTAGCCAAAGGACTCGTCGCTGGTGCTGATGGCCACCATCTACTCACTGATGCCGGCTACGCCGCTGTCGGCAAACATCGCCCCGTCCCCAAGGGTGTCAAGAAAATGGATGCCCCCGATGCCCTCACGAAACGCGACCCCATCGATGTCATCCAGAAACTGGAGGCCACGTCGCGCACGATTCGCCCCGGCACTAAGCTCGCCGCGATCATCGACGCGATGCGCCACCCCGGCGGCGCGACCATTGCCCAGATGATGGCCGGCACCGGCTGGCAGGCCCACACGGTTCGCGGCGCGATCTCCGGCATGGTCAGGAAGCGCCTCGGTTACGAGGTGGTCACCGAGAAGGGTGCGAACGGGCAGCGAACGTACCGCATCGCCTGACTGCAAACCGCCAAAGGGTCTGCGCGCACCACAGGTCCTTTTCTTCAGCCAAATTTCACGGTGGCCGTTTTGCCATTTTCCAGCCCTGAAATCATTGGAAACCCGTGCCAGCACTGGCTGGAATAGAGGTGACCGTTTTCCGGTTTCAAGGGGGTGAATTCAACGCCCACCCTTGGCCGGGGTGCAAACCGCAAACCCTGCAAACCTCGGTTTGCACCCTGACGGTAGCGCAATGCCGCGCTCGCGCCCCCCGCATAGGAATATCGCCAGGAAGGACCCCTTTCGCCTGGGCATACCTCCTTCTGGCGACGTCAACAATAGAAGGTGACCATCACCATCATCACAATCATCACCGGCGGCGTGATGGTCGTGACAGTCGTGATGATGCTCTCCTCTTGTTTACGTCGGCATGGAGGAGAGAGCGCGAGTCCGGTAAGATTTCTCCATTGGAACTCACTCTCGATGAACTGGCCAAACGACACCTGCGATCACTACTGGGAACACGCTGACTGGCTGCCGCCCTGGTACATCCTTGACCGCTGGTGCCAGCGGGATGACCGGTGTCGCCAAGCCAAATACGAAGCCCTACTAACCGCCTGCGAACGCGGCGACGTCAAGTACGGTCGTCGCGATGGCAAGAACTTCGATGACCCGGTTCGCGAACTGGCAGAGCGGCGCATCCTCATCATCGAGCGAATCTCCTTCGATGCCTGGGCTATCCGGCTGGACGGCCAGAGTCCACTGGCCGCACCGCCACGACCGATGGCACCCCTCCCGCCAGTGCCAGCTTGGGCAAAACCCATGCATTCCCCGACATCGTCAATTGCTGCCGTGGCTGATGCTGACATCCGGCAGACCATCGATGAAGCATCGGAGCAGGAATCTGTCAGTGATACTGATGTCGATTCGACTGAACCCGAGGCTCCGACTACCCGCCGCCTCAAACCGCCCGCCGGAGATGTTCCCAGCGACGAGATCATTGCGGCCTTCCCGGTGGTGGCTGACGAAAAGGAAAACACCGAATGGTGGAAGAAGCGTATGCGGGAGGCCAAGGACTATGGCCTCACCGATGCACGTACCTACGCAGGCCGCCTCCGTGAGCAATCGCGCTGGCAGCCGAATCTCATCGCCTTCTGGCTCGTGGACAAGGGCTACATGAAGGCCAAGGTCGTCAAACGCATCATCACCCGCAGTTTCCCCGACTGGGCTGACTCCGTCGATTACTTCATCGCCGACTGACCTCTTTGCCGTAGTCCGTTACCGGCAAGTAGAAATTCCTTTGCCGTAGCGTTCCCCGCCAAGCCGCATCCCTGCGTGCATCTTTGCCGCCGCCCTTGCTACGGCATGGGTACGGCAAACAACCTCCCTCGCATTCCAACGCGAAACAGGAGGTTCAACCGATGTCCAAAACGATCCAGCCCCGGCTGATTGTGCTGCGCCGCCGCCAGGTCGAGGCGCGCACCGGGCTTGGCCGCAGTTCCATCTACGCCCTGATCGCCGACGGACAGTTTCCGGCGCCGATCCGCCTGTCCGCCAACACGGTCGGCTGGCTGGAACACGAGATCGACGCCTGGATTGCCGAACGCACCAAGGTGTCGAGGATGGTGCAGGCGTGATGGTCAATACCACCCTTTCTCCGGCCCGGTCAGTAGACGCCGACCATCACGATCATCACCACCGTCACAGCGGTGACGTTCGTGATGGTGGTGACGATGCCTCTCTATTGTTGACGTCGCCGGCAGAGGGTATGCCCGACGACCCCGTCACCATCATCGAAGCGGCCATCGAGCGTCTGCGCGAGGATGTCGGTGCCATCGTCGAACCCGCCGTGGTCGCCGCTTTCTCCATTCTGCGCGCCACCGACCTGCCCAATTACCTGCGCCTGCGGCATCAGGCCAAGCAGACGAACCCGGCCTGCTCGGTCACCGAACTCGACAAGGTCGTGCAGCAATCGCTGCCGGGTGGCGGCGACGAACCCTCGGCGCTCGATGAGTTGGTTGCCCTGGCCCGCAACCAATGCCATCTCAAGCACGACGCCGACCGCAACGCCGTCGCCGTCATCCCCATGCCGAGCCGGCAGGAAATCTGGCGCGTCTATTCCACCGGCTACGAGGAATGGCTGCGCACCGCCTACTGGCGGGCCAAGGAAGCCGGCGTTCCCGAGACCACGATGAAGTCGGCACTGGCAACCATTGCCGCCGCCGGCATCAATGATGGCGAGCAGATCGACATTCACGTCCGCGCCGCCAGGGATGCGGCTGGCTATCTGATCGATCTCTGCGACGAGCAGTGGCGCGCCGTACTGGTCACCCCAACCGGCTGGCAGGTGCTTGATCACTCGCCAGCATATTTCACCCGCACCCAGTCGATGCGTCCCTTGCCGGAACCGCAGCGCGGCGGCGACATCGGCCTGCTCTGGCAGCACACCAACATTCCCGGCAACCGCCGCGTGATGGTGCTGACCTGGCTGCTCGACAGTTTCCGGCCCGATACGCCGTTCCCGGTATTGGAACTGGTCGGCGAACAGGGCTCGGCCAAGTCAACCACGCAGGCCGTGCTGCGCAGCCTGGTCGATCCGAGCAAGGTGATGCTACGCGGCAGGCCGAAGACCGTCGAAGACATCTTCGTCGCCGCTGCCAACAACTGGCTTGTCAGTTACGAGAACCTCTCGGGCCTCACTGCCGAGCAGCAGGATGCCTTCTGCACGCTATCGACCGGTGGCGGCTTCGCTTCGCGTCAGCTCTACACGAATGGTGAAGAGCACATCATGGAAACCAAGCGACCGGTGGTGCTGAATGGCATCGCCGTGGTCGCTACTCGCCCCGACCTGATCGACCGGGTGATCCACGTCGATATGCCGACGATCCCGCCCGAGGCCCGGAAGAACGATGCTGACACCTCGGCGGCCTGGGAACGTGACCGGCCATTGGTGTTCGGTGCGCTACTTGATCTGTTCTCAGCGGCGCTGGCGATCCTGCCATCGGTGAAACTGACCCACAAGCAACGAATGGCCGACTACGAGCGCTTCGGCGAGGCCGTGGCTCGCGCCCTCGGTTTCGAGCCCGGCGAGTTCCAGCGCCAGTACGCCGAACTGGTGCGCGCCGGCATCGACCGCGCCCTGGAGAGCAACGCCGTCGCGCAGGTGCTCGACAAGTACTTCGAGGAGCGCATCTCCCCCTGGAACTGGCAGGGCACCGCCGGCCAGCTCTACGACCTGCTCAACAACCAGATCATCCCGGATCGCAGCACCTGGCCGAAGTCTCCCAAGGGCCTGGCCGACCAGTTGCGTCGCATCGCCCCGGCCTACCGCGCCAAGGGCATCGAGATCAGCCATCTCGGCCACAGCCGGGAAGGTGCCCTGTGGCGCATCGCCCAGATCCGTCCCTATTCAACCGCCACGCCGCCCGGCGTCGAGGGTGGCATTCCCAACGGAGCTTATCGTGAATAGAGAACCCCCTCCCAACCTGCATCCGATCTGGTTTCGCCATTTCGGTTTTCAACCGCAGGCGACTCGCCCTGCCACCCAGACCAAGACAGTCGGCCTGGCTGCGACAGCCGCCCGGCCTGCTGCGCTGCGTCCGCGCTCTGCCCAGGAGAACGACGGATGGGAACCGACCTGTGGCTATCAGCCGCACCCCGGCGCGCCGGTCGGCATCCGCCGGCGCCTGGGCAGGAGCACCTGGGAAAGCACCGTGGTGCTGCCCGGCGATTCCCGCTACCCGTGGCCTGACCACGCAACCGATTCCACCCACTGAACCAAGGAGAAAATGCAAATGAACCTGTTCACCCATCCCAAGAAGAAGCAAACCGGCCAGATCGGCCAACCCGCGTCGAAGGCGGATTCCCTGTTGCCTCCGGAGCCACTGGCGGCCCTGCGCCAGCTGATCGCCCCGATGCGCGAGCGGATGAAGCGTTACGACGAGGCCATTCAGGCGCTGGCCGTTGCGCGCGACCGGCTGCTCGATCTGGAAGACCTGCCGCCGCCGGATATGACCCTCACCGTCGAACGCGAACTGCTGGTTGGGCGTGGCGATACCGAGGCCTTGCGCGCTTTCGATGCCGCGCACGGCGATTCGTTGGCGGCGGAATGCGAGCAGCGCATGGCCCTCTCGCGCGAGCGCGAGGAACTGCCGGCCCGTGTGCGCGCACTGGAAGCTCTGGTCACGAAGATCGCCGGCGAGATGCAGGAACACATCACCGATCTCTTCAAGGCGCACGAGCAGGTCGAGGAACTCTTCAAGCCCTTCGCCCGGGAGGCGCTGGCCGCCGCTCAAGGCTACGTCAGCTCGGTGCGCCGTGCCCACGCCGCTGCGCATGCGCTCACCAAGGTCGTCGGCAGCTACCGCTACGACCTCTTCGGCGATCTCAAGGAGAAGATGGATCCCGAACTCTATGGTTTGCGCGGACAAGACGTTCTGCCTCAGGGACTTGTCGGTTGCAGTTACGAGGAACTCGCCACCCTCAACCATGCGCTGAACGACCTGGATAACGACCTTCTTCATGCGCTGACCTCTGCGCTCGACGCGGCCGGGCTGACGGGCGAACGTCTTCGCATCTATGGGCCGCCCGCCAAGGATGACTCGCGCCGTATCTACGTCCCGGAGAACCTGCAGAGAAAGCGCGTGAAGCAGATGCCATCCCCTCTGAGTTCGGCCGCCGCCGTGGTGACGATCCACGTGCCGTAACGGAAAGAGGACTCGTGGCTTCGGCCACGGGTCCTTCCTCGCCACAAACCCATGCGGGGGGCGCGAGCCCGCTGATCCGCTACCGACAGGCCGCGAAATGAGGTTACCACCGTGCCCGGTTACCACTCCCTCAACGCAAAACCCGCGTCACGACTGCGTTTGCGGCAATTGGCCGACGCAAGTCGTTCGCGGGTGGTAACCACAGGTTACCAGCTACGCTCATCGGTTACTACTCCCGATCACCAATTCAAGGAAATGAAATGAACAGCACGATGATCAACAGCAGCGCCGCCGATTCCATGCCCATCGAGCGGCTTGACCACTACGACCCGGAAGTCCACCAGCGCGTGCAGCACTGGCTTGCCTGCGGGCAACTGCTGGCCTGGATTCCCATCCTCAGCCAGGAGAATTTTCCGGACGTCCCGCCCGACGTGTTGCAGTTCGCCGATCGTTATCAGGAGGCGATGCGCTGGCCTATCCGATGTCCAGAGGACTTGCTGACATTGCCCGACGGCATCACTGGCTGGTTGCTGCCCGCCGATGCAGAAGATACCGACGTGGCCTGCGGTGTATGGAATGGCGAGGTTTACATCCTCGGCGTGCAGGATAAGCGTACCGGGCGCAAGCAGACCTTGCTGGGCGAGCGCTTCGATATTGCGACTGGTCAGGCCGATGACCCCGAACAGAGCACGGTTTGACTTGGCTTCTGCCCGCCACAGCGCGTTCATACAACTCCCTCAACACCAGGAGTTTCTGATGAGAAATTCACCCCATCCGGCACCCACCCTCGCCGCGCAACTGGCGGCGCTACCCCAACTCCCGCAGGATCGCCTGTGGGCGTTGTGGGATGAGCATTTCCCGCGCCGGCCCAAACGCGTGCATCGCCGCTATCTGGAGGCGCGTCTTGCCTACCGCCTGCAGGAGATCGCCCTTGGCGGTTTGCCGCCGGCGGTCAAGGCGCATCTGGCCGACTGCGGTGAGCAGCATTCCAAGATCAAGGTCGGGCGCGGCCCCGAGGTTAGGATGATGCCGGGCACCACCTTGATCCGGGAATGGGATCGGCGCGAATACCGCGTGACCGTCTTGCCCGATGGGCTCTATGAACTGAATGGGCAGCGCTACAAAAGCCTGTCGGCGGCAGCACGCGCCATCACTGGTACCCATTGGTCGGGGCCAGCCTTCTTCGGCGTGAAGGGAGGGCGGAAATGAACCTTGTTACTCCGAAACGTTGTGCCGTCTACTGCCGCGTGTCCAGTGACGAACGGCTCGACCAGTCCTTCAATTCCCTCGATGCGCAGAAGGATGCCGGACTGGCCTACGTTGCCAGCCAGCGCACCGAGGGCTGGATTCCGGTGCACGACGATTACATCGATCCCGGCTTCTCCGGCGGCAATATGGAACGGCCCGGCCTCAAACGCCTGATGGCCGACATCGAGGCCGGCAAGGTCGACATCGTCGTGGTGTACAAAATCGACCGCCTGACGCGCAGCCTCGGTGATTTCTCCCGGCTGATCGAAGTCTTCGAGCGGCATCGGGTTTCGTTCGTGTCAGTCACCCAGCAGTTCAATACCACGACCTCGATGGGGCGGTTGATGCTTAACGTCCTGCTGTCCTTCGCGCAGTTCGAGCGGGAGGTCACTGGCGAGCGTATCCGCGACAAGATCGCGGCGTCAAAAGCCAAGGGGATGTGGATGGGCGGTCATCCGCCACTCGGGTACCGGGTTGAGGATCGCCGGCTGGTGGTGCTTGATGTCGAGGCCGACTTGGTCAAGCGCATCTTCTCCGATTTCGTGGCCTGCCGGTCGACCACCGACCTTGTGCGACAACTGGCCGCCGACGGCGAAACCAACAAGCAGGGCAAGCCCTTCAGCAAGCAGATGCTCTACAAGCTGCTGCACAACCGCGTCTATCGGGGTGAGATTCCCCACAAGGGGCAGTTCCATCCGGGCGCGCACGAACCGATCATCGATCAGACACTGTGGGATGCCGCCCACGCCATCCTCGAGCAGAACAATCGCCAGCGCACGTCAGAGACCTGGCAGCGGCGACAGCCGGAAGCCTTGCTGCTCGGCCTGTTCTACACCGCCGACGGCGAGAAGTATCAGCCGGCCTTCACGAAGAAGCCCAACGGCAAGCGTTATCGTTACTACGTGCCCAATCGCAAGGTGCGCTTCGGGGCCGACGCCAGCCCCGCAGGCCGGGTGCCGGCGGAACCCATCGAGCAGATGGTGCTGGCACAAATCCACGCCGCGCTGATGTCGCCGGAGATGGTGCAGTCGGTGTGGGATGTGGTACGGGAGAAATATCCGGCATTGACCGAACCGGAGGTGGTGCTGCCGCTGCGGCAGATGGGCCAGGTATGGACGCAGTTGTTTCCCGCCGAGCGCCAGCGCATCGTGCAACTACTCATCGAACGGGTGACGCTGCGCGAGGAAGGCATCGAGATCACATGGCGGGAGTCCGGCTGGCACACCCTGGCCGGTGAGATGCGGCCGGGCACGATTGGGGCGGAATTGCTGGAACTGGAACAACAACAGGAGAATGGTGTGGAGGTGGTGGCATGACACGGATCATCCAGACAGGCGCGGCCGTCAATCGGCAGGGCGCGAGGCTCACGACCTTCATCCCGGTGCGTATCAAGCGGCACGGTGGGCGCAAGGTGGTGATTCCGGCGGCGGCCGGAGACAAGGTACCGGAGCACGACGCGCCGATCCTGACGGCGCTGGCCAGGGCGTTTCACTGGCAGCGCCTGATCGACGAGGGTATGGTGAGCAGCGGGTCGGACATTGCCCGGCGCGAGGGGTTGCACCAGACGACCGTGAATGAACTACTGCGGTTGACGCTGCTCTCGCCGACGCTGGTGCGCAGCATCCTCGATGGGCATCAACCGAAGACCTTGAGTCTGCTCTGGTTGAAGAACCATTTGCCGCCGTCGGATTGGGATGATCAGCATCGGCTGTTCGATGGATTCGATGCGTAAAGTGGGTTTGCAAGGTTTCTGGTCAGTGCGGTTGACGCCCAACCATCAGCCCGAAACCCGCATGAAATCGAGGGGGTGTGCCTTGTCCAGCCACAGGTCAATTGGAGAAAAGAGAGGTGTCCGGGGCCTGGTGAGCGGAATAACGTGCTGCCAGGGTGATGGCGAAACACCAGACTCCGCCGAAAACCCCGCCAGTGCTGGCGCGGCGGGCAGAAAAAAAACCCAACCGGTAAGGGTTGGGTTTTAGAATTGGTGGGCCCGCTGGGACTCGAACCCAGGACCAAAGGATTATGAGTCCTCTGCTCTAACCGACTGAGCTACAGGCCCGCGGTCCGTGCGCCGCATTGTCGACTTCGCCTTGTCGTGCGAGTTGCACTGTCTTCGGCTCGTCTTCGCGCCGCGCCCGGCCCGATAAAACTTATTCGCTGCCGTCGAGGAAGCTGCGCAGCTTTTCGGAGCGCGAGGGGTGGCGCAGCTTGCGCAGCGCCTTGGCCTCGATTTGGCGGATGCGCTCGCGCGTCACGTCGAACTGCTTGCCGACCTCCTCGAGCGTGTGATCGGTGTTCATCTCGATGCCGAAACGCATGCGCAGCACCTTGGCTTCGCGTGGGGTCAGGCTGTCGAGCACTTCCTTGGTGATCTCGCGCAGCGAGGCGAACAGCGCCGCGTCGGATGGCGCCAGGGTCGACTGATCCTCGATGAAGTCGCCGAGATGCGAATCGTCGTCGTCGCCGATCGGCGTCTCCATCGAGATCGGCTCCTTGCTGATCTTGAGGATCTTGCGCACCTTGTCCTCGGGCATCTCCATCTTTTCGGCCAGCGTCGCCGGATCGGGTTCCTGGCCGGTCTCCTGGAGAATCTGGCGGCTGATGCGGTTCATCTTGTTGATCGTCTCGATCATGTGCACCGGGATGCGGATGGTGCGCGCCTGGTCGGCGATCGAGCGCGTGATGGCCTGGCGGATCCACCAGGTGGCATAGGTCGAGAACTTGTAGCCGCGCCGGTATTCGAACTTGTCCACCGCCTTCATCAGGCCGATGTTGCCCTCCTGGATCAGGTCGAGGAACTGCAGGCCGCGGTTGGTGTATTTCTTGGCGATCGAGATCACCAGGCGCAGGTTGGCCTCGGTCATCTCGCGCTTGGCGCGGCGCGCCTTGGCCTCGCCGGTGGACATCTGCTTGTTGATGTCCTTGAGTTCCTTGAGGGAAATGCCGATGCGGTTCTGCAGATCGATCAGCCTCTGCTGTTCCTCGATCACGGCCGGCGCGGCGCGCATCAGCGCGGCGGCATACGGCCTGCCGGACTGCACCTCGTGCTTGAGCCACTCGAGGTTGGTTTCGTTGCCGGGGAAGACCTTGATGAAATGATGGCGCGGCATGTGCGCCTTGTCGACGCACAGGTGCAGGATCTTGCGTTCGTGGTTGCGCACCGCCTCGACCATGCCGCGCACCGAGTCGCACAGGCGTTCGATGGCGCGCGCGGTGAAGCGGATGTTCATCAGCTCGGCGGAGATCTGCTTCTGGATGCGCAGATAGCCCTTGTCCTGGGAGCCCTTGCGGGTCAGCGTCTGC
The DNA here is from genome assembly GCA_964653505.1 of uncultured Methyloversatilis sp. Lineage (GTDB taxonomy): Bacteria > Pseudomonadota > Gammaproteobacteria > Burkholderiales > Rhodocyclaceae > Sulfuricystis. The sequence goes on from CAZZFN010000008.1 coordinate 21,817, forward strand.
ATCAGCTTGCCGTAGAGATGGTGAATCGCCGCGAAACGCTCCAGGACATTCTGCCTGAGCTGCAGCAGCGAGGCGGACACGCGCGCCTCGGCGGCCTCTTCGTCGTCGAGATCGAGGTCGTCCTCGATCTCCTCCGCCTCGACATCCTCGCCGGCGGCGCGCGCTTCGATGTCCTCGGCGGGGGCATGCGGATCGATCAGGCCATCGACCAGCTCGTCGACGCGCATCTCTTCGCCGGCGACCTTGTCCGCCATATCGAGAATTTCCGCGATGGTGGTCGGGCAGGCCGAGATGGCCAGCACCATGTGTTTCAGGCCTTCCTCGATGCGCTTGGCGATCTCGATCTCGCCCTCGCGCGTCAGCAGTTCGACCGTGCCCATCTCGCGCATGTACATGCGCACCGGATCGGTGGTGCGGCCGAATTCGGCATCGACCGAGGATAGCGCCTGCTCCGCCTCCTCCTCGGCCTCGTCGGCATCGACCGGTGCGGCGGCCTGCTCGGCGAGCAGGATTTCTTCCGGCGCGGGCGCCTGGTCGAAGACCTGGATGCCCATGTCGTTGAAGGTGCTGATGATCGACTCGATCTGCTCGGCATCGACGATATCGTCGGGCAGATGGTCGTTGATTTCGGCGTAGGTCAGGTAGCCGCGTTCCTTGCCGAGGGTGATCAGGCTCTTGAGGCGGCTGCGGCGCGACTCGAGGTCCGCCGTGGTCGGCTGCGCCTGCTCGAGGGCGGCGAGCATCTGCTTGTCGCGCAGCTTGCGCGCCTTGGCCGAGAGTTTCGCGGGGGCCGCGTGCGGCATCGAAGGCGCGGGGGAGCCCGCGGTCGGCGCCGGCGGGACGGCAGGCGCCGGCGCGGCTGGGCTCGCGATCTTGCCCTGCTTGCCGGGTTTTTCGGGCGATGGTCCGGTTGCGGCGCCGACAAGCTTCAGGGCGGGTTTTTGCGCCGCCGGCGCGACCGCAGCGGCGGGTTTGGCAGACTTCTTGGCGGCGGGTTTCGCGGGCCGGGGGGAGGCGGCCCGGGGGGTAGCGGCTTTGGTCTGCTGCGCAACGGATTTGGACATGTACTCGACTCGCATCGCAGGGAAACTGCGGATTCTACACTTTATAGATCAAGCGCTTCTGCGCGCAAGCAGTTCGGACAGGCTGCGCTTTTCCTGCGCCGACAGCGTTCCCGCGCGCGCCTTGTCGTTGAGCGCGTCGATCCGCCGCCGCAGGTCGCGCTGGCGTAGACGCTCCACCGCATCGCCGAACAGCGCTTCCTGTTCGCCTTCGTCGTCGCCTTCGGCCTCGATGCGCGGCGCCAACCGGGCGATCGTCGCTTCATGCGGGCTGCCGCGGAAATGCTCGAGCAGCAGGCCGAGATTGTTGCAGGGCAGGTCGGCATGCTCGACGGCGTCGGCGAGGGCGAGCAGTGCCTCGCCCTCGGCGCTGTCGCGGGAAACCAGGTCGGGCGGGAGACGGGCGGCGCGTTCCGGACGGCGCAGGACGGCCAGCAGCAGGGCATGCTCGATGCTGTTGGGGGCCGGCCGCGGCCGGGCCTGCGGGGGCGCCGACCGGCGGCGCGCCAGCGGCTTCAGTCCGCACTGGGCTTCGAGCTCGGCCTGCGAGAGCTGGGCGTGACGGGCGATTTCCTTGGCGATCTGCACGCGCAGGACGGGCGCGGATATCTTCTGCAGCAAGGGCTTGGCTGCGCTCGCCAGCCTGGCGCGGCCCTCCGCCGTCCGGGTGTTGCTTTCCCGCATCAGGTGCCGCACGAGGAAGTCGCTCAGGCGCGCCGCGTTGCGAGTCTGTTGGACGAAGGCGTCCCGACCGTGTGCGCGGACGAATTCGTCGGGATCCTGGTCGCCGTCCATATGAAGGAACTCGACGCTCTTGCCGTCGACGAGGTATTCGAGGCTGACTTCCATGGCGCGCTTGGCGGCGCGCTCGCCGGCGGCGTCGCGGTCGAAGCAGAAGACGACGCGGTCGGCGAGCCGGATCAGGCGCTGGACATTGGTGCCGGTGGCCGCGGTGCCGAGCGTGGCGACGACGTTCTCGACGCCGCTTTGCGCCAGTCCGACGACGTCCATGTAGCCCTCGACCACGAGCACCATGTCCTGCTGCTGGATTTCCTTGCGCGCCTGCGGCAGGCCGTAGAGTTCCTCGCCCTTGTGGAACAGCGGCGTTTCGGGGGAGTTCAGGTATTTGGGCTCGCCCTGGCCAAGCACGCGCCCGCCGAAGCCGATGACGTTGCCGCGCTGGTCCTGGATCGGGAACATGATGCGGTCGCGGAAGCGGTCGTAGCGCCGCCCCTGCTCGTTCTCGATGACGAGGCCGCATTCGACCATGGCCGGATCGGCGTAATCGTCGAAGACGCGCTGCAGTCCCTGCCAGTCGTCGGGCGCATAACCCAGTCCATAGCGCGCGGCGATCTCGCCGGTCAGTCCGCGGCCTTTCAGGTAGTCGATGGCCTTGGGCGAGGCCTTGAGCTGCTCCTTGTAGAAGCGCGCGGCGCGCGCCATGCGTTCGGTCAGGGGTTGCTGCTTCGCCTTTTCCTGCGACCTTGCTGTGACCTCGCGCGGCACCGGCATGCCCAGTTGGCCGGCGAGTTCCTCGACGGCCTCGACGAAGCCGAGACCGCTGTACTGCATGACGAAGCCGATCGCGCTGCCGTGCGCGCCGCAGCCGAAGCAGTGGTAGAACTGCTTGGACTGGCTGACCGTGAAGGACGGCGTCTTTTCGGAATGGAAGGGGCAGCAGGCCTGGTAGTTGGCGCCGGCCTTCTTGAGCGCGATGTAGCGCCCGACCACGTCGACGATATCGACGCGCGCAAGCAGCTCCTGGATGAAGGACGCGGGGATCACGGCGCGATTATGCGCCGGCGAGCCTTGTCTTCACCAGCTTCGACACCTCGCCCATGTCGGCGCGGCCGGCGATCTGCGGCTTGACCAAGGCCATCACCTTGCCCATGTCGGCTGGCGTTTTCGCCCCGGAATCGGCGACGGCCTTGGCGACGATGGCGGCCACCGCATCCGTGCCGAGCGCCTGCGGCATGTAGGCGGAGAGCACCTCGGCCTCGAACTTCTCGGCGTCGGCGAGATCCTGGCGCTTGGCGGCCTCGTATTGAGCGATCGAGTCCTTGCGCTGCTTGAGCATCTTCTCGATGACGGCGATCACCTGCGCATCGTCGAGCGCGATGCGCTCATCGACCTCTTTCTGCTTGATCGCCGCCAGCAGCAGGCGGATTGCGCCGAGGCGGGCGGTTTCCTTCGCCTTCATGGCGGCTTTCATGTCTGCGGTGACGCGGTCTTTCAGGCTCATGGTCTTTTCTCCACAAACGCAAAAACCGCCCCCCTTGCGGTCGGGGCGGTCGGTGCAGGCAATCCGGAACGGATCAGTAGAGCTTGGGCGGCAGGAGCTGGCTGCGGATGCGCTTGTGATGGCGCTTCACGGCGGCAGACAGCTTGCGCTTGCGCTCGGCGGTGGGCTTCTCGTAGAACTCGCGGGCGCGCAGTTCGGTGAGCGTGCCGGCCTTTTCGATGGTGCGCTTGAAACGGCGGATGGCGACCTCGAAGGGCTCGTTTTCCTTGACGCGAATACCGGGCATGCGGACTTTCCCTAATGGATATGGGTTGCGGGGAGGCGCGCATTCTAGCCATTTCCAGGCGCTTGTCAAAGTAAAATTTGCCGATGATCGTGCTGGGCATCGAAACTTCCTGCGACGAAACGGGCATCGCTCTCTACGACAGCGCACTGGGCGGGCGCGGCTTGCTCGCCCATGCCGTGCATTCCCAGGTGGCGCTGCACGAGGAATACGGCGGGGTGGTGCCCGAGCTGGCCTCGCGCGACCATGTGCGCCGGCTGATCCCCTTGCTCGACCAGGTGCTCGCCCAGGCCGGCATGCGCAAGGAGGACATCGGTGCAGTCGCCTATACCGCCGGGCCGGGGCTGGCCGGCGCGCTGCTCGCCGGCGCGAGCTTCGCGGCAGGATTGGCCTTGGCGCTGGGCGTGCCTGCGTTGCCGGTGCATCACCTCGAAGGCCATCTGCTGTCGCCGCTCCTCTCGAGCGAGCCGGCCGATTTCCCGTTCGTCGCCCTGCTGGTGTCGGGCGGCCACACGCAGATCATGTGCGTGCAGGGTGTCGGCCGCTACGAATGGATGGGCGAATCCCTCGACGACGCGGCCGGCGAGGCCTTCGACAAGACCGCCCAGCTGCTCGGTCTGGGCTATCCCGGCGGGCCGGCGGTGGCGCAGCTGGCCGAGTCGGGCACGCCGGGCAGGTTCAGGTTGCCGCGCCCGATGCTGAACAGCGGGGACTTCTGTTTCAGCTTTTCCGGTCTCAAGACGGCCGTGCTGACCGCTGTCCGCGCGCGCGCGCTCGCGGAGCGGGACAAGGCCGACCTGGCGGCGGAGTTCCAGGAAGCGGCGACCGAGGTGCTGGCGACCAAGGCGCTGGCCGCCTGCCGCGCGCGGGGCATCAAGACGCTCGTCGTCGCCGGCGGTGTCGGCGCGAACAGGCGGCTCCGCGAACGGCTCGACGCGGCTGCGCAGGCGCCGGGCGTCCGCGTCTGCTATCCGGAGATGGCCTTGTGCACCGACAACGGCGCGATGATCGCCTTCGCCGGCGCGCAGCACTTGCTGGCCAGGACGGCGATGCCCGGCGCTGGCGGGTTTGCCGTCAGGCCGCGCTGGCCGCTGGCGCTTCCCGGGCTTGCGGCCGAAGAGCGGGGAGAGAGCTAGGCCATGGCCGGCCCGGGAACGACTTCGCGACGACCGGCGACCTGCACGCCACCGAAGCCGCCGATCCGCCCTGCCCCGCGCCGCCGCTGGGTGCTGCTCCTTTTTCTGGCTGTCTTGCATATCGTGATCGTTCTCGGCCCGGACAACATGGTCGGACGCTGGCTGTTCCTGTCCCATATCGGGCTCGGCCTGCTGTGGCAGCCTTTCGTTCAGCCCCGGCGGCGCCTCGGCCGTGGCAGCCTGGTTTTCGTGGTCTGCGGCAGCGTCCTGCTGACCTACTTCCTGAACTGGGGCGTGTTGCTGGTCTGGACCCTGTTGCTCGCCGGTGTGGTCGGCGGCAAGGTCTTCCTGTTTCCCGACCGCTGGGAGCGGGTTTTCCACCTGTCTGCGCTGGGCTATCTGACGATGGCCGTGCTGATGCTGATCCTGCCGGCCGCAGTGAGCTCGCTCGACCTGGCGGAATCGACGCTGGCCATCCTCATGCTTTATCTGGCCCCGGTGATTTTCGCCTTCATGCTGCTGTTGCCGGCGGGCCAGGAGCTTGCCGAGGCCCGGGCGGAAATCGTCGATTTCATCTACGGCGTGTTCGTTGTCCTGCTGCTGGCGGCGATCGCCCTCGGCAGTCTCAGTTATGCGCTGCTGTTCGGCGCCAATTATTTCGAGGCGCTGCTGATCACCCTGGCCATCGTCGCCGCCATGCTTCTGCTGCTGGGCTTCATCTGGAATCCCCGCGCCGGCTTCGCCGGCCTGGGTGCGGCGGTGGCCCAGCACGTGACTTCGCTCGGCCTGCCGGTCGAGGAATGGCTGGAGTCGCTCGCCGAACTCGGCGGGCGCGAAGAGGACCCCGACCGCTTCCTTGCCCTGGCGTGTGCCGAACTGCCGCGCCGCCTGCCGGGGGTGCGGGGGGGGAGCTGGTCGTCGATCGCTGCGCAGGACAGTTTCGGCCTGCAGGAGGGCTGCCGGAGCGGATTCGCCCACGGACGCCTGAGGGTGGAACTGGTGACGCGCGTCGAGCCGAGCCCGGCGCTGCGCTGGCACTACGATCTGGTGGTGCGTCTGCTGGCCGAGTTTCATCTCGGCAAGTGGCGTGCGCAGGAGCTGAAGCGCCTGTCGTACATGCAGGGAATTCACGAAACGGGCGCGCGCCTGACGCACGACATCAAGAACCTGTTGCAGTCGCTCGAGACGCTGTGTGCCGCGGCCAACGAGACGGGCGCGACGCCTTCTCCGCGATTCGCGGAATTGCTGCGGCGCCAGCTGCCCGAAGTGTCGTCCCGCCTGCGGCAGACGCTGGACAAGCTGGTCGAGCCGGGCAGGGCGAGGACCTCCGTAACGGTGTCTGCCGCCGACTGGATGGCGTCGCTGGAAAGCCGCTACGCGGACGGGTACACCGCCTTCGTCCGGGAAGGCGATGTGTCGGCCTGTGCGGTGCCGGACGCGGCGCTCTTCGCGAGCGTTGCCGAAAACCTGCTGCAGAACATCGCCGCCAAGCGGCGCCGCCAGTCCGGCGTGAGGGCGGAAGTGCGGCTCACCTGCCTCCACGGAGAGGCCCGCCTGGATGTCTCGGACGATGGCGAGGCGATACCGGAATCTCTGGCCGGCAGGCTCCTGCGCGAGCGCGTGCCTTCGGAAGACGGATTCGGGATCGGTCTCTACCAGTGCGCCCGCCAGGCGGAGCAGGCGGGCTACCGTCTCGGCCTCGCGCAAAACGGCGGAGGCTGCGTCCGGTTCCGGCTGGAGCGGCAGAATCCGGATGCGGCGTCCGCTCCGGACTGACCGCCCTGGCCGGGCCGATGCCGTCCGGCCAGCGCCGACTTTCGGGTATTATTTTTCCGTCCGTCTCCCCGCCCGCCATCCGCGTTCCCCGATCAGGCATGCCTATCGAATACTGGTTGCCCGCCCTGTTGGCGCTTGTCGTCGTGGCCGGGCTGGTCTTCCATCTGCGCAAACGACAGGCCGAAAAGGAACGGGCCTACCTCGACGCGCTCGCTGCCCCCGTCGTCAAGCCGGTCTGGGGCAAACAGATCGACATCCCGGCCCATGGCCATGTGTGCCAGGCCGCCAGGGATATCGCGGACATCGAGTTCAGGAAGGATGAGGCGCCGCCCCTGCCCTTGCGCGAATGCACGCAAAAGTTCGATTGCCGGTGCAAGTATCGCCTTCTGGAAGACAGTCGCAGCGGCAAGGAACGCCGCGCCGGCATCGACCGTCGACCGGTGGTGCGCTACGATCCCGACAATCCGACGCGTCGCAGCGGGCGGGACCGGCGCGAGGAAAACAACACCGCCTTCAACGATCTGAGGATCTGAGCCCTAGGATTCCCGCAGGACGACCTCGCCGCGCAGGCTGTGCGGCAGCGCGGCTGCGATCCTCACGTCGATGAACCGGCCGATCTGGCGGGCGCTGCCCTTGAAGTTCACCACGCGGTTGTTGGCGGTGCGGCCGGCGAGTTCGCCGGCATCCTTCCTGGCCCGGCCCTCGACCAGCACCTTCTGCACGCTACCCACCATCGCCTGGGAAACGGCGAACGCCAGGGCGTCGATGCGCTGCTGCAAGCGCATCAGGCGCTCGGTCTTGAGCGCGGCCGGGGTGTCGTCCGCCATCTCGGCCGCCGGCGTGCCCGGGCGCGGGCTGAAGATGAAGGAAAAGCTCGCGTCGAAGCCGATCTCCTCGATCAGCTCCATCGTCTTCTCGAAGTCTTCGGCCGTTTCGCCCGGAAAGCCGACGATGAAATCGGTGGACAGCGAGAGTTCCGGCCGCACGGCGCGCAGCTTTCTGACGATCGATTTGTATTCGAGCGCCGTGTAGCCGCGCTTCATGGCGGCCAGCACGCGATCCGAGCCCGACTGCACCGGCAGGTGCAGGTGTGGAGCGAGCTTGGGATGGGCATGCAGGTCGATCAGCCGCTGGGTCATCTCGCGCGGATGCGAGGTGGTGTAGCGGATGCGCTCGAGCTGCGGAATGGTCGCCAGCGTCTCGATCAGGAAGGCAAGGTCGACCGTGTCGCCCTCGGCCGTCAGGCCCCGATAGGCATTCACGTTCTGGCCGAGCAGCGTCACTTCCTTGACGCCCTGCGCGATGAGCGCCCGAACTTCGGCGAGCACGGCGTCGAACGGGCGCGAGACCTCTGCGCCGCGCGTGTAGGGCACGATGCAGAAGCTGCAGAACTTCGAGCAGCCCTCCATGACGGAGACGAAGGCGCTCGTCCCGGCCTCCCCCTCCGGCCGAGCGGCGGGGAGGCTGTCGAACTTTTCGATCTCGGGGAAAGATACGTCGACCTGCGCCTTGCCGGTCGCGCGCCGCGCCGCGAGCAGTTCGGGCAGACGGTGCAGCGTCTGCGGTCCGAAGACGAGATCGACATAGGGCGCGCGCGCGACGATCGCGTCGCCTTCCTGGCTGGCGACGCAGCCGCCGACGCCGATGATCAGACCCGGCTTCGCCGCCTTGAGCTTCCTGACGCGGCCCAGCTCGTGGAACACCTTCTCCTGCGGCTTCTCGCGCACCGAGCAGGTGTTGAACAGGATGATGTCCGCGTCCTCGGGGCTGTCGGTTTTGACGACGCCTTCCGCACCGGCGAGCAGGTCGGCCATCTTGTCCGAGTCGTACTCGTTCATCTGGCAGCCGAAGGTGCGGATGAAGACTTTCTTGGGCATGGTCGGGCGAAGGATGAAAGCGGGCGCGGATTTTAACAGCGCTCAACCTTCAACCCGGTTCCGGCCTCCCTGCTTGGCGCGATAGAGCGCCGCGTCGGCCGCCGCGATCAGCGCCTCGATGTCGGCCGCATCGCCCGGCGCGCCTTGCGCGACCGCCACGCCCAGGCTCGCCGTATAGGCCGGCAGCGTCTGGTCGCGCTGCGTCGCCACCTCCCTGCGAATGCGCTCGGCGACGTGGCGGGCATTGGCGCGGTCGGTGTCCGGCAGCAGGATGACGAACTCCTCGCCGCCGAAGCGCGCCAGGATGTCCGGCACGCGCAGCAGCCGGGACGCGCGCTGCGCGAAATCCTTGATGACCAGATCGCCGACGTGGTGGCCGCGGCTGTCGTTCACCTTCTTGAAGAAGTCGATATCGGCGGCGACGATCGCCAGCGGCCGGCGCGCGCGCTCGGCGCGCGCCCACTCGACCGCGGCGCGGGCGAAGAAGGCGCGGCGGTTGAGCAGGCCCGTCATCGGATCGCGCGTCGCCATGAACTCGAGCTCGACGCGCAGCCGCTCGTTGGCGAGCAGGATGAAGCCGATCGACAGGCCCAGCACCCCCAGCGAGAACATGCCGAGGTAGATCTGCTGCACCAGGTCGCGGTCGAACGCCTCGTCCGCCATGCCGGCGCCGACGGACAGCGTGGCGAGGCGCCAGACCGCGACGACTGCGCCGAGCAGGAAGGCGGCCGCCAGGAAGCGGCTGCCGAAGCCGTGCGGCTCGGCGCGCCAGGCCAGCCAGGCGCCGTAAGCGAAGAAACCGACGTGCGCCAGCGCCATGACGAAAATCCGCCCCGGGTAACTTGGGTTGCCGAAGGTGAGCCAGGCGATCAGCAGCAACACCGCGCCGACGATGTCGAGCGTCGGCCGCCATACCGGCGCGCGCCCTGCGTAGCGCTGCAGTCCGACGATCAGCAGCAACTGGCCGAACAGCAGCAGGCCGTTGGCGAGCAGGATGGCGATGCCGTCGTGCACCAGGCCGCGCAGCGAGGTCAGTCCCGAGGCGCAGCCGATCAGCACCACGGCCAGGGCCCAGTCGCGCAGGCCATGGATGTCGTCCGGGAAGCTCTGCGCCTGCACCCACAGCACCAGCGCGCACAGCAGACCGAGCAAGGTGGCGACCAGCAGGAAGGTGCGCGCGTCGATCGGGTCCATGGTGGACGCCATGATAGCGGGCGGGGCGACGGTCGAAACCGCGAATAGGCGGGCTGACGGCTTGCTCCACCGCCGGCTTCGCGCTATGCTTTTTGCCAAATTTTGCCAAACAAGGAGCAGGCAATGACCACCATGAACATCTCGTTACCGGACGCGCTCAAGGAATTCGTCGACCGGCAGGTCGCGGGAGCCGGCTACGGCACGGCCAGCGAATACGTACGCGAACTGATCCGCCGCGACCAGGATCGGGCGCGCCTGCGCGATCTGCTCCTGCAGGGCGCCCAGGCTCCGGTGACCGGCACGGCGGACGCGGAATATTTCGAAAGACTGCGTGCGGATATCCAAAAGCACGCGCAGCATGCCGCCTGAGCGGCCGTGAAGCCGCTGCGGCGCCGGGCGCTCGCGGATCGGGACATCGCGGACGCCATCGATCACTACTTGAACGAGTCGCCCGATCTGGCACGGCGCTTCGTCGATGCGGCCGAGCAAGCCTTCCGGCACATCCAGCGGCATCCGGGCACCG